>NZ_AP026867.1:6160733-6516466 GCF_026000115.1 Aureispira anguillae
ACCGTGATGGGTTTGTATTAGGAGAGGGAGCAGGTGCAATTGTTTTGGAAGAGTATGAACATGCCAAAAAACGTGGTGCTAAAATTTATGCTGAGTTAGTTGGTAGTGCAATGACTTCGGATGCTTATCATATTACTGCTCCAGATCCTGAGGGTGCTGGTGCTGCCAAAGTAATGAATAAAGCGTTGGATTGTGCTGGCTTGACGACTAAGGATATTGATTACATCAACACACATGGTACTTCTACTCCATTGGGTGATTTGATGGAAATAACAGCAATAGAAAATGTCTTTGGAGAAGATGCTTATCGTTTGAATATTAGTTCAACTAAATCTATGACAGGGCATCTATTGGGTGCTGCTGGAGCGATAGAATCTGTTATCTGTGTGAAATCTATTTGTGAAGGAGTTGTTCCTCCTACCATTAATCATGAAGAAACAGATCCAGAAATTAATCCAAAATTGAACCTTACACCTAATGCTCCTCAGAAGCGTGAAGTACGTGCAGCATTAAGTAATAGCTTTGGATTTGGAGGGCATAATTCGACAATCATATTCAAAAAGTTTGAAGAATAATTTTATTCTTACTATATTGACAGGGTATTAAGGGATAATGCATTAATCGTAGAGTGTATTATCCCTTTTTATTGCAATTTTACTTCGTTTATTATTGTTTAATGAAAGGATAATATAAAATTTCAATCAAATTTTGTTTTTCGATTTATTGTTTTGGTAAATATTGAATTTGGAATAATATTAGTTGGAGATTCATTAAGAATGTAAAATAAATAGACACAATAATTAACTTAAAAATAGGGACTACCTCAATCAGATAAGAATTGTATTCTTTGTGTTGTTATGTATATATGTACTAACTTGATTACAATGCCAATAGTTCTGTATTGATAAATGTTCTAAAATAGGAAGTATTATTGAACATCTCCCCTGATAACCTTATACACTAAAACATCCAAAAATATATTCTGAAAACATGGATATTTGTAGTCTTTTAATTTTTAGCATAAGAACTAAAAATGACTATTTGGGAGGGTTTTATAAATAATAAGTTGTGGTAAGAAAATTTTTTAATTATACTTTATCTACGGATAAAGTTTTTGTAAGAGAACTAGCAAAAATACTAGGATTTATACCTAATAATGTACACCTGTACAAACGAGCCTTTACTCATAAATCATTAACGTCAAAGGAAGAGAAAATAAGCAAACGATACCCTACGAATAATGAACGGCTTGAATTTTTGGGGGACGCTATTCTAGATTCGGTAACTGCTGAATATTTATTTCGGAAATATCCTACCCAAGATGAGGGCTTTTTGACTCAGATGCGTTCTAAAATGGTCAATAGAAAAGCACTTAACAAAATTGCAGCACACATGGAATTGGACATATTCTTACGCCAATTGGGAGCTACTAGAATTAGCCAAACGATGATGGGAAACACATTTGAGGCTTTTGTAGGTGCAGTATATTTGGATGTGGGATACAAGCGTACGAAACATTTTATTATCAATAGAATGCTCCGCCAATACATAGATGTGCATGAATTGGAAACGGTTAATACCAATTATAAAAGTCAATTGCTCGAATACAGTCAAAAAAATCAAAAAACGATTTCTTATGATGTATTGGACCACTACAGAACTAAAAACAACAGGGAACGTTTTAAAATTGCTGTATTATTAGATGGAAAAGCTTTAGCTACTGCTGAAGATTACAGCAAAAAAAGTGCTGAGCAGAAGGCTTCTGAAAAGGCATTGATACAAATGGGAGTGCTGATTAAGAAAGAAAAATTATAAGGTTTCTAAGGCTTGTTGTTGTTAGAACCAAAATGTATTTATATTGTTCAAGTGAGAGAGCTATTGCTTTACTCACTTTTTTATTTTATAGCTGTGATAAAAATTAACGGAGTATTAATAAAATATTCAAATGAAAAAAATAAAAGAACTACTGTTTATCCCTATTGTCATTTTATTGGTTTGGGGAGCGATCAAAATTTATAAAATACCTAGTCAAAGCAATGGAAGTCAGGCTCCTGATTTTGTAGGGTATATGGCAAACGGGGATTCTTTGAGACTTTCGGATTTTAAAGGGCAATTGGTTTTGTTAGATTTTTGGGGGAGTTGGTGTGGTCCTTGCCGTCAGCACAACAAGGGGCTAGTGAAGCTTTATCATAAGTATAAAAATACTACTTTTAAAGCCGAAGAAAAGTTTACTATTATTAGCATAGGAATAGAAACGGATAAAGAACGTTGGCAGGCTGCTATTCAAAAGGATGGCTTGGTTTGGCCCAATCACGTTTCTGACATTAAACGGCTTTATGACCATGTTGCCTTATTGTATGGAATCAGAGAGATTCCAAATACTTTTTTAATTGATGGCACGGGGCAAATTATTGGTGTTAATTTATTGACAGAAAATCTGGATGAATTATTGGCACAAAGGAGTCAAAAATAACCTGACTTTTATGAAGATAAAAAGCATTTTCTGACAAAATGTCTTTATTTTTGCGCTGGCAAACATTTTGACTAGCTCAAAGTAGCTCATTTTGGAAAAATGAGGAGATTATTTTATTAGCTAAAATCAGAAGATTTTAATTATAGTATATGAACAAAAAAGAAATTCCTGTTGACGGACCTGAAAAGGAAGAACATGTAGATAATTTGTCGACAGAAAATGGCAATGATAAGACAACAGAGGAAACTACTGTTGAGAATGACCTTAAAGAAGAGGATGCAAAAGAAGAAGAAGAAACGGTAGAAAATAAAAAGAGTAAGCTTTCAGACAAAGAGCGTCTAGAGAAGGAGCTAAGCGAAATGAAAGATAAATACTTGCGTATTTTTGCGGAGTTTGATAATTATCGTAAAAGAACCATTAAGGAGCGTCAAGATATTATAAAACTAGCTGCAAAAGATTCTTTAGGAGCTTTGTTGCCTGCTATTGATGACTTTGATAGAGCAATACGAGCTGCCAATGATAACGAAAATGAAGAAAAAATTCCAGAAGGAATTATTCTAATTTATAATAAATTATCAAAAGCATTAGAGCAGCAAGGAATCAAAGAAATGGTGACAACTGGACAAGATTTTGATCCTGAATTGCACGAAGCTTTAACAAAAATACCTGCGCCTTCAGATGAATTGAAAGGAAAAATTATCGATACCATCGAAAAGGGGTTTTATCTAAATGACAAAATCATTCGTTACGCAAAAGTTGTGGTTGGCGAATAAGTATAACTTCTTATCAATCAATAGTCCACTAATTTTTTCTTTTTCGCAAAAGATTAGTGGACTACTTATTAAATCCATGTCTAGTGATTTTATTTTTAGGGGAAGATCATTTGAAGTCAATGTTTCATGAACCTTATCAGAATAAAATTGGAGGCTTTGGTTTATTCCAAAAAAGTATAAGAATTATTAACACAAAAAAAAATGGCAGAAAAAAGAGATTATTACGATATTTTAGGGGTAAATAAGGGGGCTAGCAAAGATGAATTAAAAAAGTCTTATAGAAAGGTTGCTCTTAAATACCATCCAGATCGAAATCCTGATGACAAAGGGGCAGAAGCTAAATTTAAAGAAGCTGCCGAAGCTTATGAGGTACTTTCTGATGATCAAAAACGTGCTCGATATGACCAATATGGTCATGCTGGCGTCAACAATCAAGGAGGTGGTCAATATGGCGGATTTGGCAACATGGAGGATATCTTTTCTCAGTTCAGTGATATTTTTGGTGGAGGTTTTGGCAATAGAGGAGGAGGAAGACAACAACAAACTCGTGGGCAACGTGGTTCAAACTTGCGCATAAAAGTAAGTCTAACCTTAGAAGAAATTAATGAGGGGACAACTAAGAAGATAAAGGTTAAGAAGTATGTAGGTTGTAAAACTTGTGGAGGTTCTGGAGCAAAGGACAAAAATGCGGTTAAAACTTGTCATACTTGTAATGGTTCTGGTTATGTTCGCCGAGTTCAGCAGACTTTTTTAGGACAAATGCAAACCACTGCAGCTTGCCCAACTTGTCATGGCTCAGGAGAAGTTATTACTAGCAAGTGTTCTTCTTGTAAAGGTGAAGGGCGTGTTTATGGTGAAGAGATGATTAATTTAGAAATTCCTGCTGGTGTTAGTGAAGGCATGCAATTGTCTATGAATGGCAAAGGAAATGCTGGAATGAACGGAGGCGGTGCTGGTGACTTGTTAATCAATATAAAAGAAAAAGAGCACAAGCATTTTACTAGAGATGGTAATAATATACTTTATGAATTAGATGTCAATTTTGCAGATGCAGCGTTAGGGACAAGCCTAGAAGTTCCTACCTTGACGGGGAAAGTAAAAATTACCTTGCCACAGGGAACCCCTTCTGGGAAGATCTTCCGTTTGCGGGGCAAAGGGCTGCCTTCTATTCAAAGTTATGGAAAGGGAGACCAGCTAATTCATGTTAATATTTGGGTGCCAACTTCTATTAATGCAGAGGAGCGAAAAGCCCTAGAAATTATCCGAAAAGGGAAAAATTTTCAACCCAACGATGTTGACAAAAGAGAACGAAAAGGGCTTTTTGATAAAATGAGAGACTTTTTTGGGGGATAAAAAATAGATAGAATAGCAATAAAGAGGCTTCTGGTGTTTGTAACTAGAAGTCTTTTTTTTTGGAGTTCAATAACAAAGTTATGCTTAAATTTAATTTCTTATTTCTTTTCTTAATATCTTTTTGCTCCATTGGTATAGCACAACAAGATAACTTGCCTTTGGATAGTCTACAATACCTTATAGAGAGCACTAAAGAACCTTTGAGAAAAGCTAAATTATATGATAAGTTAGCGAGTAAATTCATTTATAAGGATACCGACAAAGCACTAGAATATGCTACTAAAGGTTTTGCGCTAGTTGCTAAAAAGGATACCAGTACCGTAGCCGATTTTCATAATCTAATAGGGGTTATTTTGGGAGAGTTTGGCAATGAGAAACAAATAAAGGAAGGTCTATTGCACTTAGATACTGCCTTGGTTTTGTATACCCAGTTGGATGATCAATTAGGAAGGCTTAAAATTCTTTCTAATCAAGGTGGTTTATATCGTAGTTTGTATAAGCATGATTTAGCACTGAAATCTTTTCATAAAGGGGTCTTGCTTGCTAAAGAATTAGGGGATACATCTGGTATAACTCAAAATTTATCGGGGATAGCAGGCGTTTATTTAGCGAAAAAGGAGGTGGATAAAAGCTTGGAGTACATCAAAAAAGCATACACTATTGAACAAAAATACACAAAGAATAAGGCAGATCTTGTTGCGTATACCTATAATATTGGGCATATTTATTATATGACAGAGGTCTTTGACTCTTCATTATATTATCTAAATTTATCGCTTAATTATCTAGGTAACAATAAAAACTCTTCTATAGAAGGAGTTATTTATGAAAGGATAAGTAGTGTTTATCAAAAACAAGAAAAATTAGACACAGCCATTTGGTATATAAACAAGTCCTTAAAATTAGCAGAAGATCTTAATAATGAAAGTTTAAAAGTTAAAGCATCAACGACCTTGGCTAAGATTTTTTTTCAAAAGGGCAATTGGGAAAAAAGTATTTTTTATGCTCAAAAAAATCTAGCTTCTGCCAAAGAATCGGGTAATTATATGCAACAAGCTATTAATCTAGAGGTTTTGACAGAAAGCTATGTTGCACTTAAGGATTTTAAAATGGCATATTCCTACCAATCTAAATTAGTTGAAGTGGAGGAGTTGTTAATGGACAAAAAGCAACGAGAGCATATTGATGAATTAGAACTGCAATATGAATCTTATAAAAAGGAGCAAGAAAATAAATTGTTGGCATCTGAAAGAGATGTACAGAAATATAAGGCAGAACGAAATGAACAATTTAGTTATGCTATGTTTCTTGCTTTAATATTGGTGGTTTTAATAGCTTATGGTGTTTATAAAAGAACTAAATTAGTGGCTAAGGAACGGACTACAAAATTGAAGCATCAGTTGTTGAGAAACCAAATGAATCCTCATTTTATTTTTAATGCATTAATTGCTATTCAGAGCTTTGTTTATAAAAATGAACCCAAAGAAACAGACAAATATTTATCCGCATTTTCAAAATTAATGCGAGGCATTTTAGAAAACTCTACTCATGAATATATTTCATTAGAGAAAGAGCTAAAATGGCTAAAAAGTTATTTTCAGCTGCAAGCTTTGCGGTTTGACCATGAATTTGACTACGAAATTGTTGTAGATCCAAATGTAGATATTTATAATACACTCATCCCTCCAATGTTAACACAACCGTTTATTGAAAATGCATTAGAGCATGGTCTAAAAAATATTGATTATAAAGGAAAGATTGATTTATCTTTTGAAGAAGAAAATAGCGCCTTAAAAATAACCATAAGGGACAACGGGGTAGGAATTAAGTTGGGGAATGCTGTAAAAAAGAAGGACGAGCACAATTCTTTAGCCACAGTGATTACAAAAGAGCGGCTACAATTTTTAAATAAAAAGGCTACTTCAAGGATTTATTTTGAAATAAACCCTTTGCAACCCAAAGGAACATTAGTCTCATTTAAAATTCCATTAAAATATACCTAAAACCAATGAGAGCATTAATAATAGATGATGAAAAACGAGCTAGAGAGTCAATTGCTAGAGCGATCCAATTGTATACGCCTCAAGTAACTGTTGTTGGTGAAGCTGCTGGTGTCCAAACTGCTGTTGCGGCAATTAAGAAACAACAGCCAGATCTATTATTCTTAGATATTCGCCTCAAGGATGGCAATGGTTTTGATATATTAGGGCAAATACCAACAGATGGATTAGCTATTATTTTTGTAACGGCATATAGCGAATACGCAATCAAAGCATTAAAGATTTCAGCAATAGATTATATCCTAAAACCAATTGATGCAGATGAGCTTGTTCTTGCTGTAGATAAGGCTGCCCATAGGCTCAAAGAACAAAAGTTAGAGGCACGAGTTGCTTTGTTTTTGGAACAAATAGAAAGCAAAGAACCAATCAAAAGGATTACGCTCAAAACAGTAGATAGCATACATATTATTGTAATTTCGGATATTGTTTATTGCCAAGGAGATAGAAGTTACACCACCTTTTATTTGTCTAACCATAAAGAAATTATGGTTTCCAAAAATTTAAGAGAGTATGAGGGCATGTTACCTATGGGGCGGTTTATTCGTACTCATCAATCGTACCTAGTTAATCTGGATCATATTGTTAAGTACGATAAAAGCAATAACGTAATCCTGACAACCAATAACTATAATATTCCTGTTTCTACTCGTAAAAAAGAAGCGTTATTAGAGGCTTTAAAAAATTTGAAATAGTTACAAAACTCCTATTGGCTCATTTCCTAGATGGGCTTTATTGTTATGTTATTCGTGCATAAATAGTATCGCTGTATGCGAATATAAAACTCCTCTCTGCACATTTCAATTCATCTTACTGCTTAGTAATTATTGCTTTATCTTTGTTTCTACAAAGAAATAAGGAGCGCTATTTATTGGTGTTTTTCGGACGTTTTGCTTCTCATTGAGCAAAGGGAATGAGTACTTTAGCGTATACAAAGTTTTGGCTAACCTAGAGCAATGTCAAGTAAATATGAAGAAACTAAAAAAAAACAAAGATTGGCTTAAAAAAATTGATGGAGATCTAATCAATCGATCCATTCCTAAACTATCTAATGCTGCTGAAAAAATAAATGAATTACTAGATCAAGATCTGGCTGCTTTGATAAGGGAATGTAATGCTTTAAAAAAAGCAGGTGATCGCAAGGCGTTTTTAGCGCCCTACACAGAGCTATTTACAGCAGTAGAAAAACGAGGAAAACCAGGAAAGGCTTATCACCCTTGGGACATCGTTAACGGAATTATCTATCCTGCAACGCAAGTAATAGCTGGTTGGTTAAAACATGGGCACAAATATCGAGCAGGAGAACTGCTGCCCCCTGCCACAGATGAACAATTACAAGAACTACAAAATCTGTTTCCAAAACAATCACTACCTGTTTGCTTCGTGCAATCGTATAAAATTTATGGTGGTATTGCTACACCCAATGTAAAACTTTGGGGAACAATGAGCTTGGCTCCAATTGATACAATAATAGAACAAACAAAAAATAGAAGTGCATTTCTTCAAGCCCAAGCAGCCTTGCCTTTTGGGCATGATGGGGCAGGAAATATATGGATGACCAAGTTGTCGTCAGAGTCCAAACAGCCCATCAGAGCTTTTGTTTATGATGTTAATCACGAAGAACCAAATTATGTGAGAAGCGTGGACAAAAGATTTTGTGATATAATCAATAAGAACCACCAACTAACAAGGTAGGGAATTGTTAGGCAAGGGTTTTAAATCTTTATAACCTCAGGAGCATACCGAAAATCCTTCAAAAGAGTAGGTATTACTATTTATAATCAACAAACTATGAAAATATTAAGGAGCAACTATCTTATTTTGTTAGGTACTATAATCGCTCTCATGACTTCTTGTGGCGGAGAGTCTGTCCCCAAAGATTTAGCATTGACAAAGGAGGTTAACTTTGCCAAATTTGATTTAAAAGCTAAAATCCCTGCGGATTGGGAAGTAGAGGAAGAGCTAAATTACGAAGATCAATTTAAGGGGTATTTGATAAAGGGAAAAAGGGATAGAATTAGGATAGAAGAGAATGTTGAAAACAACTGTTTTACGGAATCTTCTGTTGATGAATTTGCTCAATTTATGACAGCCCAAAATAGTGCCATCAATGCTAAGGTAATTCCAGAGGGTAAAGGTAGAACTCCAGATAAATTTACAAGTAAAGAGGTGTTAAAATATAAAAATGGGATTTATGGAGTACTATATAAAAATGAGTTTACTACCGAGGTAGATGGCAAAGACGAATTCGTAGAATATGAGGGATTGTATGTTTTTAACATCAAAAATAAAGCGGGAACATGTATTCAAATAGAGAACACTCATTATAATAATAAAGGAGAAACACTTCCTACCGATTTAAAAATAATACAGTCAATACATTAACTTGATTATGCTCATAATGAGCCTCCAACAGATAAAAGATTTTGGTTCTTTGATGAATCGTGTGGTAAACACTGAAAAAGGGTAAGCTTTTAACTACTTTTTAGCTTCGCTGCTACTTATTCCTTTAGTGCGCTATCGCTTATGAGTGAGTTCAGGCATGAGAATAGTTCGTGGTTTTAGAAGAAAGTAATAGGTCGTAAGTCGTATGTCCTGTATTTACAGGAACTAAGCATACGACTTACGACCTATTACTTATAACAAAAGTAGTAATAAGCGGGCAAGGTAGTTTACGATTCCACACCATTTGTCAAGAACCACGCTTTTTTATTAAGAAAAGACCCATTTAATTAAAAATCTGTTATGGTTATTTCATCAGCCATGATTTGTTCAAACCATGCAACAGGGCTTTGATACTTGTCTCCTGTTTGGGTATCACATTTAAAAAAGAGATAATACAACTGTAAGTTATCTCCCAATCGTTGTCTTAATTTATTTAATAATTCTTCTGATTTGTCTTTATTCCCTGCACAGTCAGCACACCAAGCATAATAGGCATCATCATGCAGTTCTATTACGTCCAAAACCGCTTGATCCGTAATATGTTTTTTAGCAAAATTTAAGGCATAGATAGCATGATGTTTAGACCAATCCGTTCGAGGTCGAGTTTGTTCTTCTAGATACTTGAACGTGTCATGAAGAATTGTAACTAAGCGAAGTTGTTGGCGTAGTTTGGCATTTTTAGTTGCCTTTTCAACATTTTGTAATACTTCATGAATATGGTAGATAACTTTGCCTTCGGGATGCCCTGGACGAGGTTCTCCCCAAAATGCACCCTCTTGCCAATATTTATCTTGTACAATTGTCTGTTCTAATACCGATTCAGGGCGGATATAAAGTGCAATCGTATTGCTATCGTTAGAAATAGAGTTTAATAACATCTCACTTGGGGTCCAAATTCGTTGACTAGTATTCATATGATTCTCTTTTATACAATTTAAACTATTTTTTAGCCAAATAGTTAAACAATATTTAAATTGCGAGTTATCTATAACAAAAATCTTACCAGTGTAAAATTTTATTTAATAAAATGTTAAATAGTAATTAATTTAACTGCTGTGGTTTTTGTTAAATAAATGATAGACAGTGTGTTGAGGGGTGTTTTTTGCTTTTTGTCTTTGGGTAAGTGTTATTATTAGTGTGTAAAATTGCTAACTAAAAAAGTTGAAGTTGATGTATCTTTTGTAGGTTAATTAATAATTTTTCCAAATTTTGTAATGTTATCATATTAGGACCATCAGACAAAGCTTTGTCAGGTTCAGGGTGTGTTTCTACAAAATACCCTTTAATGCCAATAGCAGCGGCAGCCTGTGCCAACAGAGGAGCATAACTGCGATTACCGCCACTTTTTCCGCCAGCTCCTCCTGGTTTTTGAACAGCATGAGTTGCATCCATAATAACAGGATAGCCATACTCCATCATATCCAAAATCCCAGTATAATCTACCACTAAATTATTATAGCCAAACATCGTACCTCTTTCAGTTAGCATAATCTGATGATTGCTGGTAGAGCTTACTTTATCGATAACATGTTTCATATCTTTACCAGATAAAAATTGTGCTTTCTTGATATTGACGATCTTATTGGTTTGTGCGGCAGCCAATAACAGATCCGTTTGCCTACACAAAAAAGCAGGAATTTGCAAAATATCAACGGTATTAGCTACCAAAGCAGCTTGTTGGGGCTCATGAATGTCCGTTAATAGAGGCAAGCCATAACTGTCCTTAACTTTTTGCAAAATAGCCAGCCCCTTCTCTAAACCAGGACCTCTGAAAGCATCAACAGAGGTTCTATTGGCTTTATCAAAAGAAGCTTTAAATATGATAACGAAATCCGTAAAGCTTTTCTGTAAGTTTTTTAATGTTTTTGCAACTTCTAGCACCAATTCTTCGGATTCAATAACACAAGGACCAGCAATTAGAAATGGTTTTTGTTGAAGTTTGGAATACAAATCCATATTTATTTTTAGTTTTTATCTAGAATTATAACAGGCATTACTCCATTGAAGAAGCCGAATATAAGATGTTTTTTGCAACTGTTCTCATGAGCATAGCGAACTAAAAAAAGCAAAAAACTATCTCACGAGTGTAACGAACCGACCTCAGGGAGCTCATAAGCGCTAGCGCACTAGCTAATTAACGGAGTATTAAACAGGATAAACCTAGTTGTTTTATAGTGACGATTATTTTATGTATTTAGTTGGAACAGCAAAAAAACAACGGCATTAACTACACTTTTTCATACAACGTGCTGCTGTTTTAAATTCTTCTGGAGGTAAGCCAGGAACTTCCATTATATTTTTTAGATATTCTACCGCTTTAGAGCAGTTTCCTAAAGAACAGTAAGCAATTCCAATGTCTAATAATATATAAGGATTATTGGGATTCAAGCGATCTAAGCGAAGGCTATAATTTAACCATTGTTGTGTATTAATTGGATCTTGCCCATTTTGATTGGCTAAAATTTTATAGCACATACCCAAATATTGGATGGCTTGTGCATAATTGGGATCAATGACTAGTGCTTGGTTGAATAGATGTATGGCTGTTCTGAAATTTTGTTGCTGCATAGACAAGGTTGCTTTTCCTACAATAGCACTAATATAATCTGGTTTGGCATTAATTGCTTGGCTATATTGGTAAGAGGCTTGTTGTATATAACTTTGACGCAAAGAATCAGTGGTTGCTACATTAAACGCAGAATTATTATAAATGTTACCCAATAACTCATGTCCTTTCCAGGGTTCTACTCCCGATTGAATAGAAGCTTTGGCACGATTAAAAGCAAGGTTAGTCTGTTTTAGACTTAAATAATAAGAGCCTGCTATGGCATTTTCATCGGTTTCTGTATAATCTGTTGGGCTATAGAGTGGATTAAATAGTTTGCTGATTAAATAAGGAATCGTAGCGCTTTTGATGGGAACCAATTCAGAGAAAATATCTTTGTTTCCATTGGCGGTAAAACCATATTGAGCAATTAGTGATTGATGTTGGGGGGTATTTTTTAAATAAATACAGGCAACAGGATCTACAAAAACTAAATCATAATTATCAGAAGCTAACAAATGCTTGTGCAATTTAGAAAACTTAGGGCGGAAAAGAACCACATAATCAAAATTTAGAGAATCGTCTTTTGCGTCAAATTCGCTAGGAAGAGCGGTCGTCTTAGCAAAATCAGCAAAAAAACTAGTCGGAAAAATATCTAAATCTCGCAAATCTATATAGGTTTTAAAATTGGGTTGCAATTTCCATAATAAATAAGCGGAGGTCAAATAATCCGAAAAACAGGTTCCTTTAATATGATGCTTTTCAATAAATTGTGTTGCTCCTGTAGGATTATGGCTGCTTAACACTTGCAAGCCATAGGTATCCCTAGAGGAAGTCCATTGGTGATATTTACCCGTTATAATAGAACCATAGAAGAATAGTCCTCCTGCTAAGAGTAATGGATAAATCCATTTAGCAGCTTTTATTCTATGGAAAAAAGCATCCACAGCGACTGCCATAATAGGAGCGGCGGCAAGCACAAAAAAAGGAATATTACGATAGGCTGTTGTACTCAAATAGAAAAGCATAAAAAATAGTAAACCATTACCCAATCCAAATTTTTGAATGTTGGTATTTAGCCAATCTAATGGAGCTGCTATAGGAGTTGCGGTAGCAACCTTTGACGTTTTTTTTCCCTTTTTGTTCTGATGATTACTTGGTTTTGAAGGGAGAGAAGCAGGAGGAATTACTTTTCTATAAATAAAAGGAACTAAAGCCACAAAAAGAAGGCTTCCCCCTAAGAACAGTAAATTTAAATAAGCTTGTTTTTCCCAATACGCAGCCTTCCAAATAGAAGCCAATTCGGTCGTGTATTGATTGTTGTCTAATTGGCTAAAAATTTCAAAGGGATGTAGCCACATTTGGTAGCCTCTAGGATTAATGACAACAACAGCTAAGGCTCCTAGCACAGCAATTGACAACAATTGAGGCAATTGGGGGCTTTGTCCTTTTTTTTGAGCATAAAAATACTGTACCCAACTAGCTCCCAAATAAGCTACCATTAAAACCATTCCTGTACCAAATGCCTCATGCATATTTGTCCAAAGCATTTGTAGAGGAATGAGCAATAGAATCAGTTTAGAAGGTTGGTAATAGTAGCGCCAGAAAAGAAACAAATAAGCTGCTACCATTGCATGGCTGGTCATTTCTGGTCGCCCAATCAATCGATAATCAATGGTGAAGAGTAGTAAAAAACCAGTCAAAATAAGCCCTGCAAAGGGTTTTTTTTGATAGTCGCTAAGATCCGCCGTATGCTGTTTAATTAGGTTGGCCGATTGATAAAAAAACGTGAGGATAAGCAAGGTAACCATGGCTTGAAAGACAAAAATAAATTCTACCCCAAAGCAATTTTTACCTAAGGTAATCAATACTTCAAAAAACCACTTAACATTGATCCACTCTACTCCTGCAAAGGTATAAGAAAAAGGATCGGATTTGGTCACTTCTCCATTTTCTAACATCCATTCTCCTGTACGATACATCCACCAAAGATCAGGTTCTCTTAATGCTTTTAGGCTGAGTACAACCCCAACCAAAATGCAAACGGCCCAAGCTATCCGAGCTATTGTTGATTGTTTGTTCATTATCGTTATAATTCTATTGGTTAATACGTCCGTGCATTTTTCAAGCAACATTGTTTATATTTCTTCCCACTACCACAAGGGCAAGGGGCATTACGCCCAACCTTGTTTCCTGTATAATTCAACATCGCCTTAAAGGCTACTTTTAGTCTGTTTTTAGTATCTTGCTGAAACACATGACAGAGCAATTCGTAGAGTTCTGGTTTGTTTTTTTGAAGCGATTTGGGGTGTTCAAAGAAGTACTCAGAAGCAACTGCAAAGAACTCAACAGAATTGGTAGCTCCGTAAGGATTCATTTCGGAATGCCCTTTTTTGATGCGTTCTGTTTCTTTGCGAATGATTTCCAACCAAGGAGCAATATATTGATGCTGCATAAATTGTTTGGGAATACCATCATAACTGCCATCTGCGGCATCTAATAAGTGAACAAACTCATGAATGCCAACATTTTTTTTGTCCGTAGGATTGGCAAAGCCTGCAATTAAAGCAGGCTTAGATAAAATCATAATCCCCTGCATCAAGCCTGTTCCAACCATTCCTGTTACGGTTCTGCCTTCTCCTTCAATTCTAAAATCTTTGGTAAATGGACCTGGGTAGATTAATATTTCACCCAGATTATCATATTCCCATTCTGGAAAGCTAAAAACGGGAATCTCAGCACTAGCAGCAGCTAAAACTAGTGTCACATCATCAATTTCGGTTTGAATTCCTGTTACCCTAGTTTCGTGCAGAAAAATTTGTATTTCTGTTTCAAAACGGCGTTTTTCTTCCTCGTTAAGAGCCTTATAAAATAGAACATATTTATCTAAAATTGCTCGCCATTTTTCGGGGAAAGGCATTTGTTGTAATTGCTTTCTATCTCGAAATTTTTTGGTGAAAATGCTATAAAAGTTGAAACAAGCTACTGCTCCAACGGCCAAAAGAATATAAAAAAGATTAGAAGATAAGTTATTAATATTGCTAATCACTAGAAAGTAACAAAGCCCAATTAATCCCGAAAAAAAGAGGGCTAGGAATTGATTAAATTGAGTTTTCTTTTTGGATAAGTGCATAGTTGCTATTCAATGGTTTAAATGGAAGGTGTTTTGTAAAAACAAGATAATCAAAATCTAATAAAAGTTGACTTTTAGACTCAAATTGATATTTTTTGAACAAAGACCTTTATCTTGTTGTTGAACTCCAAGTTCGGTTCGCTAAATTCAAAAACTTCTTGAACTTACTTTAATATAAGCGTATGATCCTCTATAACTTATTTAAGTTTTCTTTGTGGATAATGTACATTTGTTTTTTTAGACGAGTATATTATCTTAATGCCAACTATATTCCTAAGGATGAACCCTTGATTTTTATTTCCAATCATTCCAATGGTTTTATGGATCCCATTTTGATTGCTGCCATGCAAAAACGTCCTGTTTATTTTTGGGCGAGAGCCTCTGAATTTCCTGATAATTTAAAAGGAAAATTAATGTATCGCTTGCACGGTTTACCGATCTATCGAGTTGAAGAGGGGACGGAGAATATGCATAAAAATGAAGCGACTTTCAAAAAGACAAGGGAGCTGCTATATACGGGCTGGGATAGTGCCTTTATTGCTCCAGAAGGAAATTGTGTCTTGCAAAAAAAATTACTGCCTTTTAAGAAGGGTTGTGCTCGCTTGGCATTTAAAATGATGGAAGAAAAAAATTGGGGGATTGATGTTAAAATTTTACCAGCAGGAGTCAATTATACCTATCATGATAAGTTTAGAAGTGAAGTTTATACGAAATTGGGAAAACCTTTATCTGTTTTAAGCTACAAAGAAATTTATGAAAAAGATAAGGAGGAAGCTATTGCCCAACTTACCGCTGATATGAGAGTTGCATTGCGCAACCAAATGGTTTATATAGAGGAAGGAAATGAAGCGTTAACAGAAAAACTATTGGTGTTGCTACGCAATAATTTTACACGGGGTATTTTCCCGATGTATTCAGCCAATCCTGAACTTTGTGAGGCAGAACAACAGATGGCAAACTATGTTAATGAATTGGGAGAAGAGGAAAAAATAAAACTAGAAGAACAAGTAGATACCTATTATCAAAATCTAGAGGCTAAAGGAGCAAATGATTATGCTGTTGCTAATCAAAATAAGCGTTCTGTGTTTTGGCTGATGGTTGGCTTACCTTTTTGGATCATAGGAACATTGGTTGGACGTATACCACATATCCTTGCCCGAAATTTGCGAAATAAATTCGTTCCTTTTGCTGAATTTTCAACGAGTTTTGCGTTTACAGCAGCCTTTTTTATTTGGATTATCTGGGGGATACTATCGGTTGTTATTGGCGCATTTTTTATAGGCTGGTGGACTTTATTACTACCTTTTGGAATGATTTTTTTCCAGACGTATGCTTATCATTACCAAGATTATTATAAAGAATGGAGCTATTTAACTCGTTATAAAAAAGTAAAGAAAAAAGACGAATTAGAACAAGAACGTGCAGGAATCAAATGTCTTGGGAAAGATTATATGAAGTACGCTAATAAAGTACTTCAATAGTTTTACATTATTTCGTTAATTTTTAAAAACAAGTTAAGATTTGAAAATGTGCGACGAATCACGTTACACATTTTCAAATCATCAACGATCAATTGCTTAGTTACTTAAGTAGAATTGTACTTTTTAGTTATAAACCAGCCTTTGCCGAAATTTCTAACATTCTATCAATACAGCCACGACCTTGGTCGATAATGTCTTGTTCTAAGGTAACTTCAGGTAACTCATGCTTCATACACAAATATAACTTCTCCATAGTATTGAGTTTCATATGTGGGCATTCATTACAAGCACAAGTGTTGGTTGGAGGAGCGGGGTAGAACGTTTTGTTGGGAGACGCTTTTTCCATTTGATGAATAATGCCAGGCTCGGTGGCTACGATAAACTCATCAAATTCACTTTCCTTGGTATATTTTAACAAAGAACTTGTAGAGCCAACATGATCTGATATTTCCAATAAATGCGCTTCACATTCTGGATGAGCAATTAGTTTTGCTTTGGGATGTTGAACCTGTAGCTTAACAATTTTTTCTTTGCTAAAGATTTCGTGTACCATACAAGAGCCATTCCACAACACCATCTCACGTCCAGTTGTTTTTTGAAGATAGGCACCTAAATTTTTGTCAGGAGCAAAAATAATAGGCTGATCTTCTGGAATACTGTCAATGATGTGTTGAGCATTGGTAGAGGTACAACAAATATCAGTCATTGTTTTTAGTGCAGCCGTACAGTTGATATAACTAACCACAACATGATCTGGATACTTTTCTTTAAATTTCTTAAAAACAGGAGCAGGACAAGAGTCTGCCAAAGAGCAACCTGCCTTTAAATCTGGTAACAATACCTTCTTAGATGGATTGAGCATTTTTGCCGTTTCTGCCATAAAATGTACTCCTGCAAACACAATGATATCAGCATCGGTTGTGGCGGCTTTTTGTGCCAGTCCTAGGCTATCTCCGATATAGTCGGCAATGTCCTGGATTTCGCTTTCTTGGTAGTAATGCGCTAAAATAATGGCATTTTTTTCTCTTTTTAGCTGCTCAATAGCAGCAACCAAATCAAGCATAGGGTCCACTTCTAAGTCAAGAAATCCCTTTTGATCTAGGTTTTCTTTTGCTTGTGTTAAACCTTGCATAACATTTTTGATTTATAATAGTTATATAATGTATAGTTTGTTTGCTTTTAAAACTAAGTCTTATTTTAATATTTAAACTAAGTTGTTGCTAAAATAGTTCCCTTCTATTAGAAATAAAACAAAGTCTAGTGTTTTCTTTGTATTAAGATACAAAAAAGTGATTGTTGTTCTTAAATTATCGGGTAGGGAGATTATAAAAGTAGGTCTTCAATTATAACTATTATTGGGGCGTGATTGTTTGATTAAATCTTGTATAAAGGATAGATTATCATAAACTAGACAGAGAATAGGAATGTTTTCAACAGAAAAAGAGGGGTAATGGCTGTTGATTGCACTGCTATTTTTTCCAGATGAATTTTCCTTTTTTCCACAGCAAAGTAAGGATGTTTTTCCCACTTTCCTTAAAGATTAGCTTACATCGATCAAATTCAACTTGGACATTCTGCTCAGGTAGTTGGTTGTAAAAATACATTCCTAGACTACCTTTTTGGAGTTGAGGGGCATATTTTTCAATTTTAGCCAAAAAATCATCTGGTAGACATTCCAATGTTACATCTTTCCATTTATTGCTGTCCTTTTGGTAAATTTTAAACCCAAAATCATTACAGCCAATCGGATCTATTCCTATCGTGTTTGATATTTGGACATCATGTCGATCAAATTGCAGTTCTAAAACCCAAGAATGATTCTTCTCATCTAAAAAACGATAATGAAAACTTTGCTGAATTTCTTCTATGGCACGATTTTCAAATCCTCTTGAAAAAACCACTAGATTTTCACGAATATTAGCTTGTTGATAGACTCGCTCGTTGTTTATATTATTAACAAATAAAGAAGGGTTAATCTTTTTAACGGTACGAGGAAGTTCTTGAGAAAGCACAAGAAAGGTAGGTAATAACAATAGTATGGTAAAGAGTTGCTTCATAGTGAGGGATAAAATAGGAACAAATAATAATTTATAAAAAGGATTGTTTGGAGCCTCTCCAAACAATCCTCTATAAATCAAAGATAATGCCTTTGTTGAATCTAAACAAAATAAACTTAATTGATTAAGTTACTGGCTTTTTTACCTCCCCATTCTACCACTGTATAACCTTGACGGCTGATCGAGTTAAGTTTTTGACTAGGAATATGGATTGGTGTTTCTAGTGGTCGGTAGACCATAAAAACCCGAATAAGTGTTTCTGGGGCAGGGGTAATTTCTAAAGGAGCATTTTGAGCATATTCATCCGTAGAAAAATGAATTAAATTATAGGGATTTTTTTCTAATTCGGGAAGCCAGTACGAGACAAAATCGGTAGCTTCTCTTCTATTTAATCCCATCAAAGCTAGCTTTTCATCTAAGAAATCAGCAATTTCTTCTCCTTTTACAACAAAGCCTTTATCTAGAGTGTATTGAAAATCGCTTTGTCCTTCCCAAAATAAGTAACTAAACTCTTTTCCACTGGTACGATCGGTCAAAATACCAGAGGGTTCAGCAGTTATATTCCAGCCTATATGGCTTGAATACTTAGGGTAAGTATGTGTTAATTGTCCTTTAAAATGGACTTTGACATTAATGTTTTGTGTTGTTTCAGGATAGAGATAAATAATAGGTTTTCGGACAGATTCAGGATCAATAGCAATTTCATTATTTTTTTTGAATGATTTGGTATACAAGCGATCTAGATTTGTCCAAACATTAAACGCTCCAACACGAATTCCTTCATAAAACCGAATTTCTAAGATCCTTTTTCCAGAAGGAATATGAGTACCCACGAGAACACCACTGTAGGGTTCTCCATTTAACAACAATGGTCGGCTAAATACGCCCGTTTCTTCCATGTTGGCAAAAGGCGATATTGCTTGGTACTTTAATGTTTTTTTATTCTCTTTTGCTATATATTCCTTGAACCCTAAGCCCAGTTTATGATTAAAGGCTTCTAGGCTAGCTTTTTTATTTTCTTTTTTGTGGCAGATGATATTGTTGTTAACAGGATCATAAGTCCACTTCTTGAAATAAAGCCCTTCTTGATATTCTTTTAGTTTTTCATTAAATAGAGCAAGGGTCTCTTTTGTAGAATTAAAAGAACTTTTCATCATTAAGGCAGAGGCAGAAGGAGCAGTTCTAGTGGTATTATAATCGGGTTCGGGGGAGCAACTATATCCTATACTTATGATTAGCAATGTTTGGGTTAGTAGGAATTTATAGTTTGAAAATATATTCATGTTAATCTTAATTTAATTGTTGTGGCGCTTAACAATACAACTATTGAAATGGTCTTTTAATTTAGCTATTCCATGATCAAGAGAGTTGACCTGCTGAATATTGTAACGATCACAAACAATATCAACATTGCCCTTTCTCCAAAAACCTTCTGGACAATGAACCAGACATTTTTTAGATTGAGCAAATAAACCTAACTCCATAAGAGTAATAGGGGATTGCGTATCTGACTCAAAATGAAATAAAATCAATTCCGCTCGATCAAGTGCATCCAACTCCCAATCTACTTGTTCTTTAAAAACAGGATTGTTGATAGACTGCTCCCAAGAACTATCCCATGATGTTCGTCTGGGATTCCATATGATTATGTCAAAATTAAGGAGATTGTTACCTACATAAGCCTGCCAATCTTTTGCTTTGCCCATTTCAATACTCCCCGCTAGAAAAACACTTCTTTTGTTTGGTTGATATGCCAAACTTTGAGGAGGTTTAATTATTGTTGCCATGTATTTATTTGGTTTTTTTTGCATTTTTTGCAATATAATTCGCAGCGTTTTAAAAAAGTAAAAAAACGCTATTAATTTTTATTTTATTTTTTGAAATTTATAAAATATTAACTTAAAGTAAGATGCTTAGTGTATGGAAATCCATAAAAATGATCTATAATTTGAAATTTACCGATCCATTTATAAAAGGGAATAGGTAGTAATTTTGTCACAAAGTTTAGAATCAATGCTTATAAAATAACTATGCTGCGGTCAATTATAGTGTATTTTGGATTTAAATTTGTTTTTTTGCGATTGCAAATCGCAATCATTTGTTGATTTTTTCTCGTAATACTTCGTGGATTACTTGATGCAGCCCCATTGATACAGTAAACGAAACTGCTCATGGACTACGTTTATGTAATTTATAAGGAGTACTGTTTTTAGAAATCTACAAAATGTTGCTCAATTTGTTAATTCATTTATAGATAGAATAAAAATAATGGCAGGACAACTTTTTTTAATCCCTACTCCCTTAGGCGAGGGGATGATCACACCACTTCCCGCTTACCTACTTGAGCAAGTGCATCAAATTGATGTCTTTATTGCTGAGCGAGGGAAAACAGCTCGGCAGTTTTTAAAAGCAATAGAAACGCCTATTCCTTTACAAACAATGACCTTTTTTGAATTAAATAAGCGAACGGATCCAGCAGATATAAAATCTTTTCTGGCGCCTGCAATTAATGAAGGAAAAAATATAGGGCTTTTATCAGAAGCGGGCTGTCCTGGAGTTGCAGATCCTGGTGCGCTAGTGGTTCAACTGGCACATAAGCGAGGCATTAAAGTTGTTCCTTTAGTTGGTCCTTCCTCTATATTATTAGCCTTGATGGCTTCTGGGATGAACGGGCAACAGTTTGCTTTTCATGGCTATTTGCCAATAAAGAGCCCTGAACGAAAAAAGGCACTCAAGGACTTGGAACGTCAATCTGCCAAAAAGAATCAAACTCAAATTTTTATAGAAACGCCATATCGTAATGATGGTTTTGTGGAAGATGCGTTATCGGTATTGCAACCTCAAACTTTGTTTGGTATTGCTACAGATATAACCTTACCTACAGAGTATATTTGTACGCAGAGTGTGCAAGTCTGGCGAAAAAAAGAAATTCCAAAATTGCATAAACGTCCTACTATATTTTTATTGTTGGCTAATTAAAAAATAAAATGATGTACCAAAAACTATCTATACTTTTCTTACTCTGTGTATTATCCGTTTTTTCTTATGCTCAAGAGTTGGATGAAGATGCTGAAATAAAATACATCAAAAAGATGTACACCAATATTTTAACAAAAAGTCCTTCCCATGATTGGTTGCATTACCTTTGCAAACAGGTTGGAGGGAGACTCGGTGGGTCACCAGAGTATGCAGCAGCTGTAGCTTATACATCACATATGCTAGATACGATTGGCTGTGACACGGTTTGGACACAACCTGTTGAGGTACCTTACTGGCGTAGAGGAGATGTTGAAAAAGCCAAAATTGTTAATTCAGAGCACCTAGGTACAGTGGAATTAGCTGTGGCTGCACTTGGTTTTTCTGGCGGAACGGATGCTTTAGGGGTGACAGGAGAAGTTGTTGAAGTTAAGAATTTTGAAGCTTTAGAAGCCTTAGGAAAAGATAAAATAAAAGGAAAAATAGTCTTTTTTAACCGCCCAATGGACATTACTAAATTGAATACTTTTCATGCTTATGGTGGGGCTGTTAATCAACGATCGGCTGGTCCTAGAAAAGCTGCCGAGTTAGGTGCTATAGGAGCAATTGTTCGTTCTATGACCGTAAAAGAAGATAATATACCTCATTCTGGGGTAACTTCTTTTAATGATCAAGAACCAATTCCTGCTGTTGGAATTGGTCTGAAAGATGCCGACTTATTAAGCGATTTGCTAAAAAAAGAAGCTAAGGTTAAGATCAATCTTCAATTAAGTTGTGCGCATATGGGGACACGAGTGGCACAGACTGTTGTTGGTGAAATTAGAGGAACCGAAAAGCCAGATGAGATCATTTTGGTTGGAGGACATTTAGATTCTTGGGATATAGGAGAAGGAGCACATGATGATGGTGCGGGATGTGTTCAATCCATGGAAGTTTTACATTTGTTCAAGCGCATGGGAATTCAGCCTAAACATACGATTCGTTGTGTTTTATTTGCCAACGAAGAAAATGGATTATTTGGTGCTACAGAATATGCAAAACAAGCAAAGGCTAAAGGCGAAAATCACATTGCAGCGATCGAATCGGATGCAGGTGGGCATGTACCAAGTGGTTTCCGTATGGATGCCGCTTCTAACATTGCTAAAAAGAGCTATGAAAAAGTCAAAAAATGGCGCACTATTTTTGCTTCATTGGGAGTGTGGGATATTCAAGCGGGAGGTTCTGCGGCTGATATTTCAAGATTAAAAGACCAAGGAACCGTCTTGTTTGGTTATCGTCCAGATAGTCAACGGTATTTTGATTTTCATCATTCTCAAAATGATGTATTCGAAAATGTGCATAAAAGAGAACTACTACTTGGAAGTGGCGCTATGGGGGCTTTAGTTTATTTGATTGATAAGTACGGGATAAAAGAATGAAAAAAATAACCCAAAGTACGTTGTACTCCTTTTTAGCAGGATTAATACTAATAATTCAGATAGGAGGTTGTGGTATTGAGAAGGTGTCTTATTCTTCTCAGATGCATACTTTGCCAACAGATTTAGTACTATCAGACGTTTGTTTTATTAATCCAGATACAGGCTATGTTAGTGCAGGAGGAATCTTTACAGCAGGTCTTATTCTAAGAACTCAAGATGGTGGAACTACTTGGGATACCTTAGATACCTATCCTACAGGAGTGAATAGTTTATCGTATCAGAATGGTATTTTTTCAGCTAGTGAATGTGGTCAAAAATTACATACTAGTTCGGATTTTAATACTTGGTCTTTTGAGTATGTTTCTGCTGGGTGGTGGGGCTGGCACAAGCATATTCGATTAGCAGATAATCAAGTTTTACTAATAGGAGGAGAAAATCTTGGGAGAGGATTTATGCATCATTATGCCCCCAATCAAGGCACGATCACGTTGAGAGATACTTTTGATTATGAATTGCGAGATATAGAAGTAACGGATAATAGAACCATTCATGCTGTTGGATATGGGCTTATTATGAAATCTACAGATGAAGGACTTTCTTGGATTGTTAGCGAGATTACAGGCGATTTTTTTAGAGGAGTAGATTTTCCTAATGATGATGTTGGTTATGTGGTAGGAGAATACGGAGCAGTTTACAAAACGACTAACCGAGGAGATACTTGGAAGGCTTGTCGAGCTGCCAATTCTATTTTTGCAGACCAAAATAAGTTGCTTCGAGATATTGCTTTTTGGGATGAAAATACTGGTTTTTTGGTGGGCACAAACAATTTGGTTTATCGAACAACCAATGGAGGCAAAACTTGGAAGTTGATCCAAAATTTAGATGGTTATGCCGATTTTACTTCTATCCGAATCCAATATCAAAAGGCTTACCTAACAGGAAGTCAAGGAAAGTTGCTAATTATTGATTTGGAATAGTTTTTTCGATAATGGAGTTTGTATCCATTTTTCTAAGCCGAATATTCAACCTAAATTTGCGCTATCAAAACGTAAAAACAGCAATATGCAGTCAATCATGTATCTTATTTTAATCCCATTTTTATTGATGGGAACCAATATTTTTGCCCAGTTACTTCCATTAGATGAGTTAGAACAAGCACCTATTTATTATTCTATCGATGAGGCCGTTCGAGAGGCAGATAAGGCCGTTCGACTTAAGGTCTTGCGCCGAGCTTATACTTTTCCTACTGCTGTACCTCGAATGGATAAAATGCAATGGTTAACCATGAATCATACATTGGTAGAAAAAATTCCAGAGAGCATAAAGCAAATGAAAATGTTGCAAGTATTGGAAATTCGTGGGAATAAACTTAAGGAATTACCAGAAGCGTTGTGTGCATTAACAAATTTACGACGTTTAGATGCTTCTAAAAATTATTTGTCTGCTCTGCCGCACAATTTTCATCAATTGAACCAGTTAGAGTGGCTGATTTTGAGCCAAAATGATAAATTAAGGGAATTGCCAGCTGAAATTTTTACACGGGATAAATTAAAACGCCTAGAACTGAGCAAAATTAAGTTAGAAAAAATTCCTACTACCATTGGGCAACTTAAAGCATTAGAAGTATTGGATCTTAGTAGAAATAGATTGACGAAGATTCCTACAGAAATTGGTGATTTAACAAAACTGAATGTATTGTCATTGGCAAACAATCCTGTAGAAAAAGCAGGGGGCATTTATAAATGGTTGGGGAATCTACACAATTTAGAGCAATTGGATTTGAGCGGTTTGGGACTAAAAACATGTTATGCTAAAATTTCAGCCTTTCAGCATTTGACCAGCTTTAGCATTGCTTTAAATAAGATCAAAAAATTGCCGTATCAGCTTTATGAGATGAAGCAGTTGACCTACTTAGACTTAGGGTCTAATTTATTGGACACCCTGCCCGATGAATTAGGAAAGCTGACAGAGCTGACCTATCTAAATTTGGAACGCAATGAGTTTACAGTAGTGCCTGATATTTTTGGCAATTTTCAGCAGCTAAAAGTCCTAAAATTAGATGCCAACCGAATAAAAGAGTTGCCCACAAGTATCGGAAAACTAACACAACTAGAGGAACTTAATATTGCTAATACAGGAATTCGGAAACTACCCACTGGATTTGGAAATCTAAAAAAATTAAAAACACTAAATTTAGCGTTTAATCGTTATTTGAGTGTTGCACGTGCTGCTAAGGAATTGGTAAAACTTCCTTTGCTCAAACGTTTGGAAATGAGTGAAAATGAGCACAAGGCTTTACCAGATGCAATTACTGAATTGCAAGCAGTAGAATTTTGGGATTTACGAGATAATCGCTTGACTTATTTGCCCGAAAATTTTGGCAATTTAAAGACACTAAAAAGATTAGATTTAAGGTACAATGAACTCAAAGAATTGCCTTTGTCTATTGGTGAATTAACCAACTTAGAACATTTGGATTTGGGCTACAACAAGCTCAAAACATTGCCAGAGTCTATTCAACAGCTTAAGAAATTAAAAATATTAAAACTAGAACGCAACAAAATATCTGAGGAAGAACAGGCTAAAATTGCGGCATGGTTGCCCAATACTAAGATTCTATTTAGGCATTAAAGAAATCTAAAATAAAGAACTATTCTTGATCTGTTTTTTGCTCTAGAAGTACTTTCATCGTACAATTTTGTTGCACAGATTTTATCCAGATGGCTAGATCAAGATGACTCCTTAAAAGGGTCGATAAATTAGGATTTTGTTCTACCAACCTAGATAACTCTTCCTGAGAAGTCGTTAAGACATTGAGTTTTGTTGTTCGGTCGGATGCAGCACAAAGTTTTTGTAATAATTTGAATTGAAAGTCCTCTAATTCATACAAGAGTCCTTTCTTTTTAATTTTTCGACGATAATTTTTTAAAGCACTATCTAAGAAAATAATATGGTCAAGGTGATAGTGGGTAAACAACAACATCATATTAACAAAAAGCTGAAGATCTTCCCTTAATGCTAGGTGTTTTAAGGCTAAGGTTTGGTTGATGTATTCTAAAGCTTTGTGATAATCGCCAAAGATAAAATAAATCATACCAATAGATCGAATAATCATGAAATGACGAATTTCATGCATGCTATCTTTTAAACGGATTAGAGAAGTTTCCATTTCTGGAATCATTTTTAGCAAGTCGTCATAACGCCCCAATGCTTGATAATTGTTCAGCTTCCAGATGGTCTCACTTTCAAAAATAATTGCCTGAATACGAATAGATTGAGCGGTTATATTTTTTAGCTTAGGAATAACATGGTTGATTGCCGCCCAATCTTCATCTAAATAGGTGCAATTCATATAGTTATTTAGAGCAGCGATATAACGTTCCGCTTCTTGTTGCCTCAATTTGGGAGATTGATCCCAAAGAGCAATCACTTTTTTACTACAAGCAATAGACGCTATGTAGTTTTTCTTTAAAAAGAAATAGATATTTTTACTATTTAAATAACGCAATTGGCTGTGAAAGTGTTCTTTGTACTTGGGAGGATTGAGTACCCCATCGGGAAGCACCTCTTCTAAGGCTTGTTGTTGTTGTTGATTTCTAAATTGGAGATTCTTTCTGATTAAGACGAGCACTTGTTGATAAATACGTTCATAGGAAAGGTATTCTAATTCAGCCTTGAGTAAGGTTTCTTTTTCTTGCAATAAGGTTTCCATTTCCTCTTGTAGATCATGCGCTTTTAATTGCCCCTTATAGTGGCGCTTTAGGTCTAAAATTTCCTGCATTTTAAGATACTCTGCATATTCTTTAGCCAGCTTATAAGCTTTATCCAGTTGCTTAAACGCTAGAGAAGATAAGCCTCTATTGTAGAGCAACCTGCCATTTTCAATAGCTGCATTGATGAGTGCACTGGCACTATTATTCTGATGGTATTGACGAAGCAGTTTTAGAATTAATTCAAACAATTGATTTTTAGCAACCGCAAAATGTTTGACAAAAGGCGCCCGTCTAAACTTGATTAATAAAGCATTTTCATCATAGGATGTTTGCTGATTGATGGCTTCGAATAATTTTTGATAGTTGTGTTTGCTTTTTGTAGAAAGGCGAGCATATTTTTTTATGTATTTTTTTTCAGCAGGCTCTAAAGAATGTATCAAGTCATATAAATAATTGGATGCTTTCATTTTTTATTTAAGTTAAAATATTGGTGGTTAGTGTGTTGTGTGCTGTTAGGGAGGTGTGGAGTTTTATAATGGACAAAAAAGTGTATTGCTTTTTCTGAAGGAGAAATTTACTTTTGAAATATAAGAAATAGACAAAAATGTTTTCAGTAAATAAGAGGATTACGACCCTCCTAATTTAACTCTATTCTTTTATTATCCATTTAAAATGAAGCACAAAAGCATTAAATAAATTTAAAATAAAAACAGTTTGTTCACCACATTTTAAACAACTAAAAAAATACAAAGATGAAAAAGCGTAAAATATTTTTTAGCCTATTGGTACTAACTACTTTTTTTATGGCTTGCCAAAAAAAATGGGCTCCTCCAATTGGGTTAGATATCGGTAAATTGGAAGCGAATATTCACCATGAATTAGAAGGAAAGGTCGTTGGCTATGGCTGGGCAGCTTATCGTGATGGCGAATTGATTAGTTCTGGCGGAAAGGGTTGGGCAAGGGCAGAAGGCTATGATAGTGATCCCTCTGCATATACTGCAAATACAAGCAGTACGATTTTTAGTACAACTAAAACGATAACCGCAGCTAGCTTTATAGAAAATTTAGAGGAATGGGGGATTAGTTTAGAGGATAAAATTTGGAATTATTTGCCAGCAGCTTGGACAAAAGATCGCTCATTGAGTAATGTTACGTTCAAGCAACTGTTAAAACACACAAGTGGTTTAGATGGGACGTTTGATCGATATACCCAAATGAGAAACCAAGTCGCTAATGTTGGTCTTACTGGAACAATAGGAGATTGGAATTATGCCAACATCAATTATACCCTTTTTAGGGTCTTAATTCCCAATATAATGAATAGCAATATGGTCGATCAAAAAATACAAGAAAGCGATCAAGCTATTGTAGATTACTGTGCCTATTTATATGAAAATTTTGTGAGTACTAAAATGGCAAAAGCAGGAATGCCTGGATTTCAATACATCAGTACTAACTATTTAGAAGCCTTACCCAAAACATTGTATTACAATTTTGATACCTATAAGAATGGCCCAAGTACAAATGCCAAAGGGCAATTGATGTTTGATTGTCACGATATATCGGGTGCTGGTGGATGGTTTATGAGCCCTGTCCAATATGCAGCATTTATAGATGGTTTGTTCAATAATAAGTTGCTAGATGCTCCTAGTCTTCAGATCATGAAAGATGAACAACTTGGAATGTTTCCAACAACAGGGAAATATGGCACTTATTATACACATAATGGTGGCGGAGGCTGGGGAACTCAAGGCAAAGGAGGACAATCTATTTGGATGCATTACCCTCATGCAAACGTTTCTTTATTCATCACTTGGAACTCTCTTAATAATGATCTTAGTAAAACGAGAAGGGCATTGATAAAAGATGTGTTTGATGAGGCGTATACGGATTAGAAATTTAGTTTATGGAGTAAATTTAAGCTGCTTTTTATAAAACATAAAAAGCAGCTTAATACGATTAACTGCGTTGCTAGGTTAGCTAGTGCTTATGAGCTCCCTGAGGTCGGTTCGTTATCACTCGTGAGCCAGCAAGCTGGGGTCGGTTTTTTAGTAATGTAATGTTTTTATTTAAAGTGTTTAAAGGGCGTTGTTTAATCTAGTATTATAGTGTACTAAAATCAAATTTATTTAAGGTTGCATCTTGCATTATGAACTATAAAAGTGTATATTGGTTTATGTCTAAAGAAAACCTAACGTTAGATACAATAGCAAAAATAGAGCAGGTATTATCTATAGAATTACTTGATACAAAGGTTCAAGTTGAAATAGAGAAAGAACTAGAATATCACTCTGTTCAATCTAAGAGAACAGCTTTTAAAATATTACCCTTAGAGTCGATAGTTGTCAGTGAAAATACATTGGGTTATTCCTCATATAAAATTCGTAGGAATGGATGATATAAAATTTAAGTTGCGCAAAATAGAAACGATACAATTTGCTATCTTGGAAGATCAATATTCTCTTGATAAAGAACCTGCACAATATAAAACAAAGCATAAATTTGGTATCGATTTAATCAATAAAGTGCTCGTCGTTTATTCTAAAGTACAGTTTAAACAGTTAGATACTCCTCCTTTCTTATTAATTGAAGTAGCCTGTTCATTCGAGATAACAGAAAAATCTTGGGAATCGTTGAATGTGGATCATAAAATTATCTTTCCTTGTGATTTTATCGAACATCTGCTTACCATCTCGATAGGGACTGTTAGAGGTATTTTACATACTAAAACAGAACAAACGAAATTTAATGAATTTATATTACCACCAGCAGATGTAACAAATGTGATGGACGGAAATCTTGTTTTTGAAAAAAAATAAAAAGCACAAAAACTTGCATACTAAGAAAAAACGACTAATCTTTGTATCAATGGAACAACAAACCAACATATCCTTTTCTCTACAACAATCTAGCAACAGCTTAGTTGCTTGGTGGTGGACTACTTCCCTTCGATGGCGAGAGTAGCAGACCTCCTATATATCCACTAAAAGATAACATACTCAATATATAGAACTTGCAAATCTCTCGCAGATTTGCAAGTTTTTTTTTGTCTAATTCAATCCATCCAGTCTAAAAATTACAGCATGAATTCAATTAAGTTTAGTACGATCAGCCGTACTCGCTTGGCAGATTTGCATACCCCTGTTAGCATTTATTTGCAATTGCGTGACAAAATAGCACACAGTTTATTGTTAGAAAGTTCTGATTATCAGTCTAAAGAAAATAGCTATTCTTTTATTTGTGCAGCGCCTATTGCAGAAGTCTTGATTCAAAACCGAAGCTTAGCGTATCATTTCCCAAATGGAAAGACAGCGTACACCGATATCCCTCCCAAGAGCAATGTGTCCGATTTACTGAAACAGTTTTGTGATAAGTTTGAATTTGAAGGAGCAGAGGAATATCAACGATTTAATGGTTTATTTGGGCATACCAATTTTGATGCCGTTCAATATTTTGAAACGTTGGAATTAGATGCTTCTAAACGACAGCATGATCTGCCCGATTTGAGATATGCGGTTTATCGTTATGTGATTATTATCAACCACTTCACAAGCGAGATGTATTTATTAGAAAACCTATTGGAGGGAGAAAAAAGCCAACTGGATAAAATAGAGCAGTACATCAAAAAGGGAGCTTTGACAACCTACCAATTTGATCTAAAGGGAGAAAAAAAGAGCAATTTGAAGGACGAAGAGTTTAAAGAATTAGTTCGAAAAGGAAAGCAGCATTGTGCTGTTGGAGATGTTTTTCAGATTGTCTTTGCTCGTCAGTTTCAACAAAAATTTGCAGGAGATGATTTTAACGTTTATCGTGCGTTGCGCTCTATTAATCCATCCCCTTACCTTTTTTATTTTGATTATGGTGCGTATAAAATATTTGGCTCTTCCCCAGAAGCTCAATTGGTTATTCGAGACAATCAAGCCATTTTGACTCCCATAGCAGGAACTTATAAGCGTACAGGAAACTTAGAATTGGATCAGCAGAGCGCCCAAGCATTATTAGATGATCCTAAAGAGAATGCAGAGCATGTCATGTTGGTTGATTTAGCGAGAAATGATTTAAATCGACATACTGAAAATGTTGCGGTAGCACAGTACAAAGAAGTACAATATTACAGCCATGTCATTCATTTGGTTTCTAAGGTAGGAGGAGATCTTGCTCCTAACAGTAATATTTTTCGGGTCTTTGGAGACACTTTTCCTGCAGGAACCCTATCGGGAGCCCCAAAATATAAAGCATTGGAGCTAATCAATCAATACGAAAACCAAAGTAGGGGCTTTTATGGTGGAGCAATTGGCTTTTTTAATCCAACAGGACAGCTAAACCAAGCGATTATGATTCGCTCTTTTATGAGCAAGAACAATTGCCTGTATTTTCAAGCAGGGGCAGGAATTGTTATTGATTCGGAAGAAGAAAAAGAACTCCAAGAAGTAAATAATAAACTAGCAGCACTCCAAAAAGCATTAATTAAAGCCGTTGAGCTATAAAAAACGAACCATGAGATTATTAATCATAGATAACTACGATTCTTTTACCTACAATTTGGTACAATATCTAAGAGAGATTTGTACAGGCACAATAGAAGTCTATCGAAACGACCAAATTCAATTGGAGGACATTGATGCCTACGATACTATTGTGTTATCGCCAGGACCAGGTTTACCTGAAGATGCAGGGATGTTGCTGGATATAATTAAAACATATACAGGACGAAAGCCAATTTTGGGCGTTTGTTTAGGGCATCAGGCAATTGGGCAGGTATTTGGTGCTGAATTAAAAAATATTGAAAACGTTTATCACGGAGTAGCGACCCCCATTCATATTCTAAATCATCAGGGAATTTTTGAGGGGCAGGAGCATCAAATAACAGTAGGGCGTTACCATTCTTGGGTGGTTGATCCTAATAGTTTGCCAGACTGTTTAGAGATTTTAGCAGAAGACGAACACGGGCAAATTATGGCTTTACAGCATAAGACGCAACTTACGGTGGGGATGCAATTTCATCCCGAATCTGTTTTAACTCCTCAAGGAAAAGCCCTATTGAGCAATTTTATAAAGATCGCCATCAACCAACCTGTACAATATTAAACAATAAACAATGAAAAAGATATTACAACGCTTATTTCAGCAAGAATATTTGAGTCAAAAAGAAGCTAAAGAAATACTTATTCAGATTGCAAGAGAAGAGTTTAATCCTGCACATATTGCTGCTTTTTTGACTGTTTTTCAAATGCGCCCAATTGCAACAAATGAATTGATAGGTTTTAGAAATGCCTTGCTAGAACTCTGTTTAAGTATCGACTTGACCGATTATGATAGTGTAGATTTATGTGGAACGGGGGGAGATGGAAAAGATACATTCAATATTTCCACCTTGGCGGCAGTAGTAGTAGCAGGAGCGGGCTATACCGTTACCAAACATGGAAATTATGGGGTATCGTCTGTTTGTGGTTCTTCTAATGTTTTGGAAAAGTTGGGGTATACGTTTACCAACGATGAAAAAAAATTAAGACATCAACTCGATCAACATCAGCTTTGCTTTTTGCATGCCCCTCTATTTCATCCAGCCATGAAAGCAGTTGGAGGCATTCGGAAAGCTTTAGGCATTCGTACTTTTTTTAATTTATTAGGTCCCTTAGTGAATCCCATACAGCCGAATAAGCAAATGGTAGGCGTCTCTAATTTAGAAACGGTACGACTGTATCAATATGTATTGCAACAAACCAACAAAGAATTCGCAATTGTACATGCACTAGATGGTTATGACGAAGTATCTCTAACTGGGGAATTTAAAATTATTACACCTAGAAGTGAGGAGCGTTTGGCGCCTAAAACAGTAGGGCAACAACAGCATGATGCTATCGCCTTGCATGGAGGCGCAACGGTAGATGCCGCAGCTAAAATATTCTTAAACATACTTGAAGGGAAGGGGAGTCAAGCGCAAAACGAAGTGGTTTGTACCAATGCTGGTATAGCGATTCAACGTTTCAATCCTAAAAAGGAATTGATAGACTGTATTGAAGAAGCCAAAGATGCCCTACTAAGTAAAAAAGCCTATCATAATTTTAAGCAATTAATCCAATAAGCAATGAAAACAATATTAGATACAATAACAGCATATAAAAGAAAAGAGGTTGAAAACCAAAAAGCACTATACCCTACTCAATTGCTGGAAAAGAGCATTTATTTTGAGACCGCTGTTGTTTCTTTAGTCGAATTTTTGAAACGCCCTGATATGCAGGGCATCATAGCCGAATTTAAACGCCAGTCGCCATCCAAAGGCATTATCAATAGTTATGCAAAAGTAGAAGAAGTTTCTATTGGTTATATGCAGGCAGGGGCCTCTGCGTTGTCTGTATTAACAGATAATCATTTTTTTGGAGGCAGTACCAACGATTTAATAGAGGCAAGAACCTTTAATTATGCTCCTATTTTGAATAAAAATTTTGTGATTGATGAGTATCAAATCGTAGAGGCGAAGTCGATAGGAGCAGATGTTGTTCTTTTAATTGCAGAATGCTTAACAAAACAAGAACTAAAACGCTTGGCTCAATTTGCAAAAGGGCTAGGCATGGAGGTCTTGATGGAACTACATACACAAGAGCAGTTAGAAAAAGTATGCCCAGAGGTTGATTTAGTAGGGGTTAATAATAGAAATCTAAAAACCTTTGAGGTGGATTTAGAAAATTCGCTAAGAATAGCGGAACAACTGCCTGTTGATGTGGTCAAAGTAGCCGAAAGTGGTATTAATAATCCTGATACTGTTGTGTTACTTCAGCAACATGGTTTTGAAGGCTTTTTAATTGGAGAATATTTTATGAAGCACGCTCGACCACAGGAAGCTTGCGCTAGGTTTATTCAGCAAGTTGCTCAAAAAAATTCAAAAATAATTCAGTATGAAAGTTAAAGTTTGTGGTATGCGAGCCGTGGATAACTTGTTGGAGTTAACACAGCTAAATATTGATTTTGTCGGCTTTATATTTTACCCTAAATCATCAAGATATGTTGCTGTTCCTCCTGTTGCAACTATTCCACATAGGATTCAGAAAGTAGGTGTTTTTGTCAATGCTCGTTTGGAGGAAATAGATCGAAACGCTGAGCAATTTAGCTTAAATTATATCCAATTGCATGGAGACGAAACGGTTGAGTATTGTCAAGCCCTAAAGGCAAAAGGCTATCGACTTATCAAGGCTTTTGCCGTAGATGAAACCTTTGATTTTGACCAGTTGAATGCCTACGAGGATTATTGTGATTTTTTCTTGTTGGATGCCAAGGGCAAGTCTTATGGTGGCAATGGAATTCAGTTTGATTGGCAGATTCTGGAGCATTATACTTCTCAAAAACATTTTTTCTTAAGTGGGGGGATTGATTTGGGTAGCATAAACGCCATTAAAAATCTAGCAATTCCTCAATTGTATGGGATTGATATCAACAGTAAATTTGAAATAGCGCCTGCGCTCAAAGATATTCCTAAAGTACAACAATTATTAGATGAATTAATCGCCTAAAAGGCTGATAAATAAAGATAAAAAATGGCTAGTTATAATATAGATGAACGAGGTTATTATGGAGTGTTTGGAGGGGCTTATATCCCTGAAATGCTCTACCCAAATGTAGAAGAACTGAGAAAGCAATACCTAAAAATTACTGCCACTGCTGCATTTAAAAAAGAGTTTGATGCCTTGCTTAAAGACTATGTAGGAAGACCAACGCCCTTATATTTTGCCAAGCGCCTAAGCCAGAAATACAACACGAATATTTATTTAAAACGTGAAGATCTCTGTCATACTGGAGCGCATAAAATTAACAATACCATCGGGCAAATTTTGTTGGCTAAAGCTTTGAATAAACCAAGGATTATTGCCGAAACAGGAGCTGGGCAACATGGAGTAGCAACGGCAACCGTTTGCGCTTTGATGGGCTTGGAATGTATTGTTTACATGGGGGTTTTGGATGTGCAACGCCAAGCTCCGAATGTAGCTCGGATGAAAATGCTAGGCGCAAAGGTAGTGCCTGTTTATAGTGGCAGTAAAACCTTAAAAGACGCTACAAACGAAGCGATTAGAGATTGGATCAATAATCCTGTAAATACACATTATATCATTGGGTCGGTTGTAGGACCGCATCCTTATCCTGACATGGTTGCTCGTTTTCAATCGGTTATTAGTGAAGAAATAAAACAGCAATTAAAGGAACAAATCGGGAGAGCTAACCCAGATCGTATTATCGCCTGTGTAGGAGGAGGGAGCAATGCTGCGGGCGCTTTTTTTCATTATATGGAAGAAGAAACCGTGGATTTGATTGCCGTAGAGGCCGCAGGAGAGGGGATTCATTCGGGGAAATCAGCTGCAACGAGTGTTTTGGGGACGGAAGGGGTGATTCATGCTAGTAGAACACTCTTAATGCAAACAGCCGATGGGCAGATTGTTGAGCCTCATTCTATTTCAGCAGGCTTGGATTATCCTGGGATTGGTCCGTTGCATGCGCATTTGATTAAGACCAAACGTGCTCAAGCTTTGGCTGTTACGGATCGAGAAGCCTTAACAGCTGCTTATGAATTAACAAAGTTGGAAGGAATAATTCCTGCTTTGGAAAGTGCACATGCCTTAGCGGCTTTAGATCAATTAACCTTTCAGCCTGATGAAATAACGGTTTTAAACTTGTCAGGAAGAGGAGATAAAGATTTAGAGACGTATATGAAACACCTTTAAGTTATAATCAATATAATACAATTAGCTGCACTGCTACTATGTGAGCCTTCTGTTTTTTAATGGACTACGGAAGGTGTGTTAAGCGTTAAAAAAGAAAAACAATGAATAGAATTAATCAATTGTTCGAACGAAAACAAAAAGAAATACTCAACATATATTGTACAGCAGGTTACCCCAAATTAGAATCAACGGAGGATATTGTTCTTGGCTTGGATCAGGCAGGAGTAGATTTGGTTGAAATTGGGATGCCTTATTCTGACCCTTTGGCAGATGGTCCTACTATTCAGGCAAGTAGTACGATTGCCCTTAACAATGGAATGTCTATCAAAAAGCTTTTTGAGCAAATTGAGCAAGTAAGAAAACAAACCAACTTGCCAATTATCTTAATGGGATACATCAACCCTGTTATGCAATATGGGGTAGAAACTTTCCTTGAAGCCTGCCAAAGAGTAGGCGTAGACGGTTTAATCTTACCTGATTTACCAATGTACGAATATGAAAACCATTACCAAGCAAGTTTTGAAGCTTATGATATTCGAATGATCTTTTTGGTGACTCCTCAAACATCTACAGAGCGAATTAAAAAAATTGATCAATTAAGCAATGCCTTTATTTATGTCGTTTCTTCTGCGGCAACAACTGGAAAACAAACGGGTTTTGGTGAAGAAAATATTGCTTATTTCAAACGGATCAAAGCACTAAAGTTAAAGAATCCTACTTTAATTGGTTTCGGTATTTCTGATGCAACAGCTTATCAAAGCGTTTGTGAATATGCCAATGGAGCCATTATAGGAAGTGCTTTTATTAGAATGTTAGAACATAGCAATCAAATAAAACAGGATATCAGGCAGTTTGTAGTGGGAATAAAAGGAGAGATAGCTGTCAAATAAAAATTTAGCACCTAAAAAAACAAAAATCATGATTATTCAATTAGAGAAGAATATAAGCAATACTCAATATAAAGAACTTATAGAAAAACTAAAGAGTATTAATTACCAGTATACTAGTGTTAAAACGCAGTTTCAAGAATATTTGGTAGCAATCGGAAAACAAGCGTTTGACATTCGTAGTATTGGGGTGTTAGATGGTGTAAAGGATTTGCATAGAGTGAGCGATAATTATAAATTGGTTTCTAGCAAATGGAAAGTAAAAGATACTGTTATTGATTTGGGAGATAATGTAAAGATAGGAGGTGGAAATTTTACGGTTATGGCTGGTCCTTGTTCTATAGAAGGAGAGGCACAGATCGAAGAAACGGTTAAACATTTGGTTCAAAACAATGTTCGTATAATGAGAGGCGGCGTTTACAAGCCTAGAAGTTCGCCTTATTCTTTTAGAGGAATGGGCTTAGACGGCTTAAAACTTTTTTATAAGGCTTGCCAAGCAAATGGAATTAAAATTATTACAGAGGTGATGCAAGTATCGCAGATAGAAGACATGCTGGATTATGTGGATGTCCTTCAGGTTGGTGCTAGAAATGCTCAGAATTTTAATTTGTTGGATGCTTTGGGGAAAGTAGATAAGCCTGTGTTGCTAAAACGAGGAATTTCAGGAACAATTGATGAGCTATTGCAGGCCGCAGAGTATGTTTTTTCGAATGGCAATGAGAAAATTATGCTTTGTGAACGAGGAATTCGATCTTTTGAGAAAAGTTATCGGAATACATTGGATTTAAATGCCGTTCCAATTCTGAAAGATAAATCGCACTTGCCCGTTATTGTTGATCCCTCGCATGGAATTGGCGTACGCAAACATGTTGAGCAAATGGCTTTGGCTGGCATTATGGCAGGGGCAGATGGTTTGATTGTGGAGGTGCATCGCCAGCCTGAAAAAGCCTTTTCTGATGGACAACAAACCCTTTCGTTTATGGAAGCTGAATTGTTGTATCAAAAAATAAAACAAACTGTTAGTTTACGAGATTCTTTTTAATATTTTTGTTTGAAATGCTGATCGTGTACAGGTAGTTACATCAGTCTATCTTTATCACCAAACTATCATAATTAAAAATTCATGATGACGCTTAAAACCAAAAAACTTCAAGGAGAAATTACATTAAATGGATCTAAAAGTATCAGCAATCGAATCCTAATGATTCAAGCAATATTGGGCGAAGAGTTTCCGATTCTTGGATTGTCAAATGCCAAAGATACGACTACCTTAAAAGGTCTTTTGAGCAAATTACACGAACCTATCTTAGATGCAGGAGAAGCAGGGACGGCTTACCGTTTTATGACAGCATATTTGGCTTGGAAAGGCAACAACCAAGTTTTGATGGGAACCAAAAGAATGTGCGAACGTCCGATTGGTGTTTTGGCTGATGCGCTCAATGGGTTGGGCGCCCAAATTCATTATCTGGGCAAAAAGGGCTACCCGCCATTACAAATGAAAACACATGAAATAGATGGATGGAAACAACGGGTGTGCATGGGGGCTGATGTGAGCAGTCAATTTATTTCTGCTTTATTGCTAATTGCTCCTGTATTGCCCAAAGGGATAGAATTGATCTTAGAAGGCAAGGTTATTTCTCGACCTTATATCCAAATGACTTTAAATTTGATGGAAGAGTTTGGCATTCTTGCCCTATGGCACAATGATATGATAAAAGTGCCGCCTCAAAAATATCAGCCCAAATCATTTAGAGTAGAGGCAGATTGGTCGGCAGCTTCCTATTATTATAGCTTAGTAGCACTTTCTGACAGTGCTCAACTTCAATTGAATGGCTTGCAAGAAAAATCCGTACAAGGAGATGCGGTAATTGTTGATATTATGAAGCAATTTGGAGTAAAAACTACCTTTAATAAAAAGGGCATTTTACTGACAAAGGAACCTACAGAAATTACACATTTCAAATACGATTGTTCCGATTGCCCTGATATTGCCCAAACGTTAGCCGTAATGTGTGCGGCTTTGGAGGTAAATGCATTACTCACAGGTCTGGAAACCTTAACAATTAAAGAGACCGATCGAATTCATGCGGTAAAGGTAGAATTAGAAAAATTGGGCTGTGAAATAGAAACAACTGCCAACTCTCTTTGGGTTAAGAAAGGTATTACTAATAAAAATCAAGCGGCAAGGGTTGGAACCTATGATGACCATAGAATGGCAATGGCCTTTGCGCCCCTTGCCTTAGTGCTAAATCAGGTGAAAATGGAAGATAAGCAGGTGGTCAACAAGTCTTATCCCAAGTTTTGGGATGATTTTAACTATTTAGGCTTGACAAATTATTAATTCGGTTAGCGATAAGTGTTTTATTAATAGGTTTTTAAATAACAAACAATTAATAAAGAATATCTTTAAAAAAAATGCGTTAGATTTAGTAACTTAGGTTGTTCTTCTTCGAATATACTTCCTACCCAAATAGCCCTTATTTTGGTAGGAAGTACTAAATCAATCGCTATGAAAACACACCATATTTTAGCGCTAACTCTATCTATAAGCATAGGGCTTTTGTGGCAAGCTACATTATTGGCTCAATATCAATTCCCTTCTGTTCACCAAGAGCAACTTGATTATTACAATAGTTTGGGTCCCATGACAGCCTTGCAATGGGACAAAATAAATGGCTATAGCCCTATGCCCAGCAAGGGGCAGCAGCGTTCTAATTGTTCCTTGGACAAAATAGTTTTTGGCTGGCATCCTTATTGGGTGGGAAGTGCTTATAATAATTATGATTGGGATTTATTATCTGATCTTTCGTATTTTTCTTACGAAGTGGACGCTGCGACAGGAAATGCGGTTTCTACGCATGGTTGGGCAACTGCTAATGTGATCGATGTTGCCAAATCTAATGGTGTTCGGGTTAACCTATGCGTCACTTTATTTTCTAATCATGCTACTTTTTTTGGAAGTAGCACCGCCCAACAAACCTTAATCTCTAACTTGATAGGAATGGTGCAAAGTCGAGGAGCCAATGGCGTAAACATTGATTTTGAGCAAATTCCTAGCAGCCAGAAAACCAATTTCACAAACTTCATGATCAATCTGGCAACACAAATGCACACCGCTATTCCTGGCTCGCAAGTAAGTACGGTATTGTATGCTGTAGATTGGAATAATATATTTGATGTAACGGCTTTAGCACCTCATGTGGATTTGTTTATTATTATGGGCTATGATTATTATTGGACAAATAGTAGCAATGCTGGCCCTAACGACCCTTTATATAGTTACCTTTCCAATAGTTATTTGTACAGTTTATCTCGATCAATTACAGACTATTTGTCAAAGGGGCTACCTGCCCATCAATTGGTATTGGGCTTGCCGTATTATGGTCGAGAATGGCCTGTGGTTGGCAATACTATTCCCGCTGCTACGACAGGGGGAGGCACCGCACGAACTTACAAAACAGTAGAAGACAACCTTAGTGGAAACTATAACAATCGCCTGTGGAACAATCCTAGCCAAACGCCTTATTATTCCTTTCATGATGGAACTTCTTGGAGGCAGTGTTTTGCAATGGACGAAGAAGGCTTAGCCAAACGGTTGGATGTGGTGTTACGGCGAGATTTAGCAGGAATGGGAATTTGGGCTTTGGGGTATGACGATGGCTATCATGAGCTTTGGGATGTGATTGAACAGAAAATGACACCTTGTAGAACAGTGCCTTGTATTGATACTTTATATGATATGGGAGGTGCTGATCGTAATTATTACAACAAAGAGGATTACATTTATACCGTCAATCCACAAAACGGAGCTTATCCTCTGACCTTAGATTTTACAATGTTTGATGTAGAGTTAAATTATGACTATCTCAAACTTTATAATGGAACAGATACAACCGCTCCTTTGATTGGCAGTTATACAGGAACCAATAGTCCTGGCAATCTAACAGCAAGCAGTGGAGCAGTTACTTTTTGGTTTGAATCTGACGGCGCAACAACCGCTCCTGGTTGGGAAGTTATTTATAATTGTAACTTACCTACCAATACACTTGCAGATACGATTATTTTAGGGACAACAGCAGGAACGCAACTAAACTGTGGTAATCCTTATCATTGGTTGTACGATAGTGGAGGAGAGGCAGGGCATTATGCCAATAATGAAAGCCTACAGCAGACCTTTTGTAATAATGATACCAGCAAAGCCGTTCGCATTTCTTTTCGTCCTAACCCAACTGCTGATGAACAAGTAAAACTGAGTAGCACAAGTTCAGGGAATGATTATCTTTATTTGTACAATGGGGCGAATAGCAATGCTAATTTAATTGGCGTATATACTGGAGCTTCTTCTGCGGCACCTCAGCCTGGGACTTTTATTTCTAGTGGCAACTGTTTGACGGTTAAAATGGAAACGGATGGCAATACAACCAATGAAGGGTTCAAGGCACGGTTGTATTGTAGCGACCCGCCTACTTCAGTGGCACCTATTTGGGTAGGAGGAAATGCAGGAACGACTCTTTTTACAGACAATGGAGGGCTTACGGGCAATTACAATAACAATGAAAATTACACAAAAACCTATTGTCCTGATGCAACAGCTCCTGTGGGAGAAGTCGTTTGGGCAAGATTTAACGACACGATAGGGATCGAACGAAATTGGGATTATTTGTATGTTTTTGACGGAGCGAATACCGAAACGGGTCGCCTTATAGCTGTCTATACAGGAGATACTTTAAATACAAATTTGCTAGCAACCATCAAGGCAACAACTGCTAATGCTTCGGGTTGCTTAACCTTTCAATTTTACTCGGATGGAGCAACTGTTGCTTCAGGATGGGAAGCGACAATTTATACAGGAAAAGCACGCAAGGGTTATGGAGCAGAGGATTGTATTGATGCAACGCCTATTTTAGAAGAAAATAAGACCTATGCAGGTAGCACTATGCTGGCTACTGGGAGACCTGATGGTCCAGACCCTAGCCTAAACATAGCTTTGGCTGCTTTGCCAAATTGTTCTGGAGCAAACGCCATCACTCGTTTAGAGAATACGGTATGGTATCGTTTTACCACGGCTGATACTTTTTGTATGGCCAATCAGATGATGATACGACTGGATAATATTTCATGCCAGAGTGTAGCTGGAACAGGCTCTGGAGTACAATTTGTCTTGTACGAGGCCGCTAGTTGCCAAAATGGAAGCACTTGGGGGAGTCCTATTTATTGTGCCGACAAATTATTGAGTGGAGATAGTATTCTTATGACGAATTTGTTGCAGCCTAATACGAAGTATTATATTATGATTGATGGTTATGCAGGACAACATTGCAATTTTGATCTTCAAATAGAAAATAGCGACTCTATGCCTTGTATTTTTGCTGGGACAAAACCTAAGGTGGTTAAATCAGTTGGCTTTAGAGCTTACCCGAATCCAGCGACTCACATTTTAAATCTAGCGTATGACCAAGCACCACAAGGCAATGCTATATTACAAATTGTAGATGTAACAGGAAGAGTGGTGCAACAAGAGCAAATTTTGATTGAAGATCGACATTGGGAATATCAATTGGATATTCGTTCTTTGCCACAAGGGATTTATATTTATCAGTTAAAAACGGATGGAGAGCGACAGTTTGGGAAGTTTCGTAAAATGTGATTTTAAATCTATTCAAGATGATGGCTGCCGCTTAGGTGATTTGAGCTAATAGCCAAGGACGTTCTGTTAATGGATGGGTCTTAATAATGGACTGCCTTAAGTGCTCCTTTTCTATTAAATCATTCAAATTTGCATAAATGATTTTTCTAGTAATTGCGATCGTATTACCATAAATTTGGCGATGATAAGCCAGTACTTTTTTACGATTTAAATAGACAGAAAAATTATCTAAATGAGCTTCTAATAAGTCGTATTCTTCTAATTTCCAATAGATTTTTAGCAATAATGTTTTGATCGCTAAACCAATAAATAAATCAATTGGGTCCGTTGCTACCAATAGATTTAGGGCTTCTGAAAATTTATCTTGTTCAAAAAACAATTTAGCTTTAACATAATTAGTATAATCTTTCTGGTGGCTGATTTTAATTTTTGTACTATACTTTTTAATGAAAGAATTAGTCCAATCGTAAGCTTTTAGACGCAAAGCAGCAGTAGCAATATTCTTGAATGTATTATGGCTTAAATGCCCTTTTTCTATCCAAATTTGTCGATCTAAGCCCAAGCAATAAATATCAAAAACCTCCTGTACGTAGGTCTCTGCACCTGTATTCAAACGCTTAATGCAATAATTAATTGCTAAAAGGCAGATATACTTTAGTTCCTTTGCAGCTAAGGGAACTTTTTGGTTAATTAATAAATCCTTTAATACTTTAAAATGATTTTCTTCCTTGGGATTAGCCAATGCCATATAACTATGGTAATAACTTCTAACGACTATATCTTTGTCATAGGCAGGAGAGGATGCTTCTGCTAGAATGGCATCTAGAAATGGTACTTTATAGTTGATTTGATATAAATTTTTGTGAGAGATAGCTGTACAAGCATTTCTAAGTGTGCTGATAATAGTAAAAGTAGCTAAATCCGTAAAAATAGCTTGGAGATTAGTTTGTTGTTGTCGTTCTTCTGTTCCTGCCCAATCAAAGGTAGCCTGTTCCAATAAAAAGCTATTGTGATAATACTGTTCATTTAAATAAGGGCTATTGGATAATTCTAATTCAGCTTTATTTAGGGCTTTTTTGGCAAGATAGGGCATGTTTCTATCTTGATAATATTGATGGAGCAAAAAATAGCCATTTAGTGCACTTTTTTTTGACATTAAATATCTGATATATTCTTCTAATACCTCTAATGAAAAAGACAATACATGATTCAATCGAGCTCTGTTATAATCACAAGAAGGATATAAGTGTTTAAATACTCGTTCTCGTTGAACAGATGTTGGCGTTATCTTACGCCTAGACAGTAGGTAATCAATAATTTTTGACACATCCTTATGTTGATTATGAATAGGCGAATGTACCCAACGTCTTAGCCCTATCTTTTCTGTTTTATTGAAGCTCTGAAAAACTTCTATGACTTTGCTTTTATACATAAATACAAAGATAGAAAATACGGTAAACTTCTGATAAGCATGTAATAATGTTTTTGTTTCTACTTTTTTTAGTTCCTACTTTTGCCTTACCAACTAGCCAATTCAATTAAAAACACCAAAAACAACGATTATATGTTATCAAACAACAATTTTCTTAATATTTATGGGTTGATCTATTTGTTTAGTTTATTGTTTCCTACTGTTGGTTTGGGACAACATGCCTGGGAACGTGTTTATGGTGATTCTATAGGTGAATGTGCTTCCGAAGTAGAACAAACTAAGGATGGTGGCTATATTATATTAGGGAACAATCATGACAAAACAACCAGTAATCATGATATTTATTTAGTTAAGACAGCTGCTAATGGGGATACTTTGTGGACTCGTACTTATGATAAAACAGCTTATGATGCAGGAAATTCTATTGAACAGACGACAGATGGTGGTTATCTAATTTTGGGAAAGAGGCAGGTAGAAACAGGGGACAATCAATTCAATTCTCGGATGTATTTGATAAAGACTAATTCTAATGGGGATACTTTGTGGACCCGTACGTATGCTTCTTTTTCCTCTATAAGCTCTGACGAAGTGGGATTTTCAATACAGCAGACGGCAGATGGTGGGTTTATTTTACTTGGAGGAATTAATAATAATTCTATAGGTATCTGCCTATTAAAAATCGATACTCTTGGAACTGTTTTATGGAAAAAAAAATATTCTAGAAATAGAATGTACTGGGTTTCAGAAGGTGTTGTCCAAGAAACAAGTGATAGTGGTTATATTGTATCAATATCCTGTTTGGCAAGTGATCCTGTTTTGCAAAATAGCTACTTGGGGGTGCTGTATAAATTCGATGTCAATGGAAATGAAGTCTGGAATACGACTTATGATCCTTCTAAAAAAACAAGGCTATATGATGTAAAAGAGACCATTGATGGTGGCTTTATTGTTGCAAGAAGCACTCTTTTTTTAGGGACATATAGTCCTGATGTTAATCAGGGGATTATTGATAAATTAGATGCCAATGGTCGCCTTATATGGTCTAAAAATACGATAGGGATTCCTTTGTCTTTGGATTTAACAAGTAATGGTGGTTTTATTTGTACAGGTTTTGTGGATGGAGGGAATTTAGAGAGCCAGCTGTTTATTCAAAAATTGGATGCTTCAGGGAATAGCCTATTAGAGCGTATTTATGGAGGAGCTGGTAGAGATGTAGGATCAAGTATTAGGGCAGTTTCAAATGGAGGGTTTATTGTTGCAGGAGAAACTACTAGTCATGGAAACGGTGATCTGGATCTTTATGTGATATTAGTAGATAGTGCAGGGATTTATTTAGCAGGAACCATACAAGGAAATATATTCCAAGATTTAGACCTGAATTGCATTTCTACTACAGGCGATATTGATCTAGAGGGAATTGTTGTTCAAGCTTCCTTAAATAATACCAATCTTAACTATTATGGTACAACAGATAGCCTTGGGCATTATGAAATTCCTTGTCAATGGGGACGTTACAGCATCTCAATTCCTCAATTACATCCCTATTATTCCTTTCATTGTCCGCAAAACATCCTAATGGATACCGTGGGATTTAATGATACTGTAAATTTTCCATTAGAAGCGACTATACTATGCCCTGTAATGCATGTAGATGCATCTGTATCTATATTGAGGAAAACAGCTCCTAGTACTTATGGAATTCAATATTGTAATCATGGAACAGTAGATGGACAAAATGTAAGTATAGAAGTAGATATAGATCCTTTTTTAACGATACATAGTTTTTCTATTCCTCCTATCAGTCAAGTTGGAAATACTTATACATTTAATGTTGGAACGGTTGGGATTGGAGAATGCGGGACGATTGATGTAGCAGTACAGGTTGATAGTAGTGCTATCTTAGGGCAGACGCATTGTGTAGAGGTACATATAAGCCCTGATTCGCTTTGCTTACCCCATTCTTGGACAGGAATGATTTTAGAAGCTCAAGGGACTTGCCAAAATGATAGTGTTTTCTTTAGAATTGAAAATCTAAGTACGACAAGTACTACGATTCCAAGAAATTATTGGGTATTTGAGGATGATATTATTATGCGCACAGGAACGGTTAATGTTCCAAATGGAGGGGATACTATGATTGCTATTTCGGCTGCTCCTAGAAAGTTTTATCGAATAGAGGTAGAACAAGAGGCTGGTATTCCTTGGGTAGTAGCAGATCCTATCGCAAGTGCATTTGTAGAGGGGTGTGTTCCTGATAATAATGGAGAATTTAATGTAGGGCTTCCCAACTTATATCCAAATGGTCATGCACCAACATTTATGGCGATTGATTGTCGAGAAAATGGAGGGGCTTTTGATCCTAACAATAAAATAGCAAAACCTGTAGGATATGCTTCCAATCATTATATCAAAATGAATCAATATATTGATTACCAGATAAATTTTCAAAATACAGGAACAGATACAGCATTTCAAGTCATCTTAATAGATACCTTATCTACTTACTTAGATGTTTCTACCATTCAGATGACTACGGCAAGTCATCCTTATACTTGGCAATTAAAGGACAATGGGGTCTTGGAAGTGCGATTTGAAAATATCATGCTACCCGATAGCTTTGTTAATGAAGCAGCATCTCATGGTTTTGTCAAGTTTAGAATCTGGCAAAAAGAAAATAATCCTATTGGTACGGTCATTTACAATTTTGCAGACATTTATTTTGACCAAAATGATCCAATCCGAACGAATACAACCGATCATGAAATAGGATTAAATTTTTATACCATTACAATTGCCCCACCTGCTGTTGAAACAGAAACAATAGTTAGCGCATTTCCTAATCCATTTACGGATTGCGTAACTATTCAGGTAGAAGGGAAAAAATATCAAGCATTAACATTAGTCGTTTATGACCTGATGGGACATCAAGTTGCTGCTGCTTTTGATCATGATACTAACAAAATTCAACTCAAACGCAATAGACTCAATACTGGAGTATACCTCTTTAAATTAGTAGGAGAAGGTAAGCCAATCTGTAGTGGGAAAATAGTTGCTCAATAATTCTAACTTAGTCCAAATTGCTTAAATCCAGTTACCATGCGGTGCTGTGAATGGAAAGGAAGATGGAGAAGCTGTTGGGGCTTTAATGATTCTTATGTTCAAAGAGAACACAAATACTGGAATAGGTACTGGTCGCCAGCAATTACAAATTTTATTAACACATTTTTTTATTACCAATTTTAAAACTCTGATTGAGAAGTTTTTAATTAAAATTTAATGCGCTATGAAACAATTTATTAGCTTAATTCTTTTTCTAACATTAAATGTTGCTTCCTTTGCTCAAGTAGATGCTAGTCTACCTATAAAGGAAAATGACAAAGGAATGTATCAAATTGGTACAATAGGGAATTTCATTCCTGTGCATTTTCCTGAGTATGCATGGCTTACTTTGGGGGAAATACCAATTCTTTGCAACAGTGTTGACTATACTATTGGATATTCCTTTTCCCAAAAATTTGGATTAGGTTTGGGAGTGGGCAATATGTTTTTGACTAGAGAAGTGTTTACAGAAACTCATGTAAATCTTCGTGGCTATTTCTTTAAAAAGAACTTCAGCTTATTTTATGATATGAATGTGGGAGTAGGCTTCTCAGTTGATCCCAATACAGAAAAAAACTCCCTAAATTATAGAGATGATGTTGAGTTTAGTGGTTTTGCAAGACCTTCTATTGGTATTCGTTTTCCTTCCAAAAACAAAATGCATGCAACACTAGACATTGGATGTTTGATGAAAGTAGGTAGCAGGGTATTTAATAATGGCATTGGTCCCTCTATTCGTGCAGGTTTTACATTCTAAGATGATAACGATTAATCATAATTTATAAAACAATTAAAATGAAATTTCATTTGTATACTATTTTGATTACCAGTTTATTGCTGTTGGTGAGTAGTGTTTGTACTATCCAAGCACAAATTGTTACAATTCCTGACGCTAACTTTAAGGCTAAATTAATAGCTAATCTAAGTATTAATACTAATGGAGATACTGAAATTCAGGTGTCTGAGGCTCAGAACTATACAGGTGCTATTATTGTGAATGCTGACAATATTACGAGTTTAGTAGGAATTGAAATGTTCATTGCTTTGAATCATCTAGAATGTAGTTATAATTTTTTAAGCTCTTTAGATGTTAGTGCAAATACAGCGTTGACCTATTTAGACTGTAGTTTTAATCAACTAAGTGCTTTAGATGTTAGTATGAATACAGCATTGGCGGAATTATATTGTAATGCTAATCAACTAAGTGCTTTAGATGTTAGTGCAAATACGGCGTTAACGGAATTACATTGTTATAACAATCAACTAAGTGCTTTAGATGTTAGTACGAATACAGCGTTAACGGAATTATATTGTAATGCTAACCAATTAAGTGTTTTAGATATTAGTACAAATACGGCATTGGTGAAATTATATTGTAATGCTAACCAATTAAGTGCTTTAGATGTTAGTGCAAATACGGCATTGGTGGAATTATATTGTAATGCTAACCAATTAAGTGCTTTAGATGTTAGTGCAAATACGGCGTTGGTGGAATTATATTGTAATGCTAACCAATTAAGTGCTTTAGATGTTAGTGCTAGTACAGCGTTGGTGGAATTATATTGTTATAACAATCAATTAACCTTCTTAGATATTGGTGGAAATATAGCCTTGACACACTTAATGTGTAGTTCTAACCAGTTGACGACTCTAAACACTAATACGAATCTAGCTTTGATTGCATTAGATTGTAATGCTAACCAAATAGGCTCTTTAGATGTTAGTTCTAATACAGCATTGACAATTTTATATTGTCATGATAATCATCTAGTAAGTTTAAATCTTAAAAATGGAAATAATACGATTCTTAGTTCTTTTAATGCAACGAATAATTCCAACTTAAGTTGTATCCAAGTAGATGATGTTAATTATTCTACTATGAATTGGACGGGAATTGATGGAACAGCAAGTTTTAGTTTACACTGTGGTGTTGTGCCTATTTCTACCAGTTTAGGAAGATTAGAAAATATAGAAGTCTATCCGATTCCAACAAATCACCAACTGCAAATCAATTTGGGACAAACTTATAAGAATGTACTCCTAGAATTGAGGAATGCTATAGGGCAAGTTATTTTAGTTAGGACTTATACCGATGATATCCAAGAACTAGCTCTAGATTTGGAAGGAGATAATGGCGTATACTTTTTAACATTAAAAGTAAAAAATAGCGTAACGACTATTAAAGCTATAAAAGGCACGCTATAATATATATATAATCTACCTTCTTTATTTAAGCTCATTTCAAAACGATTAAGGGGATGTATTGAGCTATCCTTCTAAGACGATTTCTAATAGATGCTTTATAATGGAGTCTTCTAATGTGCAATTCTACTTGCGATTTCATCAACTAAAGAAAAAGGCCTAATTTACGCTTAATGACTTTTGCCCACTTGCTTACTTTTTATAAGAGCAAAAAAAATTGCTAAAAATTTTGTAGATTTATAGCAATAAAAACTATAAAAGATGGCGAAAAGAAAAAGCCAAGTAATTTGGCTAGGTTTTGCTCATGTCAAGAGCATGGGCTTGGGGAAAAAGGTTGGGAATTTGGAGGGAGCACAGACTTATATTGCTACTCGTGCAGATTCTGCGGAAGAATTTAAACATAAGGTAATTGCTATTTTTAGACAAAATAAATTTCAATTGATTGCTTTGGATGCAATTGAGAATGAATTTGATGTGCCCAAGGATGAGTCTGACCCTATTGCCGCCGAAAAAATTGAATTATTTAAGCGCCTTACAAAAGGAAACTTTTTTGCTTGGGGCAACTTCTATCCCTATGGAGAAAAAGAGCAATAAAATACTCCTTTATGAAGACAGCAACAGTTAAGGAACTCAAACTTGAATTAAGTGAGCGAAAGCCACAAGAATTGTTAGAATTATGTTTGCGACTGGCCAAATTCAAAAAAGAAAATAAGGAATTATTGACTTATTTATTGTTTGAGGCTTCTGATGAAGCTACTTATATAGCAACTATAAAGCAAGAAATTGAAGAAGGGTTTCAACAAATTAATAAGACAAGTTATTATTTGATTAAAAAGAGTGTCCGCAAAATTCTGCGTGCTTGTACCAAGTATATTCGTTATTCAAAAAAGAAAGAAACAGAAGTCGATATTCGACTTTTTTTCTGCTATGAACTCATCCGAATGCGACCTACTTTTAAGCAAAATACAGTCCTTAAAAATATGTATCACCAACAGCTTAAATTAATTCGAAAAGTAGTTGGTTCTTTACACGAGGATTTGCAATATGATTATCAACTAGAGCTAGAAGAACTAGAGCAAGCCTATCAAAGAAGATAGGCGTTTGCTTAGTTCAGAATGCGTTCAGCACTTAATTGTTTGGTATACAAACTGTGATATTTTCCTCCTTGCTTCATCAAGTCACTATGACTACCATCTTCTATGATTTTTCCCTTTTGAATCACCAAAATTCGATCGCAATTTTTGATGGTAGACAAACGATGAGCAATAATAATAGCGGTACGGTTTTGAAGCATTTTATGAATGCTTTGTTGAATTTTTGCCTCCGTAATGGTATCAATAGATGAGGTAGCCTCATCCATAATGATAATTTTAGGATTGGGTAAAATTGCTCTAGCAAAAGAAAGCAATTGCTTTTCACCCATGGATAAATTTTCGCCTTCTTCCCCAACAGCTTCATCCAATCGATTAATAAATTGTGTGGCACCAACCAATTCTAATGCTGCAATAATCTCTGTGTCTGTTGCTTCTTTTTTGGCATAGCGAATATTGTCTCGAATAGAACCAATAAAGAGGTGAGGCGTTTGTAAAACCATACCCAATTGGCTGCGCAAACTATGAATGGTCTTTTGTTGATAATCTTCACCATCAATTTTGATGCATCCATTTTGAGGTTCATAAAAACGAGCTACTAAATTGGCAATGGTAGACTTTCCTTCTCCCGTTGCTCCCACCAAGGCAATCGATTGTCCTGCGTTAATCTGTAAGTTGAAGTTTTCAAGAACAGGGTGTTCGGGATTGTAATAAAAGTCAACTTGCTCAAAACGAATTGCTCCTTTTATAGCACCAAAGGCTGTGGCTCCCGCTTGATCTTGAATGCTTATTGGTTCATCAATTAATGAAAAAATTCGCTCTCCTGCGGACAAAGACCCTTGTGCACGTGCATAAAACATAGAAATGTCAACAATGGGAATAAAGATTTTGGTAGCATAATCAATTGCTGCAATTAAAGTCCCCACCGTAATAATAGCAGGAATAGCAAGGGTCATTTTACCACCAAAATATACAACAAAAGCAGCAGCAAAAGAACCTGTTAAAATGACAACAGGTATATACATAGCAGTGTAATAAGAGGCTCGATAAGAAGCATGATGCATACGACCACTTAAGGCTTGAAATTCTTGACTAACACGGGCTTCTTGAGCCGTACTTTTATTGACAACAATCCCATTGATATGTTCTGAAAAAGTAGCCGTCAATTCACTATTTATTTTTCGAGAGGCTCTAGAATATTGTAATACCAATAGTCTGATTTTGACAGAAACCACTAGCATAAAAGGAATAGAAAGTGCTACGATCAATCCTAATTTCCAACTGTATATAAATAAAACAACTAGACAAAATGAAATCATAGAAATTCCCCAAAATGCTTCTAGTAAGCCCCAAGAAATAACTTCAGCAACACGGTCGGTATCAGAGGTCAAACGAGTAAGCAACCAGCCTGAAGCAGAACGATCATAAAACGAGAACGACAACTTTTGTAAACGTTCAAACATGGCTTTTCGCAAATCGTGCATAACATATTCTTGGATACGTCCAGCATAACGGATAAATAGATAAACGCCTATGGCTTGGATGAGTCCTATTAGAATAAAAATACCTGTATAGTAGTAAATCAAACTAAAATCTAGAACATAATTAGTTCCTTGGTCTTGTGCCAGTTTTAGTGCTTCCAATTGGGGCGTAATGGCATCGTCTATCATGACTTTCAACAACAAAGGAAAAAGCGCATCTGCCACGGCAACTATCATTACCCAAAAAAGCAAGCCAAGTACCCATTTAGGATATTGCCAAGCATAGCCTCCAATTCTTTTTAGAAAAGGCAATAGGGCGCGCTTGCTGCTAAATTGTTGGTCTGTTAATGTATTCGTTTTCATGAAAATTTAGCTTAAAAAGGTACGGTTTAAAAAACAACAAAAAATGAATAACGCTTGGTTAATAACTTTATAAAAATTACTGGATAGAATCTTCAATACTAGATTGTATATCATATACTTCTCGGTAAAAACTTTTGTTTTTTAATAACTCCTTGTGCGTCCCTAATTCTAAAACCTTACCATCTGTTAGCACTAGAATTTTATCTGCATCCTGTATAGAAGTTAATCGATGAGCAATAATAAAGGTAGTTTTGCCCTTCATCCGTTTATTTAGAGCCTGTTGCATTTTGAATTCCGTTTCGGTATCAACAGCAGAAGTCGCATCATCTAATACTAAGATAGCTGGATCACTTAGTAAGGTTCTAGCTAAGGCAACTCGCTGTTTTTGACCTCCTGAGAGTGTTACTCCCTTTTCGCCGACTAGGGTTTCATAACCTGCGCTCATTTTATGGATAAAGTCTGTTACACAGGCGTCATCTGCTACGCTTTCTAAATCTTCTTCCGAAACATCAGTCTGTTGAGACAATTGCGTTTGTCCATGAATATTTTTTCGAGCATAAGCAATATTCTCTCGAATAGAAGTAGAAAATAAAAAGGGTTTTTGGAGTACGACTCCAAATTGTTGCCGCAAAAATACTTTATCGTAGGAGGTTAATGGCTTACCATTTAATAAAATCAAACCATCGTCAGGTTCGTAAAAACGTAATAAAAGCGCAATAATCGTCGATTTTCCTGCACCAGTACTGCCCATTATAGCTAGCTTTTCGCCTAGATTTACGTTAAAACTAACATCTTGCAAAGCCCATTTCCCTGTTGTGGTTTTATTGGCATTGGGATAGGCAAACCAGACGTTTCTGAATTCAATTTCTCCCAGTTGTTCTTCTGAATTAGCAGCAGGTTGCAGGTTGTAATCTTCTGTTTCTGCCTCTAGAATTTGGGTAATTCGCTCCATGGCAACGCCAGCCATTCCCAATTGAGAAACAATACGCCCTAAATTTCGCATGGGCCAAGTAACCATGACAGCATAGGCAAAGAAACTAGTGTATTCTCCTACTGTAATCTCCCCTAATAAGGCATAATATCCTCCTGCAAATAAAGATAGGGCGATTTGAACATTGACCAACCAATCAGAAAAGGGCCAGAATAACATGTGCAAATCAATATGTCTGACGCCTATTGTTCGCTTTGCTTTATTTTGTGCTGCAAAACGATGCGTCTCATTTTCTTCTTCTGCAAATGCTTGAACCACCCGAATTCCAGCTAGGTTCTCCTGAATAATAGCAGTTAATTTATCTTGTTCATTTTCATGTTCTTCCCATACTGTTTGCTCCTTTTTAAAGAAAAAATAAGAAGTTAATATAATGGGAACAAATAAAGCAATAGAGATAAGTGCATAACTAGGGTGTACCATCCACATCATTGCAAATGCACCAGTGGCAATGGCTGCTAGCCGAATCAGTTCAGAAATTTGTGTGCCAATAAATTTTTGAATCGTTCCTATATCTCCTGTGCAGCGTTGAATCAATTCGCCAGTAGGAATTTTACTCATTTGAGATAAAGACAAACTCTGTATATGTGCAAATAAACGATCTCTAAAAGCCTTAATGGCTTTTTCGGTACTATCTGCTACAATTATATTGGCCGTAAACCAGCTTAGCGCTTTTATGGCTACAATGGAAACCAACAAAACTCCCAAACAAAATAAAAACCAGTGAAGGTTATCGGAGTTGTTGGTTGGCAATACAGCATAAAAAAGGTAAACTAAAAAATCAGGTTCTTGGTGAGTAGCTGTTGTTGCAAAATGTTCTACCACTCCATCAATAGCGATTTGTATGACCTTGGGCTCTAACATTCTTACTAAAGAAGAAAATGTTAATAGAAGCCCTGCTATTAAATATCGGTTTTTCCATTGCCCCAATACTCCCCAAAGTTGGTAAAATTTTTGCATGATTAACGTAAATTAAAATTCCCTCTAAATTTCTTATTAAACGTATCTTTAATAGATGCTAACGTGCCACAAACAGTAAAAAATAGGCATTAGTTCCCACTACTAAACAGAATTTTAAACTTTAAAAGAGTATCCGATTATTTTCAAGTGTTAATTAATTGTCAAAATATATTTAGATCGTATACAATTATTTAAGTATGTGACTATCCAAAAAGAAGTAAAAATAATCTATGAGACGATTCTATTTCTTGCTATTATTGTCAATAATAATAACAGGATGCCAGCAACAACAAGTACCAGAAACACTATATGATTTAGAAGGGCAAAGTATTACAAGCCAAACGAGGGAAATGCAACGATCAATCTTATACCAAGTTCCCAAAGAACGAGTGTTGAACCAGCCCATAAAAATATTTGATGGATATGTTTTAGAGCGCATCAAAAATCAAAAAAATGTAAGGTTAAAAATCCAGAACGATAACGGAGAATTATTGATGTTTGAGATAGAAGAAGAATTAGCGAATCAACTAAGACAGAATATGGAATTAATTGTTCGTTATAGCCATGTTAAGGGGGAGGTAGTTGTGGTAGAAATTAGAAAAAAATCTTGATTTTAGTAATGAATAAGTTGTTGTTAATTAATGCGGTATCGCTATTGAAGAACAGGTCATAATTACTACTAATTATGACCTGTTTTAAAAGATATAGAACTTACATTAGTTTCCATTCTACAGAGATAAATTTCTCTGCCCAAGGGAATTTTATAAAAGTAAAGCTCCAAGGAAGTGTTTTTAGCAAGATGTCAAAGGTTTGTTTTTGAACCTGTAATAGCCATTTTCCTTCTTCTTCTTTCACGGTACCTTCTCTAATCAAAAAAGAACCCCTTAATGAATTTGGGGTCATACTTTTCATTTTGGGCCAGTTGTGGATAACCCCTCCCAATAGGCTTTCAGCAGTTTTTAATTCATCGGGGGTAAATTCAATACCAAAAGGAACGGGCTCTGTAATCGGAAAGTTACAGAATATTTTATTTAATAAAAGTTCATTCTCTGGCGCTTCGGTTTTTCCTGTTACCAAATATTGAAGAAGATGAATGGCCTTGTACTGAGCGTCAATATCAACAAACTCTTTCTTTTTAACATAGCCTAACATGGAAAATAGACGACCAATATAAGGCCAAAGAAGCACCATTCCTGCATTGTATACTTGAAGCGGTTCATCAATAGGAGCGAGGATAGGAGTTTTGGGTTTCCGTTTCTTTTTGGGTACTTCAGGCTCAACAACAGGAGGCGTTTCCGTTTTGTTAATCTCTTCTACAATAAAATCTTTTTGTTGCTCTAAATCTTTTACTTTTAGTGTCTGCTTCACTTTTTCTTGTTGGAGCCGATCTTGTTCTTCGGTTAAAATAGCATTAGACTGTTTAATCCGACGGTTTTGAAATCTAGTGAAAATAGCATCAATATTGGCTCTTAGGCGGATAAAATCTTTTTTTGTTTTATCATCTTTGACCACCTCAATCATTTCATCAACTTGAACCTGCTGCTGTTGCCACAATAAGGTAATTTGTTCTTGAACTTTTTTTAATGCTTCAAGACTAGTAGCTTGATTTAATTCCTTTTCTAAACGTTTTTGAGCAGTGCTTAGCATTTGTCCATGCGCCAACAAGTTCTTTTGATCTTGACGCTTAATGATCTTAACGATTTGTTGTTGAATTTCAGCTCTTTCAGGACTATGTTCGCTAGGGTTTTGGGCATAATATTGTTCCAATGCTTCCCATTCTTTCCACAATTGTATTGGGGCAACACGATTTATTTTTTGAAGTAGCTGTTGCTGCTGTTTGTCTAATTGTTGCGAACGTTTTAGATCTTCTAAACGAACTATTTTGGGGGCTGATTGATGGATGATTTCCAGTAGCGATTGACGGTAGGCAACATCCGCTATACTGGGGGCAAGTGCTAGTAAATCTTGAATAAAAAGTGCATGGCTATGGTCTTCATCCTCTAAATCCTTTAACAAGGTAGGTAATTTTTGGAGGGCAGAAGGCATTGCTTTGCTAAGGTCTGCTTGCAATTCAATTTGGCGTTCCAATAAAGAAAGCTCAAATGCCTTTTCTTCCATCAATGCCTCCACTTGAATATTTTTAGCTGTCTCCGCTTCTAATTGTAACGCTAGATCTGCTAAGCTTGCTGTCAACTGACGGATTTGGCGCTCTACTTTTCGTAACAAAGGAGGTCTACGGAATTTTAATAACTTTAGTTGAGCTTGATACAAAGCAATCTTGCGTTTATTTTCAAGGCGTTTTAGTGCATCTGCTCGCTTTTTTTCTCCTTCTTCGATGGTTGTATCTACTTTCTCTTCTTCCCCTGTTTTCTCTGTTTCCTTTTTTTCTTGTTCTTCTGCGGCACTTTTAATTAAGGCTTCTAGTTCTAAGCTATATTTTTCGATGGCAGCCTCTAACTCCACTAATTTATAGGATTGTTCAGGTATTCCTTGATATTCTGCGGACTCTTCAGACAAAATATCTACCATCACAGTAGACGTTTCGGTGTATTCTTTAGCGATAAAATTAATCTGCTCGTTTAGGTTTGCCCGCAACTCTGCATCTTTTGCATGCTTTTCTTCCATCTTTAATGCTTCAACTTCTAACATTAAAATGGAGATAAGCCAAGAGCTTTTAGAACTCGTTCCCAATACCGATTTGATACGGCGTTTGGTTTCTGTTAATAAGGCTAATATTTTGCGGCCTGTTTTCTGTTGTTTAGCAAGGAATATAGCTTTGATATAGTTGATGGGGTCAAAACGTTCCTGTTGTTGACTTAGAAAGAGATTGAACAGTACATCCTTCTCCAAATCCAATTTAGTAGTTCCTGCTATCTTTTTAAAATCTTCAAAATGTCGCTGAACGGGCAATAAAGCTTTTGGGCGTACCAAATGGACAATTTCCCAAAACGTATCGTCCGAAAATTCAGTAATAATAAGGTTGCGAACATTAGACAGCCTCAATGAGTTGAAAATAACTTGAGTGGCTTCTGCTTTATTGATTTGAATTTGTTCTAAGAGTAAATGTTCAAATTTTTCTTTAGAATCATAGCCCAACTCTTTCGCTTTTGTGGTGAGCTGTCCCGTAGACATAAAGGTCGCTAACAACTCTAATTTTTGTTGATTATTAAGATAAGTTCCTTCCTCTTTTTGTTGTACCTCTTGTGCATAAAGCACCAACTCCCGCTCTAAGGCATTTACTTTTTTATCTTTGGCTAATTGTTCGTTCCACTCCAAAAAGGGTATAAAATCACCCCCTTTGTTTTTAATGATATTATTGGTGTATTCTATTAGCTTGGTAGGAGAAATGTTGTAGGCTCTCGCTATTTGTAAGGTGACTTCTTTCGTAAAGGTTTGAGGATTAAAAGCCTGACGATTACTTAACAACTGTTCTACTATGATTCCCCATTGGAATTTTTTGCGTTCTGTATCTGTGAGCGCTTCAAAACCTTGTGCAAAATGAATGGTATATAACAATTCTGCCTGCACAAAGATGGTTTTTATATCATTGGGGTATAATTGACGCAATACGGTTTGTATAGCTTGCTCTGACAACTGGTTAATGGTACGTTCCCAAACAACAGGATATTTACCAATTTGTTGCAAGGCACGGCGCAATTTTTCAGGGCTTTTGGAGGCAAATTCTAAAAACAACTCTTCTATGGACTGCTTAGGTAAATCTTCTGCCCACCAAGGGCTTGCCCCATATTGTAGCATAAAAATTAAAGCATCTAATTTGGAAGTGCCAGTTGGTTCTACTACATCTAGCCCCTTATTATCAACTACGGTTAAGGTGGTTTTTAAGGCTTCTTGCAATTCTTTTTCATGGGCAATTAATTGCTCAATATACTCATTTAGCTTGATCAATTCTTTCTGCAATCGACTTCGTTCTTGACGCAAATGCTGTTTTTCTTCTGCAGTAATATTGCCTCGCAAGGCCTTGTTGATGTCAACTAAAAATAACTCAATATCCTTTTGATCTAGTTTTAATTGATGAACGACATTTTGAATCGCACGATGATATTTACCAATGCGATTATTAACCCGTTTGATGCGCTGTTGGGCAATACTGCCAACCTTTGAGTTTAGCTTATTTTTGTCTTTTAGCAGCTTCTCAACTTCTTTATTTAAGGTGTCTTGTAGCTTTTTAAATTCCTTTTCGGTCGTAGACAAGCGTTTTTCGAGTATTTTTTGTTCTTGTGTTTGGGCAAATTGTAATTGATTTTTGAGCGCCTGTCGTTGTTGTATTAATACTTCGATATCAAGAGGCATGTCCATATCCTCCAACTCTTCCATTGTTTGTTCTAGTTGGCGGATTTTTTTAGAAAATGCCCTCAGTTGCCCCAATTCAATAGCAGAAATAGTCCCTTTTGCCTGTTTTTGGAGCAATTTTTCCAATTCTTTTTCTACAACCTTATAATCCTTTTTGGCTTTACGAAGCTCTTTTCGTTCAACATCTAGTTTTTGTTGTAAGTGCTCATCCAACTGATCTAAAGTAGATCGAATTGCAGTATCGCTTTTTTTACGTCGAACACTCTTGTAACTTTCTTTTACTAAGATTTCATAAGGCGTTTGTGTAGCAATAGCAAGCTCTTCTAATACTAATTTAACAAAAGTCTTTTTTACAAACTTATTTTTCTTTTGAAGGAAGAAATAATCAATTACCTCTGTTAAAACAATGGTTCTTAATTTTGAACTACTAATCGATTGACCAATATTTTGCCGATTAGAAGTTAAGAACTCTAAATCCTTTAAACTAGCTTGAATGAATTTGATGTTTTCATTAGGAGTAGGCTCTAATAATTGTAAAATTTTATCCGTAGAAAATTGAAAAATTAAACGTTGTATAAAATTGGAGTTATCGGCATGTCGCTCAAGCATGCGCTGAATGTCAATTAACTGACGTTCTAATAACTGATGGAAAAGCTCCTGAAGGGACTGTTTGGACTCTACGGCTGCCCAACTGGGAATAGCACCATACTCTAAGAAATATTCTAAAATCTGAATATCTTGATATCTTCCCTCAAAACCAGCACGAACTTTTGTTTTTACGGCACTAGAAGGTACTTTTCGTTGTTGTACTTCAGCAATGATATGTCGAGCAAATGTTCGTTCTTTATAGCTTATGGTACCCAAAGCAGAGCTTCCATCAAATACATAGTTGATAGCGGCACTTAAAATGGCTTTCTCTGATTTTTGACCCAGCTTTTTTTTGAGTAGTATAATTTGCTTTTTTGCCTGATGTATTTTTTGACCATAAAGCAGTTCAAAAAATACATTTAATTGAGCAGCAGAAAACTGTTGGTATAGACGTTCTCGGACTTTTTTATCTTTACGCAATAGAAAGATACGCTGAACTAAGTGTTTAGCATTCCTACTGGTTAAATCATCAAAAATGTCACTAATCGTACCATTGTCAGTACTCGCCCAAGTTGGATAATAGCCATTAATAAGAAAAAATTCAAGAACGCCCATTTTTGAAAACCGCTGTCTTTTTCCACTTTTGCTAGCCGCTTTTTTTTCCATACGACCAATCTTCGCTTTGAGCTCTCGTTCTACTATTTGTTTGATTTTCTTTATAATTGCTTTTTCTAAATCAGCAGGTTCTTCAAAATCAAAGCTGCCCAAATCTAAGGTAAGCTCATCGATTTGAATATCGACATCTTGGGGGGCAATTTTATCAAATACCCTATCCAGTTCTTTACCAATATGTTCTTTGTAGAAGTAGATAAAGTTTTGTTGTACTTGATTGATTTCATTATCGTCATCAATCCCTTCAATGTCTAAATTGATGATTTGATGCTCAATGGTATGTTTATTTTCTTTTTTTGTCAAAGTCTAAAGATTGAAAAGGGGTAATAGCACAAAATAATTCAATAAATTTATTAATTTTTGAGGATTAAATACTCAAAAAAAAAATAATATGCTCAATTTATCTATTGATCCAGTAAATATTGAAGCCTCTTTTGATCAAATCGCCGATCAATTGTTCAACCAATACTTGTTATCAATTGGTAAAAAAAGGTATCAATTTACAGAAATCGAATTTTATTATAATACAATAGCAGCAACTAAAGATAATTTTGCGCACCAACATGGCGAGGAATATTTGGACGGAACATGGCGACTGCACAGTTCGGGATTAGATATTGTCCTAAAAGGAATAGGAAGTTATTATGGTGGAATTTTAATTCGAGGGATACAGGAATTGGATGAACAGTTCCAGCCAATAGGTACTCCAATTGATGGCCCATGGAACACGGTAACGACTTGTGTGCGAGAAATGGGAGCCGTTGATAAGACTAAAAGCTTTGTTTTGACAAAACGGTTGGAGGATAAAAAACGAAAATTTATAAAATCGCCACGAGTGGGGTTATTTTTGAAGGAAGCAGAAAATTTAGAATATATTTGCAAACCATGGCGTTATACTTCTATTCCTGTTGTTACTAAAAAATATCGACACTTGGTTTATTTGCAACTTTGTTTGGATAAAAATAAAATGACAGAAACAGAGCACACTTCCATCCTCGAACAACTGGGCTTAAGCCAACGTTCTATGGAAGATTATAAACGTTATTTTGAAGCAGGAAAACACACGGATTTGGACACTTTAGTAGGAGGAAAAACAACCGTAGAAAATACCTGTAAATTGTTTGGTCACTATACAATAAAATTATGAAATACTTTTTTGGGATAATTTTGGGGCTTTTTATGATGGGGCAAACAGAATTGAATGCACAATATTATGACCAAACCATTGGTTTGCGTGTAGGAACTTCTGTTGAAGCCAGTTATAAAAGATTTATATTTTATACACCAAAGATACAACAAGCGATAGAGTTTTTAGGTGGTTTTCAAGTAGACGAGGGAATCTTTTTTCCTGGAGTTGTTTACGACCAACCGCTTAATAATGGCTATGTCTTTGAGACCTTATGGGTTTTCCATTTGGATTTGGGCTTTGATACTAATTTTTCGGGTTTTGCAGGGGCTGGAGGCTATTTAGGAGCTTATACAGAAACAGGGAAAACCGCCTTTTTTGGAGGAGGTTTTACAGCCGTTGTAGGAGTAGAATATACCTTCTCTCATGCTCCTGTTAGTGTAAGTGTGGATTGGAAACCTATTATTGGGTTTCCTAGGCTTAGCCTAGCTAGAGGAAGTCTAACCTTGCGTTATGTTTTGCCGACAACTTGGCAGTAGAATAAAGAATTCTTTGCGTTTTTGCTTAAAAAATCCCAAATTAGCAGACTCGTATAAAATCTAAGTTTAATTAAGGCAAGCGTAAACTTTTGTTGGTTCAATAGAATAAAACGCACGAACTACTGAGCAATCGCATCAATACGAATGTAATAAACGAGCAGTTGGACCGATAACCATAAACCAACAAGGGAACTCGTAAAACTAGGTAGTGGCAGGAGAATTAAAGCCTTACAGAATTAAACGGGAAGAAAACTTATCGTATACCGTATTAAGCATCTTACAAAAAATATGAAAGCATCACCATTAGAACTCAATGCAAAATCATTAGAAATAGAATTAGGTTGGTTAGAGGAAGTTATTGTTACTCGGATGAACTTGCGTTTTGGGCAAGAAAGCTCCTATAGTAGTGTTTATGAGGTGCCAATGCCAAATTTGGAAGAGGACAATTCTTTTTATGCAAGAATTGTTAAATATTGCCATTTTGGATTTAAAGAACGAATTATTTTAGCCTTGAGTTTAGCCCCTCATGTCAAGCCACAAGTCTTGGATCGCTTTTTCTTGAAAAATAAAATTTACGATCGAGTTTATACCGAGTTTGGTGGACTCAAAGGGCGTTATCATAGTGGTTTTTTGCCAACAGGTGAAACAGCAGCTTTTTTGATTGCAGGAAGTGACATAGAGGACCGCATTAGAGTGGTTGATTTGTTTAAACCAGAGCATCTTTTTTATAAAAATAATATTCTAAAACTGGATCTTAATCAGGGGAGTGAACCTCTTTTTAGCAGTGGTTTGGAATTGAGTGACGAATATTTGACCTTTTTTACCTCAGGTAATGCCTATAAACCAGATTTTAGTACCAACTTTCCCGCCAAACATTTATCAACAAAGTTGGATTGGTCAGATTTGGTCTTAGACCCTTATGTTTTGGGTGAAATTGCAGAAATTTCGGCTTGGCTGGAACACCAAAACACCATTATGGATGATTGGGGACTCAGCAAACAACTAAAACGAGGCTATCGTTCTTTATTTTATGGCCCTCCTGGAACAGGAAAAACCTTGACGGCTTGTCTAATTGGAAAACAGATGGGCTTGGATGTTTATCGGGTGGATTTGTCTCAGGTGGTTTCTAAATATATTGGTGAGACAGAAAAAAATATGTCTAATATTTTTGATCAGGCCGAAAATAAAAATTGGGTCTTGTTTTTTGATGAAGCCGATGCTCTATTTGGTAAACGTACTGCCACTTCAGATTCTAAAGATCGCCATGCTAATCAGGAAGTCGCTTATTTATTGCAACGAGTAGAGGACTTTTCAGGAGTTGTCATTTTAGCAACCAACTTAAAGGCGAATATGGACATTGCTTTTACACGCCGTTTTCAATCTATTATTTACTTTCCTGCCCCCAATGTAGAACAACGTCAGCAACTTTGGGAAAATAGCTTTAAGACCGTAAAAAAAGAACCTGATGTCGATTTTTCTATCATTGCTAATGAATACAAAATAACAGGAGGTAGTATTATAAACGTATTGAGATATTGCTCTCTAAGTGCTTTAAGAAGAGGAAGCGATGCCATTGCAATGGAAGATATCCAAGAAGGAATCAAAAGAGAACTTCGAAAAGAAGGTAAAACCATGTAGCATTTTTTTATTCGTGATAATCGTTAATATATATACCTGTAATACTTCGTGAATTTTGCGAAGTGCTGTACTTGATTACTGCGGCTTATGAATTTTACGTACTAAGCTAGATGCCATGCTGTAACGAACACCAATCCAATAAATTAGTTTAGGTAACTGTTGTCCCTCGTTTTATTTAAACTAATTTATAAATGGAATTGCTATGTACTGTAATAACTTCTAATAAGCAATCTTTTTCTTTATTCTAAATTTATCCCCTTCCTATGAATTTTAGATATCTATTTTTTTTCTTCCTTTTTACAACGCCTCTCGTAGGGCAAAATGATTTATTAATTGCGGATTCGCTCTATAGCAAGGCTTCAGAAATGAATCGAGCTGTTAAGTATGACCTTGCTTTAACCTATGCAACTCAAGCCCAAGCTATTTATTTAAAGTATGAGAAATGGGAGAGATATTATCTGACCAAACAAATGGAGTTGGATTTTAATGTAAATCTGATGAATTATGCAGTCGCTAAGCGTGTTTATGAGGAAATCATGGAAAAAATCGTAGAGCGACTTGGTCCCAATAGTCTTCAAGAGGCGGTAAGCCATGGTAGTGCTGGTAATTTGTTTAGTGATGGAGATCAAGACTATGAAAAAGCATACGATTATTATACCAAAGCCCTAGGTATGTTGTTGAGCCAAGATAGTTTAAATGTCAATGCCTTAAACATAACTTATGGTCAATTGGCGGTTAATCGATCTACACTGGGGTTGATGGATGATGCCATAGAATATGGTAAGACGGCTATTGATGTTATCAAAAGAGAATTGCCACCCTCTGTAACACGAGATGAATATCTATCGTTTCATTATCGAACGATTGGCGATTGTTATATGGACAAGGGAGCTTTTCAGGAAGCCTTAGAATACCAGAAGGAAGCTTTGGCGCTGTATAAAAAAGTCTACGGCAAAGGGCACCTGCGTACAGGGATTGTGTATCATGGATTAGCCGATATTTCTAGAGAGTTGTACCAAAGTAAGGAGGCGCTGCATTATAACCATAAAGCTTTAGATATATTTTTGGAGCATTTGGGAGCCAAACACCTTTATGTGGCACTGACTTATAATAATATGGGCAATGTATTTCTCTTGCAAAAAGACTATGAAAAAAGTGCGATTTATTTTCAGAAAACCATTGAGATTGCTGAGCAATTAGGGGACGAAGGGATGGACTATTTGCCAATTGCCTACGTTAATTTAGGCTTGGTTAGTAATCAACTAAAAAATTATAAAAAAGCCGAAAAATACATTCAAAAGGCCCTAGAAATGGATATAGATGTGTTGGGGAAGCATCATGTAGAGGTGGCTGAAGATTATAATTATTTGACACTGTGTTATCAAAGTCAAGAAAAGTGGGAGCAGGCATTAAGGGCAAATTTAGCGGCAATTTTGGCAAATACAACAAATTATGAAACCCAAGACCCTTATGCCTTTGCAGAAGTATTGGAGCAGGCTACTTTTTTTACCAACCCTTATCTTACCGTTGAAATCTTTACCTACAAAGCTTTTTTGCTGCAATCGATCTATGAAGAAACAGGAGATTTAGAGCTATTAAAACATGCCTTGACGGGCATTATGGAGCTGCTGACTTTTATTGATAAAACCAAACAACAGTTTTTTGTAATAGAGGACGAAATAGATTTTTCTAGTGAGGTAAACAGTGTTTATGAGTTGGGAATTTTAATTGCGGGGGAATTGTACAAGGTAACAAAGGACAAGAGCTATTTAAAAAGTGCATTTGTCTTGGCTGAAAAAAATAAATCCGAAGCATTGGGCAATGTATTACAGTCCAACAGTGCCATTAAGATTGGAAATGTTCCCGATAGCCTTCAAGAAGAAGAAAAACGGCTCAAAGAAAATATTGCTGAAGTTGAGTATTATTTAATAGAAGCTCAGATGGTCCGAAATCTTACAGAGGTAAAGGAATTAGAGGCCGAATTATTTGAACTAAAACGGAAATTAGAAAAACTGATAGAAGCGATAGAAACAAATTATCCTGCTTATTATGAACTCAAATATGCGATGGACTGGATGAAAGCATCTGAAGTGCAATCCAATTTATTGGGGGCTAAAGATATGTTGTTGGAGTATTTTGTAGGAGATTCAGTGGTTTATCTTTTTGCTGTAACAACCAATGATATTAATTTTTATCCTTTGGGTACAAAGAAGGATATGCGGAGAACAATTCGCCAGCTCAGAGAAAGTTTAACGAACTTAAAGCAATTGAGCAAACAACCAAGGATTTCTTTTGAACAATTTTGCCATCACGCCCATGATTTTTACCGACATTGGGTTGAACCAGCAATAAAAGGAAAGGATGTAGAACGGTTAATTATTATTCCTGATGATTATCTAAATTTTATTCCCTTTGAGGTCTTACTTACCGTCCCAACTGGGCAATCTCACCACGATCAAGATTATAAAAAGCTAGCCTATTTATTGTCCGATTATCAAGTGAATTATTCTTATTCGGCTAGATTACTAAGAGCAAATAAAGCGAAGGAAGTTGCTGCCAATCAGCAAATTTTAGCCTTTGCAGCTTCCTATGATTATACGGGAACAGGAACAACACGGAGCCAGCTTAATCCTTTACCTTCTGTAGCAAAGGAGGTGACAGGCTTAGAAGCGAAGTTTGATGGGCATTATTTATACCAAAAAGAGGCGAATGAAGAAACCTTTAAATCTTTAGTTGCTCGTTATAGCATCATTCACTTGGCAATGCATGGTTTATTAAACAGCAAACATCCAGAATTGTCTTGTCTTGCCTTTTCTTTGGGCAGCGATAGCACCAAGTATGACGATTTTTTATATGCACATGAGATTGCTAATTTAAAAATGAATGCAGATTTAGTGGTTCTTTCGGCTTGTGAAACAGGTTATGGAAAATTTGAAGGAGGGGAAGGTGTGATGTCTTTGGCACGCTCATTTATGTATGCTGGAATTCCTTCTTTAGTGGTTAGCCTTTGGCAGGTTAACGATAATGCAACAGCAATAATAATGGAATCGCTATATCAGAATATTGCCCAAGGAATGACCAAAGCAGCGGCGTTGCGTCAAGCAAAATTAGATTATTTAACAGAAAAGAGTAGGGGAATCGCCTCTCATCCTAATTTCTGGGCTGCCTTTATTCATTTAGGGAAGGATGGCAGTATCGAATTGCAGCCCAAACAGGAGCAAAAAATATCGATTTGGGGAGGAATACTAGCAGGGGGATTCTTATTAGGGCTGCTAATCTTTTTTGTCAAGAAAAAAAAGCAAGAAAAAACTTTCATCTAATGTGTTAAATGTATCTTAGCATACGAATTTGGGAACGTATTATTATCATATAATGCTTATTTTTCCATCTATTTAGATAGAAAGGAGGAACCTACTCTTTTGTCACACAGAGGGGATAGCTTTTTAATGAACTAGAGTAATAAATATATAATGAATAATCTATTGTTACAATCTAATATAATCTTACAATATCCAAAGTGGTTTATCCTTTTGTGCGTGTTGGTAGGAATTCTTTATGCTACCGCATTATATTATCGAGATCAAAGTTTTGGAGAGCAGTCTCAGAAATTAAATCGCCTACTTGGAGGCATTCGTTTTGGTACGGTTACCATTATTTGCCTCTTGTTATTGTCTCCTGTAATCAAACGTACCATTACACAAACGGAGCAGCCTATTGTTGTGTTGGCGCAAGACAATTCGGAGTCTATTGGTCGAAGCATGTCTGAGGAAGCACGTCAAAAGTACCAAAAAGACATGGATTTGTTAAAGCAACAATTGGCGAGCAATTATGACCTTAAGACCTATTCTTTTGGGGCAGAAACAAGGGAGGGAATCGATCATTCATATACCGATCAAGCGACTAATATTGCTTCTTTTATGCAGGAAATGTACGATCTGTATAGTAACCAAAATATCGGAACAGTAATATGGGCTTCAGATGGAATTTATAATCAAGGAAGCAATCCTATTTATTTAGGAAATAAATTGAATACGCCTATTTTTAGTATTGCCTTAGGAGATACGATTCCTAAAAAAGACTTGATCCTAAAAAAGGTCTACAACAATCAAATCACTTATCTTGGCGATCGATTTAATGTCCAGATTGATCTTGCTGCAATCAACTGTAGCGCAACGACCACTAAATTAGTAATCTCAAAAGGAGGAAAAAAGATACAAGAGAAAATCATTAGCCTAGAGAACAATGATTTTTTTGCAACAGAGGAGATTACATTGGAAGCTACTTCAAGTGGGGTGCAAAAATATACCGTATCTCTTTCTGCAATAGAGGGGGAGGCAACAACAGCCAACAATTCTAAAAACTTTTATATCGATGTGCTAGATGCTCGTCAAAAAATATTGTTATTGGCGGAGTCTCCACATCCTGATATGGCGGCTTTCAAGAGAACCATTAAAAATAATAAGAACTACGAAGTTGAGATTAAATATGCCGACGATTTTTCAGAATCTGTTACCGCCTATGATTTTGTGATTTTGCATCAGTTGCCAAGTGCTAGGAATGGCATTCCAGATATTTTAACGACTATTCGAACTAAAAAAATTCCGCACTTATTTGTTGTTGGAACCTTAACCAACTTGCCCAACCTCAATCAAAGTCAAGGTCTCATTGCTATTAATAGCCGTGGAAACCAAACCAATGATACAGAAGGTATTTTGGAACCTACTTTTAATCTATTTACTCTAGATGATAAGGTCAAGGATTTAATTGCTCAGTTGCCACCTGTAACGACCCCTTTTGCTGACTTTAAGGCAAAGGCAGATGCTACGGTTATGATGCGTCAACGAATTGGTTCTATCAATATGGATTATCCCTTAGTGATTGTTGGTGAAGAACAGGGGATAAAAAAAGGCATATTGACAGGCGAAGGAATTTGGAAATGGCGTATTTTTGATTACGTTCAAAATCAATCGCACGAGTTGTTTGATGAGTTGTTTGGTAAGGTTATTCAATACCTCAGCACCAAGGAAGACAAAAGGAAATTTAGAGCTTTTGCCAGCAATACTTTATACAATGAAAATGAGTCTATTGTTGTTGACGCAGAACTTTATAATAATAATTATGAACGCATTAATACACCAGAGGCTCGTTTAGTGATTACCAACGATAAAGGCGAAAAATTCCCCTTTACATTTAATAAGACAGAATCCAGCTATGAGCTTAATGCAGGTCGCCTTCCAGAGGGAAGTTATCAATTCGAGGCATCCACTGTTTTTAATGGAGAAGAGTTGAAGTCAGGTGGTGCTTTTAGCGTTAAAGCCATTCAATTGGAAATCTTTGAGTCCACTGCAAATCACCAGTTGTTGAATTTAATTAGCTCAAAAAATGGAGGAACGGTTATTGGTCCTAATGAATTATTGAAACTCCCTGAATTAATCAAGACAAAAGGATTTGCTAAACCTGTATTGTACGATACGATCAAAACACGATCGTTAATCCATCTTAAATGGATTTTCTTTTTGTTGTTGGGGTTATTGACATTAGAATGGTTCTTACGTCGGTATTTTGGAAGCTACTAATCTATTTTGGTTGTTAATCTTTAGAACCACAAGCAGCAGCCAAAAACAATGGTAATAACAAAACATATATTTTATACCTTATAATCTTATAGAGCAAGCTTAGAATTTTTCTAAGCTTGCATGATGAATTAATAACCATATTCTTTATATAAGGTATCAATGGCATTTCTTTGATTAGGATGAAAATTAATCAGTGCATCTTTTACCTCATGGACTAACTCTGGACTATTGGTCATGGCTGAAAAAATTTCGGCATTGGTGAACCCTGATACGCTATCTTTTACGGGGTCAGGAATTTCTAAAGGAGGGTTATTGTGTGTTCTATCGTCCATTAAATCCCAATACAAGCCTTTTTTCTAATCCTTTACACAAAAGGCATAAGCTCCCTTTGTAAAATGTACAGAATCTACACTACAGGCCAAACGGCTATCCGATGCAGAATAATATTGACAAACCCCATCTACTATATAATGATTGGATTGTCCATTATTAGTAAACGCATAAGTATCGGGCCATAAATATTCCCAACAGTCTGTATTCCCTATATTTAAATCTTTATTCTTTTCCTTATCAATAAAAATATTGGCTAAACGAATAGAAGAATCATAACAGCCTTTTTTCTTAGGAATTAAGCCTATTTTAAATTGTTTTTCATTAATGCTTTTAAAATGAAAATGGGTATAAACAAAAGAACTGACCTCTTTAGTTACTTTACCAACCTCAGCATAAATCTCAAATAAATGAGTTGCCCCATAAACAACATCCGTATCAATTTTACTAGTAGATAAATCAAAAAAAAGTTCATAGTTGGTAAAATCAAAATAGTTACCACTATTCTTATCCAACAATTGATTCGGCAAATCCATTTCATACCAGATGGTATCGCCTACTGAAAAAACATCGTTAGGGGTGACAGACAAAGGAAACTCAAAACCGTATTTGATGGAACAACCTGGATCCTTAGAACCACAAGCAGCAGCCAAAAACAACGATAATAACAAAGTGTATATTTTATACATCATAAATAACATTAAAAAGCAAGCTTAGAATTTTTCTAAGCTTGCATGATAAATTAATAGCCATACTCTTTATATAAAGTATCAATGACATTTCTTTGACTAGGATGAAAATTAATTAGTGCATCTTTTACCTCATGAACTAACTCAGGGTTGTTTGTAGTTAAGGCTGAAAAAATTTCGGCATTGGTGAACCCTGATACGCTATCTTTTACGGGGTCAGGAATTTCTAAAGGAGGGTTATTGTGTGTTCTATCGTCCATTAAATCCCAATACAAGCCTTTTTTCTAATCCTTTACACAAAAGGCATAAGCTCCTCTAGTATGCTGTATGGAATCTACATGACATATTAAAAGGCTATCATAAGGAGAATATAGACAGATACCATCTACTAAATAATGATTGGATTGCCCATTATTAGTAAACGCATAGGTATCAGGACGTAAATACTCCCAACAATCGGTATCCCCTATATTTAAATCATTATTTTCTTCTTTGTCGTAGAAAATATTTGCTAAACTTATTTCCGTATCATAGCATCCTTTTTTCTTAGGAATTAAACCTATTTTAAAGTGTTTTTCATTGATGCTCTTAAAATGAAAATGGGTGTATACAAAACCATTGATTTCTGTTGTTACTTCTCCTATTTCTGCGTGAATATCAAATAGGTGAGTTGTGTTGTAGACAAAATCTGTATCTACTTTACTTGATGATAGTTTAAAAAAAAGTTCATAGCCTGTAAAATCAAAATAATCGCCACTATTCTTATCCAACAATTGATTCGGCAAATCCATTTCATACCAAATGGTATCGCCTATAGAAAAAACATCTTTGGGAGTGACAGATAAAGGAAACTCAAAACCATATTCAACATAACAACCTGAATGCTTTTCCCCACAAGCAACAACCAAGGAAAATAATAATAGAAAAACATATAATTTATACATCACAATAACATTAAAAAGCAAGCTTAGACTTTTTCTAAGCTTGCATGATGAATTAATAGCCATACTCTTTATATAAAGTATCAATGGCATTTCTTTGACTAGGATGAAAATTAATCAATGCATCTTTTACCTCATGGACTAACTCTGGACTGTTTGTAGTCAAAGCTGAAAAAATTTCGGCATTGGTAAAACCTGATACGCTATCTTTTACGGGGTCAGGAACATTTAATGGCGGTTCATTGTGTGTTTGATCGTCCATTAAATCCCAATACAAGCCTTCTTTTCTAATCCTTTACACAAAAGGCATAAGCTCCCTTTGTAAAATGTACAGAATCTACACTACAGGCCAAACGGCTATCCGATGCAGAATAATATTGACAAACCCCATCTACTATATAATGATTGGATTGTCCATTATTAGTAAACGCATAAGTATCGGGCCATAAATATTCCCAACAGTCTGTATTCCCTATATTTAAATCTTTATTCTTTTCCTTATCAATAAAAATATTGGCTAAACGAATAGAAGAATCGTAACAGCCTTTTTTCTTAGGAATTAAGCCTATTTTAAATTGTTTTTCATTAATGCTTTTAAAATGAAAATGGGTATAAACAAAAGAACTGACCTCTTTAGTTACTTTACCAACCTCAGCATAAATCTCAAATAAATGAGTTGCCCCATAAACAACATCCGTATCAATTTTACTAGTAGATAAATCAAAAAAAAGTTCATAGTTGGTAAAATCAAAATAGTTACCACTATTCTTATCCAACAATTGATTCGGCAAATCCATTTCATACCAGATGGTATCGCCTACTGAAAAAACATCGTTAGGGGTGACAGACAAAGGAAACTCAAAACCGTATTTGATGGAACAACCTGGATCCTTAGAACCACAAGCAGCAGCCAAAAACAACGATAATAACAAAGTGTATATTTTATACATCATAAATAACATTAAAAAGCAAGCTTAGAATTTTTCTAAGCTTGCATGATAAATTAATAGCCATACTCTTTATATAAAGTATCAATGACATTTCTTTGACTAGGATGAAAATTAATTAGTGCATCTTTTACCTCATGAACTAACTCTGGACTATTTGTAGTTAAGGCTGAAAAAATTTCAACATTGGTAAAACCTGATACGCTATCTTTTACGGGATCTGCAATATTTAATGGGGGACCATTATGAGTTTGATCATCCATTAAATCCCAATACAAGCCCTTTTGCAGCCAATACAAATTCTGATAATAATGGTTATGAGGATTATCTCTTTCTGATTTTCTATATACAAATCGTTCTCTTTGTTGATCTTCGAAAACTGAAAACCTAGCGGAGACTTCATTATTTAGACCATAGTGAAGGTCGGCAAAATAATAACCAATATGATAGCCCCACGATTCAATTAAAGCACATCGTTCATAATCTGTAGTCCCCTTAAGTCCATAGCCTCCATTGGCTATAATTCGTTGAATATTGCCAACCCAATATTCATTTTTATTGGACAAGGCATAATAATGAGCGGCATGCCCGCATTCATGATAAATGGTTTCTTTTACTGGATCTGATGTAAGCTCAATCTCTCGCCCTCCATACTGATAAATTATATCGGGTAGATTAGCCAACATGTGGGTTAAAAACAAAGGCATCATTGTCCCCACCAATGCCCCCGTACCTGGCAAAAACATATCCACTAAGCCCATGGTCGTAAAACCAGCCGTTGTGCCTACAAAACTAAAACCTCCTGCAATTGTCATTCCTGCCCCTGGGCTTGTCCGCATGATATGGGATAACATGGGAGCAGAAGCTGCACCTCCTTCATTCATCAACATAATATTCAGATCAGGAGCAGCAGGCGGCAAACCTTCCTGTGCAGCATACCAATCGTATTCATAAACGGCATTATTGGTTAAGGAAGCAAACCAAAGCATTCTGTGTAGGCTGCTATTGTCAGTATGCCGATGATGCCGAATGTTTAAGTTGTTATAACCTGAAATATGAATGCCTAAATTCTGAACAATGGGATGCCCAAATTCTACAATATACAAATCTCTTAGACCACTTATTTTGAGTCGATTGCTTTCGTATTTCAAAAAGCCTTGGATCGGACCAAAATAGTTAAAGGGAATGTACCAACAGCCCTCATTGGTGGTCCAAACACTTCTGCCTGTAAACCACAGATCTCGAATGTAGATTTCTACATTTTTTACTCCTTCCCAACCCAATTGGGTGTCTTCTACTCGTACACAGCCCCCAGGTTTGCTGCCAAAAACACTGATTGGACAATCGCAGCGATTACTGGTTGTGCCTCCTGTATTGGTCGGTAAGCCTGTAACGGTGGCATTGTGCAAACAAAAGGGCCATAAAGGTCCCAGCCGACAAGGAAGCCCAAAGGGCTGTATGGTGCCGCCATTGTTTGTTGTTGTTCCATCACAATCCACATTAGCAGCCAAGCAATTGGGATAATTGGGACAAGTAGGGGCACAAAAGTTGACTAGCTCATTCTTCGCATTGTAATAATCATTGCCTGTACGGCGAAAGGCTTCTGCGGTTAAAAAAGAAGAATAAGGGGCTAAGACCAATTCATCAATAAGGGTATAAGCGACTCCTACAGGAAATTGAAAGTCGGGTTTAACCACTGCATATTGATAGGTGATTGCTCCTGCTGGAAGACTTGGATCGTGGTAAAAGTTACCCACTTGCTCAATCTCATATTCCAAGGGAAAGTCAAATAAATGAGGATCATTTTCATGGATGTCATTATTGGCTACAGCATAGGAATTAATCGCCTGCTGTAACTCCTTAAGTTCTTGTGGTGTTTGTGGCTGAAACCGAACGTACCAATGCGTAGTAGGCAATGCGGTTTCGCTATCGGAAGGGTACAATTGGTTCCATGCGGCGGTCATATTGGCGACCGTATAAGGATTGACTCGCTTGGCACCAAGGACAGTTTGCTCAACGGTTGTGTTTAAACTTCTTGCTCCTACTATAATCGGAGCTTTACTTTCTTTTTTCGCTGTTATTCGTTCTTCTAGTTCTTTATCCTTTTGACAAGACCAAAAATTACAAACTAAGAAGAATAGGACAATAAATTTAAGGTGCATATTGTATTGAATTTTAATTTTTTTATAGAACGGGGATAAAATTATTCTAATACAATATATGCATTCTGCTTAACGAAATTCGAAATTTATAGGGGTTAAATAGAAAAAAAATCTCTTTATTTTAATTGTTATATAAAGTTGTAAGATTTTGATTAAGTTTAGGTTATGGGCAATAAAAAAACAAGCCTTTAACAAAAGGCTTGTTCTGTTTTTTTTATACAGGCTGCACGCTCAATAAAATGGGTATAAATTATATTTTGGAATAAGATACTATTTAACCAAAGCAAGGAAGGAGTTGCTCAGTTTGGAGGGATTTTATTCCTTTTCCTTTTTTTCTTCTTTGTTAATAAGATCAATAATAACGATGATAGCGATGTTAAAAAAGAAAAAAGAACCTATTTTATCTGTTTCAATCATATCATTCATCAGCAAAAAAGCATCAATAATAATGGTTGAAAGAATGGAGGCCATCACTATATCTTTGCGTTTCCTATCGGGGGAATTATGATAGACTTGTTCCCCATATATAATGGTCATATAAATGAGCGCCAAAAAAATAATTAGCCCAATGATTCCCTGCTCAAGTGTTGTCATCAGATAGTAATTATGAATACCTGATTTTTCGAGGTTATCACTAACATAAGTAGAAAATTTATTTAGCGTATAGTGCTTATAGAAGTGATAAAAATTTCCAGGTCCAAATCCAAAAACAGGCTTTTCTGCAATCATTTGAGTTCCTGCAATCCAACGATAATAACGTTCCATGGTTGAAACATCTTTTAGCTCAGAAGTAGAAGAAACAATGTCGGCCAATTCGGTATGAGCTACAGTTTGTTCTGTTGGAACCAGTTCCATGAATTTATTTTCTGCAATCAAAAAAGAAAGAATGCCTGCTAATCCGATGGTAACAATAATTGCGGCTAATTTGACAATACGTAGACGAACTACCCAATAAACAATAGGCGCTAATGCAACAGCAACATAAGCAGCTCTTGTGTAGGCCGTAATAATACCAAAGGAAATAACTAAAAGTGCTATTTCAGCAAACCGTTGAGATAAATTAGAATTCGCCCATTTTCGGAGATACCATAAGAAGGGTAGAAAAACCGATAAGATGGCAGCATAGTTAACATGATTGCGAAAAAATGGAGGACAAGCTGTATTAATCATCTTGAACCCAAAATCTAAACTGGCATGATGTAAAATTACTTTTGTGGTGGCAAAAGTAAGAGGAACGGCGACTAACCAAAGCAGTCGATCTAGTTTTTTTTGATCTTTTACAAGGTGCCCTGTGAAATAAAAAAAGGTAACTACATACCACAACTTAGCCAATAGAAATTTAAAGGAAAAACCGAAGGCTGAAGAAGTAAATGTACTGATAGCAATCCACAGAACATGGGTTGCTATCAGTATAGATAATGGGTGTTTGATATACTTGGCGTTGATACTCATTGGGTTGGTGAGTACAACAAAAAAATAAATGAGCATTAGCCCTACAATCAAGGGTTCCGTCGGCAAATCGGTCGCCAAGTGATCGGTTAGAAATACTTCTGTAGATAAAGGGATCGACATGAATAATAAGAAATAAATTTTCTCATAGTCAACCAACACTTGAAAAACAAAAGCAAGGGCTATCGGTATTAAAAATGGAATAGGAGTTTCAAAAAAGATAGCCGCTAATACAGATAGTAAGATAGAAAGGGCATAGCCTTTAAATAAATTATACGAATATTTACGTATGGTTAATTGGCTTCTCATATAAAACGTCTTTCCAATTTATGCGTTTGTACGCATCTAATATTAATACTCCAATAACTCCCAAAATTATAGCAATTAGAGTTGATCCAATAACCATAAAAGAACGAATAGGATAAGATTTTAAGTTGGGAACTTGCACGGGTTCTAAAACAATAATACCTGCTATATTAGAGTAGGCATGTGTTTTAAATTTTGCAAATTGTGTGATAATTAAGGATAGTTCTTCATTGAGATTAGCAATTTTTGTCTCCCAATAAATCACAGGATCTCGTCCTTTGTTAAAAGCATAAATATCTGAAGAAGTTTCTATATCTGGATTATTTGTAGAACCACCACGCATCAGTTCTCGTTGACGAAGCGCCCCTGCAATACGAGCTTTGACATTGATAATAGAATCCCTAGGAGCATTCATTTCTTGAAAAGTAATTAACTTGGCTTGGTCATAAGCGAGTCTTCCTTCTAAGGTAGTTAATACACCAGATAATGTGATACTTTGTTGCTTAACATCAAAAATATTAAATTTTTTGCGAAGCGTAGTCAACGTATCGGCTACTGTAATGAGTTCAGATTCCTTTTCAGCAATTGCCTTTTCGTAGGTTTCTTTGATCAAGCCTTTGTTACCAGAAGTTGCAGCGCGATATAACTCTTCTATTTTGTCAAGTGCTGCAATCACCATATCATACGCTACTTGAGGATCTTTGTCTTGGATTGATATTTCCAAACCACTGTGCTTATTTCGTTTGATGTCATAAAGTTTTCGAAAGTGTTTTTCTACTCTGTTTTGACCTTTTGGGGTGCTAACATCAATATTATAACGATCACCAAGTTTGAATTTTTGGATCATATGGCTAACAAAGGGAGATGATTCTGCAAAAATTAACACACGGCTAACCGCATCATCTCCTCCATATAAGGTTAAATTACCAGCAGAATCAAAGAGTTTCTGTTCTTCATTAGTAGGAACAAAAGTAGCATAGGCTGTATAATAATTGTCTAATAAGGAGGAAACAATAATAGAGCCAATCGTAACACTTATAATCAATATAAGTAATGGTTTTTTCCATCGGTATAGAATGCCAATAATGTCTAATAAAGAATAGTTTGTTTTTTCTTTACTCATTGTCTTGTCTATATTTATAAATTAGTTTTTCTTTAAAAGAATCAAGTTTTGCAAGGGATGGATTTTAAAAAGAACATTTAAATAGTCCTATTTTAAGCAACTTCTTTTATAAAAAATTGATTGAGTACTATTAGAGAATATCGTAATATTAAAATCTCTGCAAAAGTAGAAAAATTATATGGTTTTCGCTTTAAAAATTGATAAAATGCCAGCTGCGTCTAATATTTTAGTCAATAAGGCCCATAAGACAGCGGCAAAACCTGCCAGTACAAAGCGAAACATCCAGTGTATGTTGATTTCTTGCAACCCTAAATTAATGCCTACCACTCCGATTATAAATAAGCTAATTTGTGCGACAAAAGTCCAACTCCATTTTACTTGAAAAATTCTGCGTGCTAGTTCTAACTCTGCTAAGGCTACAAATGATTGTGTAATGATTGTACTGATTGCTGCTCCCCATGCTCCATATTCTAAAATTAGAAAATAATTGGCAGTGGCATTAATAACAATTCCCAAGACAAAGACGAGATTCATTGCCATAAGGTTGCCATTGGCTGTTAATAAAGTACCCACAATCTGAATAATCCCAATAGAATTGAACCCAATCATTAATAAAATGAGCACCTCTGCCATGGCTGGACTATAATCATTGTAAAGCAATTGCATAATTTCATCGGCATTAAAACAAACGGCAATGCTAAAACTTAGGGTAATCATTAGCATAATACTATTGCTTAGTTTCCAGAGTGGCTTTACATCTTTGTTTTGCTTGATGGTTCTAGCAAACATTGGCAATAGGAGCCCTGCAAATAAAAAACAAATCATATTAATGGCATCTAATAGGCGATAGGCTGCCGCATAAATATACCCCTGTTGATTTCCTGCCTGTGTTATTGGGTCATAAAGCAATCGATCAATCATAACGGCATCTATTCGAGTGTAGATACTCATTAATAAAACAACCAATGAAAAAGGAATGCTTTGTTTCAGAATAGCTTTTAATAGAGGGCTGTTCCAAGCTAATTTTAGTCGGGTTTTTAAATATCGACGAGTGAGCCAAAAGGCAATGAATGCCGTTGATCCAAATGCTATACTCTGGGCATAAACAAACCATTCGATGGTGAAATCATCTACCCATGGTCCCCACAATAAAGGAAGGCAAATAAAAATCATAAGAAGTTTGTCCAAAACAGAAAGCAAACTATCTAACCTATAGTGCTGAAGTCCTGAAATATTAGACCGAAAGAAGAAGGTGAGCGTAATGAATATTTGATTCAGCAGCAAGAAAATTAATAAGGTTAAATCTTGCCAAGTATAACCAATCAGTAAGGCTATGCTTAAAGATACAAAAAGGAATAAAAAAGCTAAGCCTCCTTTTAGACCAAGGATATGGGGAAAGTATTTATCAAATAGATAATCATGCTGGGCAATATTTCGGTTATTGTATTGCTGTATACCTAGGTCACTAAGGATCTGAAAAATATAGGAAAAATTGAGTAAAGCAAAGTAAAGACTATAGTTTTCAACTTCATTCTGTACCTTCAAATCAATACCAAATACATAGAAAGGCTTAATAATTAGGTTAACTGCAATTAAAAAGAATAAATTAAGCAGAAATTCTCTATTCATAATGATACTTTGGGCAGTATTGAAGCTCGTCTTTAGCGTAAAGTTGCGTAAAAATGGGATTATAGAAAACCATAAGTTGTGTACGTTGTAAATACAAATCGTGCACAACTTATGGGGATGCCATTAGACGGCTTTATTCTTGTATAACTTTAAATTGTTGATTGCGATCTCGCTCTTTGTTTTCAGGGAAAGATTGTTTGGTTGTGGCCTCATCTTCTCTCAATTGAACAGCTTCTCTTTGGAAGAAAAAGTTATAGCCCCAAAGCATAGAACGAATAACAATATGTTGCGCCAAAAAGAAATTATCTTCATTAATATCTACAAAATAGCGTTGGATTTTTTGGCGATGTCCCGCTTCACCATCTCCTCGATCTGCGCTTGGGTTGTAAATGGAATAAATGCGAAAAACTTGTGGTTCATTATGATAACTCGCTTTATAACTTACCACAGCAAAGGGTGTTGTTGTGATGGTTGTATCTCTTAAGTTTTTATCATAAATAATTTGCTCTGCTGCAATAACATCAAAATCTTCAAAATAAGTACTTGCATTGTCTTGGTTGACTTGCTCTTGAGTAAAAGCTTCAACTTCCGCATTTAGTGGTTCTACATTAAATTTACCAGAATTAAGCTTAGAAATTTTAAAAGATTGGGTACGTTGGCTAGGAGCTTGGTAATCAACTTGAATGAATTCTAATTTGTTGATGTCATTTCTAAAAATAGCTTTGTCTCTCCAATCTGCTTCTGTGGTAATAAAACGAGTGCCAATTGTTCCTTGAAAATTAGGAATATAAGCCACATAAGGTTGGTCTGACCCTTCCATGATTGCTAAGTTCCCCGTACCACCATTAGTCATTGCACCAACATAATAAACCCGTAGCTTGTTTTGATCTTTGTCATAAATTTCAACCTTAGTTGATTTGGCTGCTAAGGATTTTACGGCATTATCCATTGCTGCACTATTGATTGGCTCTCTGGTGCGAATTTTTTGAAGCGTTTGCAAAAGGGTATAAACCGCACTGGGGTTGGCTCTATATTTTTTGCCTGTAACTTTATTGGTATACGTCCAATTTAAGTCTTCTACTCGCTCAATCAATGCTTGATTACCAGATCGATCGGTCAAAAAAACACGATTGATAGGATCAATATTATTTAATGCAAACATAGTATGCAGGTTGCCTGCATAAGTGTCCTTTTCCATGTTTGGATTATTCATTTTCCAAAACGCAAAGGTTCCTAGCCCACAAAAAAGGACTACTAATACAATTATTCTACCCATAATTAAAACTGATTTTTTGCCTCCTATTATTTTTGACAGAGGCTTTTCCACAAAAGTAAAGAGTTTTTATATTAGCTTGTTTGTTTTTCGGCTTTTTAGCAAAAGAAAAACAATATTTAATAAAAAAAGAGCGCACAAAAGTAATTTAAATTTAATAAACTTTTGTCAACTGATTTTGGATAAATCAAGCTAGGCAATAGGCTTAAATAACTACGCACAATCATTTTTGCTTCGTTACTTGATTGATACATAATATCAACTAGGGGTATGGTTTGCCTATTGGTAATTAGGTAGAAAGTTGGATAAAAGCCCTTTTGTTTAAAGGGGCTATACAAAACAAATACTAGAGTCTTTAAATGGCAATGATTTTCCAATCGCCATTAATTTTTCGCAAGACAAAACGAGCCATATCTCCAGCGGTAAAAACACGAGTATTTCCAGCAGCAATTGGCTGTGCACCATCAAAGAAAAAGTCACCGTTTTGTAGATTTAGATGAGCAGACCATTCTGGAAATTTCTGATCTAATTCTTGCTTGTTGTAAACCGTTGGGGCATAATTTTCTTGATACATCTGGAAGGTAACAGGCATATCGGGGCGGAGTGGGTTTTCTGAACAAAATAAGCGACGCATCTCAGCGGTAATGGTAATGGTCTGCCCTCCTTCAAAACTAGTAATTCGTTCATCTAAGTGATCGAACATAAAATCGCAATTTTGATCAAAAAAGCTTTGAATTACATTTAACCCGAATGTTCTTGCTGATTCTCTATCACTTTGTGCAAAAGAAGCAGTGATGAATAAAAAGAAACTACAGCAAATAAAAAATATTTTTCTGTTCATTATGGAAGTTGTTTTAACGAATTCATATCGAGTATATTCTAGTTCATTTTTGAATACATATAACAATGACTAATGGCTAACTCTTTGGTACTAAAATTACTAAAATCTGAATGAATTTTCAAGGAATTGACCGCTTCTATATCCCCAGGTCTAGTTTCTGTATCGGTTAGCGGAATATTTAATTCTTGATACAAGTTGACAAATTGAGGAAATCGCCATCTATTTTGAGGCTGAATACTATTGTCAATAATCTTGTCCCAAGTAGTGTTGCTGTACTGTAGAAAGTTATAAATATTGATGGAGTGATCAAAATGTGCAAAATGATCGGACATATCAATAAAATGAGATTGAAAGCCAGTAGGAGAGACAATCCGTTTAAACTCTTTTAGTATATCCTTCAGTACATCGGGATAAACATGCTCAAAAGTATTATTAGAATGAACCAAATCGATAGAGCCTGTAGGAATATGACTTAGCTTTCTAGCATCCATAATGATATAACGAATGTTTAACCGAGCTAAAATAGTTTCAAAACTAAGCGTTTCAAAGTCTTTATGAATTTGCTGTAAGGTGGCAACTCGTTCGGGAAGAGCATCGATATATTGACTTAATTTATTCTGTTCTATTAGGTCAATAAAACGATCAATGGTATCTTTTAATTTCTCTTTGTTGGTGAGGTTGGAAATGTCTACCGTGTTGATCTCAGAAGCTCCAGACAAAAAGAAGCTAAAAGGAATAACAGGGTACCAACCCGTTCCTAATTCCAGTGTTTTTTTTCCTTTAATAGGACCACAAAACTGCTGAAAAGCGCTAATATGATGTTTTACATGCTCTAAGCGATCGTAGAAATATTCATCTCCCAAATAAACACCTTTGGTGATGTTTTTTTGGAACCAATGGTTAATTTTATGCCCATTAGGCATGAATGAGATGGTTTTTTGGATAATAGCCTTTAAGTGCCACTTACGTATCATTGACATATTTTTTTTACAAATAAGCTACAAATATAGTAGATATAATTTAAATGAGGTGCATAAGGTAGATGGACAAAATTAGTATACTATTAATTAACGAGTATTTTTAACGCAGCTAGGGCGGAAAAAGATGCTTAATTTTTTGTCCAGCTACTTATTGAGGAGGGACGTTTGCAATATTTTCGATGGCTTGAACAATGGCATCTAGTTCTTTTGGATAATTAATAAATGAATTGGCTTTGCCCCGCCCGTCCCAAATTGGGATGGTAATGATTTTTCGGCGTACTCCTTTCGTAATTGCAATTCGCAGAGCAATCGGTCTAGGTTTATTAGACAGGCGCTTGATACAATCTTGGTTATCGCAGGTGTAAATTTGATCAAATTCAAAGAAATTTTTCTCTTCAATATACGCCACCAATTTTTCTAAATTTTCTCTTGAAATATTGTGTTTGCTAACTTGAAGCCCCTGCAATTCACTCTGGTATTCTTTGATAATACGACCGTCTGTCTTAATCAAAATCATGTTTCTATAAACGGGATCAACCCCTCCATAAAAACCACCTCCTACCAATTCTATTTGCATCAGTTCCTTAGGTTCTTCCTTTGCCAATTGGGCACGTCCTTTTTTTGTTTTTTCTAAACGAGCAATACGCCTTTTTTCTCGGCGAGCTCTTTTTGCTTTGCGGCGCTGCCAAACTTTGGGCTTGTATTTGATACCACGTTGTGCCAAAAAATTAGTATAACTGTCTGTCTCTTTGGTTAGGGCGTCTTCTGCAAAATTGACATTAATATCTGGTAAATCATTAGGAGAGCGTTCAAAGGGGGCATCCGCATCTGCAACCCGAATAAAATGGTAGCGATAAGAAGATTTTTTGTTCATGGTGAACTCTAAAATGAGCGCTTCTTCGCTAAAAGAAGCAATGCGCCACCATTCTACCCGCCTAAAATTATACTTGACCTCATTTTGTTCTTTGTTGAGTTGCCAAAGCCCCCCCGATAAGGTTCCATTAAGATAGGTTTGATAACCGTAGTCATAACGAAAGAACAAATAATAGGCATAAGCTTCGTCTGCTTTGTGTATGATGGTATTGCTCTCTGCATGAGTTGTATACGTGTATTTCCACTTCGTATTAACAAATAAATTTTCATTAATAGGAGGGTAAATAGCAGCAGTACTATCCGTAATTTGTGCCAGAGTGGTTGAACACAAAAAAGATAGGATGATCGAAAAGCAACCTAGTAAGATTTGTTTTTTATTGAGCATAAACCAAGAAATTTGGTACTTTGACTTATCTTTGATTGTGTTAATGGCTGATTCATTAACAGGCACTAATAATTATCCCATTAGCGCAGTTTTTGTAGGTGTTCTGATATTACTATAAATGAGTAGTTACCAGCATAGGTAACCATTAATTAAAAATTAACCGTTACAAAAATACTAAAAAATACAAAAAGATGTTACGTTTAACTAGCTATCTGGTAGTTCTTATGTTATTTTTAACAGCTTGCACCTCAAATAATAATAAAATTGGAGAGGACGGTTTTCCTGAGTTTTCAGAAGAAGAATTGCAAGAAATGATGAAAAACAACCCGAAAGTTCAAGGACAGTTGGGGCAGCAGAGGAATACAGAAGAACTCATTCGAAAAATGCAAGAATTACTGGAACAGCAGCCCAATGATTTGGTTGCCAATTATAATTTGGCAAAGTTGTTTTATCAAAAATTTAGCAAAGATAGTTTACAAGAAGATTGCCAAAAAGCCATCCCTTATTTTTCTAGGGTAATTGAGCTAGATGAAAACTATGAAAAGGGGCATGCTTATTACAATAGAATGCTGTGTTATTTGTTCACCAACCAATTGGACGCAGCGATGGACGATATTAATCGTTTTGTAGCGGTAAACCAAGGCAGAACCCCAGTTAATTATCAATCTATGCGAGCAGAAATTTTATTTTTACAAGGAAAAAAAGAGGCAGCTTGTAAATATCATCAGATGGCTTTGGAGGTTGCTCAAAAAGATAGTTTACCCGTTGATAATGAACAAAAATGGGCAGGGCGATGTCCTAATTAATTAGAGCTGACTTTTGTCTAACTATTTAACGTTAAAATTTAGTTATAGAAACAAAAGCAAACGAACTATTTAAGGGCAAAACCGTATCTTGTTATATTGGCACAATGCCTAATAAAATATCCTACAGCGATATTTGATGTTGGAAATAGTTCAACAAAGTGTGATTTCATACTTACCCCCAAATAATATTTAATACAACAATAAGCATGATAAGATTATTTCTTTTTTCAATAGCACTACTAATTGCGAACCAAACGCTAGCACAAACAGCTTCTTTGGCTCGAAAATATTTTTCAGATGGGGAGTTTGAAAAGGCAGCAGCCCTATATAAAGAATTGCATGAGCGAAACAGAGCGAATGATTATTTTTTTGAACGTTACTTTGTTACCCTTTTGGAATTAGAAGATTACAAGGAGTCCGAAAAAATGATAAAAAAATCCATCAAGGCTGCTCCTGAAAAAGTAGAACGCTATGTTAGTTATGGAATTTTGTACGAACGCCAAGGCAATCGAGATAAAGCAAACGAACAGTACGCTAAGGCGATCAAACTCTTAGCGCCCAATCAAGTTCAAGTTGTGAAATTAGCCAATGCTTTTATTAAAAATAAGGGCTATCAATATGCTGTAGAGACCTACGAAAAAGGAAGCAAATTGATGAAAATCAAAAATATGTTTGCCTATGAAATGGGCTCGGTTTATCGCCTAAAAGGGGACATTCCTAAAATGATAGAGAGCTATTTAAATTGCTTGGAATATTTACCCAATAGAATGACTAATATTCAGGCCTTTTTTCAACGTGAACTATCTAAAACAGATGGTTTCTCTGAACTCAAGAAACAACTCTATGCTCGAATCAATAAACTACCAGAAGTAACCATTTATCCCGTTATGCTCATTTGGGTGTTTGAGCAACAAGGGGATTTTGAAAATGCCCTTAGACAGGCTAAAGCATTGGATAAGCGTCAAAATGAAAATGGAAATAGAATTTATAGATTAGCGCAAACTGCTATTCGAGAGAAATCTTATGATGCGGGGATCGATGCTTATAATTATATCATTGAAGAAAAAGGAATAGATAGCCCTTATTATATCGATTCTAAACGCTATGTTTTAATTGCAAAACGGGATCGATTGGTTGAAGGGTTTAAGTATACAAGGGAAGAATTGCTTACCTTAGAAGCAGAGTACGAGGCTTATATCAACGAATTTGGACGGAGTTATACAACAGCTGGAATTATGCAAGAAATGGCAGAGTTGCAGGCTTTTTATCTCAATGATCTAGACAAGGCGATTGTCGTTTTGGAGGAGGTTATTAAAATGCCTCAATTGTCTAGGATTGCACAAGCTGAAGCAAAAATTGACCTAGGCGATTATTATCTAATGCAGGGCGAAGTTTGGGAATCTACTTTACTTTACTCTCAGGTGGATAAAGAAATGAAAGATGCGCCTCTAGGCGAAATGGCACGCTACAAAAATGCTAAATTGTCTTATTATAAAGGGGATTTTGAATGGGCACAAGATCAATTGGATATTCTTAAAGGTTCTACATCTGAACTGATTTCTAACGATGCGATTGGCTTATCGGTATTTATTTTAGATCATTATGCCTTAGATACAACTGCAAAACCAATGCAGATGTTTGCTAAGGCGGAACTATTGATGTTTCAGAATAAATTTGATGAATCTATTGTTGTGATGGATAGTATTTTAGAACAACATGCAGAACATGGATTGGGGGATGATATTTTATTTGCTAAATCAAATATTGCCTATAAAAAACGGGATTATACCACAGCTATAAAACTACTAGAGGACATACCTGTTAAATACAAAGATGGAATTTTAGTAGACAATGCCCTTTTTAGAATGGCAGAAATTTATGAACAACGACTTGGAGACAGCAAAAAGGCAATGGAATTGTATGAAAAGATTCTTTTTGAGCATTCTGGTTCTTTGTTTATTGTGGAGGCAAGAAAACGTTTTCGAAAATTACGAGGAGATGGTGTTTAATAAAAGCTTTGTATTTTTTATCTTAAAATAAACACTGGAGGTTGCTTCCTAATGAAGTAGCCTCTTTATAATTTTAATCGCTCTTTGGCAAATCGAACAGAGCTTGCGACCTCACAAACAGAGTGAGTAACAAGGCTCACGCAGTAACCACAGAGTAGCAGCGAAGCTAATCGTGTGGAAATTTTAATTAACGCCCTTAATTATGCCGTTTGGGTATTAGATTGTAGCAAGCTAAAAACAACGTGATCTAGGCTCTAATATCCCAAATAGAAGCATTTTACCTTACGTTTTACGATTAGCACACAATTTGTAAAAAAAACATCTTAATAAAAAAATGAAACCATACGATATTGTATTATTAACGGAGGCTAAGTATATGAATCCTACGGAGGTAGATTGGTATACAAAACAGGTTTTGGTAGAGGATGGATTGGTGCAAGCAGCACTTGAAAAAAAGGGCTTGACAGTAAAAAAAATGAACTGGGATGCCCCTGATTTTGATTGGGCTAGTACAAGGGCTATTATTTTTAGAACTCCTTGGGATTATTCAGAGCGATTTGATGAATTTTCTGTTTGGTTAGAACAGGTGGTTACTCAAACGCATCTAATCAATTCACAGGCACAAATTAATTGGAATATTGACAAGCATTATTTATTGGACTTGCAGAAAAAGGGGATACGAATTCCTTTGACCAAAATTATCGATCCTCAGTCCAAAACTAGCCTAAGTGATTTGCAAAAAGAATTAGGATGGAAAGAAATGGTACTGAAACCAACCGTTTCAGCAGCTGGACGACATACCTATCGCCTGACCCCAGAAAATATAGAAAGTTACGAATCTTTGTTTCAAACCTTAATTGCAAAAGAAGCAATGATGTTGCAGCCATTCTTGTATAATATTACCAAAAAGGGAGAAGTGGCTTTTATGCTTATTGATGGGAAGTATACACATGCTGTGCTTAAAAAGGCAAAAAAGGGAGATTTTAGGGTGCAAGATGATTTTGGCGGCTCTGTAGAAGTCTATCAGCCTTCAAAAGAAGAAATCGAATTTGCAGAAAAGGCGGTTGCTGCTTGTTCCGAAATGCCTACTTATGCTCGGGTAGATATGGTGTGGGACAATGAAGATCAAATGGCTTTGTCTGAAATAGAACTAATAGAACCAGAAATGTGGTTTAGAAATGCTCCATCTGCTGCGGATGAACTTGCAGAAGTAATTGTAACTAAAATTATTAAACAATAGAGAATGACTCAAAAGGCAATTTGGAAGATTGTTGTTATGGTAACCAGTGCTTTGATCGGCATCTTTGGGATGCAGGTATATTCTATTTTATCTGCTTTCCAACTCAATAGTGAGCTATTTGATGGGAATATTCACAGTGCATTGGATCATATTGTTTCTAAGTTGGAGCAGACAGAATTAGAGAAAACAGCTGCTTTGTATAACTTGCCACGTTTAACAAGCATTACAAAACCCAACTCAAGAGAGCTTGCTACGGCATTGGAAGTGAATGAAATCTCAGATTATTATTTAGCCGATTCTAATCGAACCGTGCAATACTCTGCGGTGGATACCTTACCCAAACAGGAGGTTGAACACTTGGTCGATAATTTTAAAACAACAGAAACGACTCGGACATGGACCAAGGGAAAAAACAAGGAAGCTTATATGATTCATTTTGAGCGCTTTTTTGTGCATCATGGCATTGTCAAAGACATCCCCGTTCAGCAACGAATTACCATCAAATCTTTGGATACCTTGTTGCAGCAGGAGTTACTGGATAAGGGAATTACGACTTCCTGTGCCTATGGGGTTTATTCTACCAAGGATGATGATTTTGTGATGTTAAATCCTGTTGCTAAAGATTGTGAAGAGCGATACTTACAGCCCTCAGATTTTAAATATTCTATTAGTTTGTTTCCTAGTTCTAATGAACAGGTTGCCCGTTTATATGTTGATTTTCCTGGTAAAAGAAGCTTTCTGTGGAGTGGTTTATGGTTGCATTTAATGAGTACGTTTATTTTTACAGGAATTGTCATTTTTTGTTTCTATTACACCATTAAAGTTATCCTAGAGCAGAAAAAGTTATCTGAAATGAAGAACGACTTTTTAAATAATATGACCCATGAATTTAAAACACCTATTGCAACGATTTCTATTGCGACAGATACCATCAAAAAATGGATAGATAAGGGGCGAGCAGAAAAAGCAATGCGATTTGTGAATATTATAGAGGAAGAAAACAAACGAATGAATAGCCAAGTCGGTAAAGTATTGCAGATGGCTAGGATCGATAAGCGAGAGTTTAAACTCAATTTGGTAGAGGTTTATGCAGAAGATGTCATCTTAAATGCTGCTGAAAAAATTGCCCTTCAAGTAGAACAAAAAGGAGGACAAGTTATTTTAGATTTGGAAGCTAGCAACTCAATCATTCAGGCGGACGAAACTCATTTTACAAATATTATCCACAACCTCTTGGATAATGCCAATAAATATTCTCCAGAGCAACCTGTTATTACGATTCGAACAAGAAATGCTGGTAATGGTTTTTTGTTTGAGATAGAAGATAATGGACTTGGAATTAGTAAAGAAGCCAGAAAATATATTTTTGATAAGTTTTATCGTGTGCCAACAGGAAACCTACACGATATAAAGGGCTTTGGTTTAGGGTTGAGTTATGTACAGGCAATTGTAACGGCACATGGAGGTACAATTGATCTTCGGTCAGAAGTTGGAAAAGGTTCTACGTTTATTGTGTCAATGCCTTTTAAGCAAGATGTATAGGTAGTGTTGTGATGAGGGAGGATTTATAAATTTATAATGATGAATAGAATGAAAAAAGAATTGTTGGTTCTGCGACAAACAGCGGCTTTTGTTCAGAAAGATTTTGAGGTAGAACATATCCCTAGCGATGTTACAGAAGCAGAACTATTGGCTTTTTTAGAACATTTTATACAAAATTTAATAGATAACGATTTAGAACAATTATTTTATATCTTGTACCGTCTGGATATTAATGAACGGAAAGTTCATCAAGCACTAGCTCCTAGTGCTTCTGAGCTGCCGCATCAAGTATTGGCTCAGTTAATTTTTCAACGTGAAAAACAAAAGGCAATTACTCGTATAGAATATGCAGCAGAGAATAAGGATGAAGGGGATGGTTGGAATAATTAATTATATAAACTTTAATAGGTAGCAAAAAAGCATGGGTTGGATCAATGTAGAAATTAAGGCAAGCTGTTTGGATATAGAGAAACTAGCACAAATATTGGCGGAGCATCAAGCAGATTATAAGGGAGAAGATCATCAGATTGATACTTATTTTAATGTGCCCAATGGGCGATTGAAATTAAGAGAAGGGAATATCGAAAATGCACTTATTCACTATCATCGAGACAATCAAATAAAACCCAAAACCTCTTCAATTACTTATTATAAACCAGGGGATAGTAAGGATTTAAAAGCTACTTTAACAGAGGCCTTAGGTATAAAAATAGTTGTAGATAAAAGGCGAAAAATATTCTTTATTAATAATATTAAGTTTCATTTAGATCGAGTAAAGGAGCTTGGAACCTTTGTTGAAATAGAGGCTATTGATGAAAACGGAACAATCGGACAGGCATTGTTACAAAAACAGTGTTATCAATATATGGAAATATTGGGCATAGGGGAAGAAGATTTATTAGCGATCTCTTATAGTGATTTACTTTTAGAACAATCAATTGGCTAAAGCGATTGCAACTATACTAACTTTTACTCCTCCTATTTCTAGTAATTTTTGAGCACAAGCTTCTAGTGTGGCCCCTGTTGTAATTACATCGTCAACAATAAGTAGATGCTTCCCTTTGAGGTCTTCTACTTGTTTAAGGCTAAATGCATTTTGCACATTAGAAAAACGGTCAAGCCGAGATTTTTTGGTTTGAGTTTCTGTATAATTAACTCTGTATAAATAGTCGCTAGACCATCTTTTTTGCATTCCGATGGCTAATCCCTCTGCAAACGCAGCTGCTTGATTGTACCCCCTTTGGTGTTCTTTTTTAGGATGCAAAGGGACAGGGATAATGCAGTTTATTGTATTGTAAGGGGCTGTTTCTTTTAGCATAGTCCCATACTGTTTTCCCAATTCTATTCCTATTTGCGGCTTGTTTTCATATTTTAATTGATGAATCAGGTGTTGCAACAATCCTCCCTTGTTAAATGCAAAACTTGTAGAAGCATGCTCTAAATCTATTCTTCCCCAAAAACGATCTAATACAGGATTGGGAGTTAAGGTATGATAATTAGTGGGACTTATGTGATAGGTACAATGAATACAGATACAAGTTTGTTTTGAGATTATTTTTTTTCCACAAGCTAGACAAAGTCTAGGGTAAATTAAATCACTAAAATTCTGTAACAAGGTAGAGATTTTTTGGAGTGTATTCATTGCAAGAAATTGAGTAAATAGTTTAGATTGCTTTTTTTTGAAAAAAAAAGTACAAAAGGCTTATTTGTAATGTGTTGATAGCCATTGTTTTATGATAGCGGTGTGTTTTTGTTTTTTTTACTTTGATAATCAGTTGATTACACTGTTGGTACTCAAAGATATAAAAAAAAACACATTATTATATGGATAATAAAAGAATGGATTTTTGTCTTTTTTTTGAAATAAAAGAATGCGATATTGGTTAAATAACTAATAATATATGGTTTTTCTGCGTTTAAAGTAGTAAATTTAATGTTCGCCCAATGTGACACTAAATTTTTCACTAACTATATTATTATTATGAATAAAAAATATACTATAACCCTAGCGGCTGCCTTGTTAGGCTTTTTACCTATTAATGCGCAGAATGTCGGAATAGGTACTGCCACTCCAACTGCTAAATTACATGTTAACCAAACAGCAGGGGTAGATGGTATTCTGGTAGACCATGCAGGTGCAGCAGGCAATTCGTTAGAGTTAGTACCTACTAATACGGCTAATGGCAGTTCAGCACTTTGGATTAGAAATGGTTCGGCTGGGGCAGGAATCAATAACGAAATGTTGAATGCAGCGAGTACCTCTAGTTCGATTATCTCTAATAATGCAGGATTAGGAGTTGGATTAAATATTCTCCAAACCAATACAGGGGCAACAGGTGCAGGGGTAAGAATAGATCAGGATGGGACAGGAGCTTTTTCCAGAGGAGTTGATATGTACTTAGATGCTGCGAATAGTGCAACGGGATATACTTTATTTCATTCAGGAACAGGGGCAGGGTTTTACATGGAGTTGAGCGAAGCTACAAATGCTGCTATAGGTTATGATTTGCGTCATTCAGGAACAGGTAGAGGGACCTATACTGATTTATCGAATGCGGCTAACGGTTCAACAGGCTCTGCTTTGTATCATGCAGGGACTGGTCGTGGATTGTATACAACATTAACAAATTCTGCGAATGCAGCAACGGGAACAGCCTTGTATCATTCAGGAACAGGTATTGGAACAGAAGTAGGGATTTTAAATACAGCAAGTACGAATATGGCTTCATCCATCTTTCATGATGGATTGGGAAGAGGTCAACAGATTGTTTTGGGAAATACCACCACACAAGCAACAGGTCTAAGTATTTTTCATCGAGGGGATGGAACAGGACAGTATATTACAGTAAGTGATGCCGCAGCGACTAGGAATAGTTTAGGTTTAATTGTGAATTATAATGGTACTGGAGGAGGCACAGCAGGTGGAGGTAATGCTGTTGAAATTCAGCATTATGGCAATAATGGCAATGCTGTTGATTTATTTATGGGAGATCCTACAGCAGCAGCAGGTCCTACCAATACTACTTCAGAATATGCCTCATTATCTATTACTCATATGGCGACAGGAACTTCTCCAACAGCAGGGCTTTCTAAATCTGCCATTAGTGCTTCTAATAATAGTGCAGATCCTACGATCTTAGTAAATAACAACGGTTCAAATGACGGTGATGGTATCAATGTATTTATTACACCAGTAACGGCTAATTCAGGATCTACAGCTCAAGCTAGAGGGATTTATTCTCAAGCAGTAGATGCTAATGCAGGAGAAGGAATAGGGGTTTATGGATTTGGGGGAGATATGGGAGTTATTGGGTACGCTAGTGGAGGAAGTGGATTTGGATTGTATTCTTTTGCTAATTCTGGATCTGCTGGTGTTAAATCGTTTCATATCGATCACCCCTTAGATCCTGAGAATAAAACCTTGAGTCACTATTCAGTAGAATCGAATGAGGTATTAAATATGTATAGAGGAGTTGTTCAGCTCGATGCTAATGGACAAGCAGAAGTAAATTTACCCGATTATTTTGATGCTACTAATACGAATCCAAGTTATCAATTAACGGCTATTGGTACGGCGACACAACCTTATATTGCTTCAGAAATTAATAATAATAAATTTATGATAGTTGGAGCTCCAAATACCAAAGTTTCTTGGACTGTTTATGCTCAACGGAATGACCCTACTGCGCAATATTTTATGGAAAAATACAACATTTCTGAATCTGTTCGAGCGAAGCGACCTCAGGATGTCGGCAAATATATAACTCCAGAGGCTTATGGGAAAGATAGAACGCATAGTACGGTTTATGATCCTGCTCTGGATAAGAATTACAAAGAACGAGATATGTTTGTAAAACAGCAAAAAGCAATGTCAATTGAGCGTATCCAAGAATCTTCAAAAAACAGTAAAGGAGAAGAACGAGAAGAAAAAGAACCTAAGGGACAAGAAGTTGCACCGAGTAAGGAGGTTGTTGAGTCTAAATAATAAAAAAAACGCAATGATTGTTATCATTGCGTTTTTTCTTTTTGCAAAGCAATTCTAGTTGTCTGCAATCTTAAAAACTAGAGCCTTCCCCTGTTTATCTACGAGTTTGATCGATCCAAAAGAGACATCAGAAAGCGTAAATTCAATTTTAAACTCATCTTCATCTATCGGATCATTAATTAGTGTGAGCGTAGCTTGGTTGTTGGTAATCTCCCAATTTCCATACACCAAGTTTTCACCATCTAAGTTGCCTTCAAAAGATCCATTGATGTTTAAATCTAGATACATTTTTCCATTTTCCCATTTGTGTGCTAACAGTAGATAGGTATCTGCTGCTTCATTATTTAGAGGATGAGAATTGTGCTCAAAAGGGAGTATAGAATTGTTATTGGCGAATATATTAGATACTAATGCAAGTGATAAGAACATTAGAACAATTAGTGAAAGTACGTTTTTACCCATAATTTGTTGTGTGTTAAGTTATAATATTCAAAAACATTTTAAGTAGTAAAGGGACGTTATATATCTTTACGTAAATGAATTAAAAAAGTTAATTAAATATAGATTTTTAGCTGTTATCATTTTTTATTGATACTAAATTGATCTTTTTGATACCCTAAATGTTTTATTATACTTTGTATTTCAGGTACAAAGGTATTATTTGCTTTCTTTTTTAAGAAAAATAATACATTAAATTTGCATCAACAAATATTTAATAAATGATTTTTTTATCCATTCGTAATCAAGTTATTTCTACTAATTAAGCTTGTGTTTTGGTTTAGAAAAAAGCTGAATAATGTTTCCTGTCGGGTCAAGCATCACTAATTTGTTATGAGTTAAGCTAATTAATTGATAGGTTTTATTAAAAAACACTTCTTGGGTTTTGCTGTCTATTTGAACTAATTTTAGTGTTTTTTTACTTTCTATTTCGGAAGAAAAGCCCCACTTCCCACTGATGTCATGGTGATTGATAGAAGCCTCAAATGTTCCTAGTGGGTTAAGGTCAATATACCCTTGTTCAAATACCCATTTTTGAGAAAGAAGCCTAGATAGTGCTAGTTCAGAAGTTATAAATAGTAGTTCTTCACCTTCCTGATTTTGCAAAACCATATTATGACTAGAAATAGCTACAATGGTATATTCTACCTTAAAACTTTTGCCTTTACCTTCTAGCATTTGCTCTTCTTTTAGGATCAATTTTTTCTGATCTTTAGACATAGCCCAAATACCTTCGATTAAGTTAGACTGATCTAATTTTGCATAGAAAGAGCCATCAATTTTTAGATCAATGTAAATTTCTCCATTGACCCATTTACGCATTAATAGAGGTTCGGTCTTTTTTTCGGAGTTATTGAAGTTTACTTTTTTACAGATAGAAGGAGTGGCTATAAGCCCATGATTAAAAGCAAGTAATAGGATGAAAAATAAAATTGGCGTTTTCATTTATAGTGTATGTTTATTAAGTTAAATTAAGTGTACTACAAATGTAAAGGAGTTATTTATAAAAAGCAATTTTTATTTAGACTAATTCTAAATAAAAATGAAAAATATTCTTTATCCCAATTAAAAAATGACAAAATGTAACGGCATAAAAAAACCTCTAATTCGTGAAGAATTAGAGGTCAAAATAATAGTTACCGCATTTGCAAAATTAAATTATAGACTTATTTTTTGATAATACGTTGTGTTGTTGCACCCTTATCTGTTTTAGCTGTAATAAAATAAACTCCAGCGGGAAATTGCTCTACATTAAAGGTTTGAGTTTCTTCTGTTACATTATCGCTATCCGCTATAAAGATTACACGACCAGAAACGTCTGTCATAATGTATTGTACATTGGTTGCTTCCTCAAACTTCACTTCTACGTTAAGTATGGTGTTGGTTGGATTAGGATAAGCAGACATTTCGGCAGCTTCATTAGTAGCGATTATTGGAGTAGTGCTATTATAGACAGGAGGCATATGAATTCCAATAGAAGGAACATAACCACCGCCAAAACCATCTGCAAACCAAGATACGCTACCTGCTGCATCTGTATTCATAGATGGAGAAGGATTAATAACGGTATCTGCTCTAGACATGAGTCTATTCATGTAATAATTGTATTGGTCAGAACCAATCCACAGTGCAGTAGTAGCCGTAAAAGTAGCAGCTCCACCAAGCACAGCAGGATTTTGAAGAACAGAAACATAGTAGAACCCATGGTCAGCTAAGTTAGGCATCGCACCACCAGAAGAAGGATCAACTAGGCTAGATACTGTTCCTAAAGCAAAATCACCACCAGCAACCGTTGTTCCTAGACCTGTTAGGTTAGCTGTTCCTACTCCAATATGAAGCAATTCATCGCTATCTAAAAGACCATCTGAAGGGCTTGCACCAGATCCATCTGTTAATTTGTAAACATTTACAAATACAGTTTGTGATGCATTCCCAGTATAACCATTAGGTACTTGATAACGGAAATCAATAGAATCAATTCTTAGATTATTGGTCATTCCTTTAGGGAAATAATAAACAGAACCATATTCAAAAGCACTAAATACACCAGATGCATTTGCTGGGAACATACCTCTAGAAGCAAAAACTCTAAGGTCAGAAGCAGCTCTTCTTGCTTTTGAAATATAGCTTGTACCTGAACCAGTTATGGTGAAGGTATGACGAACAGTATCGTTTGCTGCATTGCCATCTATTTTGTTGTGTGTTAACCAGTAACGAACTCTGTAGTTACCCTTTTTGTTTTGGATAAAACTGATGTCTCTTAAATACTCAATAAAAGGAGTACCTACTTGATCGCCAGCTTCGAGTGTATCGATATTCATGGTATCTAGATAAACATCAAAAGTAGGAGCATTTGTTACTTCATCATAATAATCAATAGCTACATAAATTCTAGCGCTATCTTGTGGATAAAGTGTTTTAGCACCATAGTTAATCACCTTTCCACCCCAGAACCACTCTTTGGTATTGGTTGGATCAAGATTAGAGAGTGCTTGATAGCGATTGCCTCCAATTTTTGCAAAATCACCACTACCAGAGATTAAGTTACTATTTGGGTCAGGAAGTCCCCAAGCAATATCGTATTCTGGTGCTGTTTCGATGGTCACATCATCGATCATTGCATAATAGTAATTGCCTTCGAAAGTAAATCGAACACGAGATTGGCTTAAGTTGGCAACTCCAGCCGTTACATTTGACAATAAAACACGAATTAATTTAGGATCAGAAGAACCTTGTAAAATTTGATAGTCAGAAGGAGTACTCCAAGTCAAACCATCGTCGGTAGACATAGAGACACTTAGTTCAGTGATGTCATGATCTCTGAATTCAGAAAAGAATTGAACAACAAGAGCACTATCGGTATAACCAGATAAATCAATTCTAGGAGAAATCAATTCTCCTCGGTGACCTGCTGGAGAGGTACCTGTACCTTGTGCACTCGTTCCATTATTATCCATGAAACCAGAATCAAAAATAGCAACACCATTTGTTCTTGTAGGCGAAGGCATAGGCGTATTGCCTGCATAGTACCCTTGAGAATAACCTAGTGTACTTCTCGTCCAATAAGCCGCACCTGGGTTTACTGTAGAAGTTGTTGCACTTTGGTTTTCAAAAACAGATAGTGCAGTCCACGTGGTAGCGGAGTAAGAACCTGCTGTTCCTGTTTGAGTAAATGCATTTTGGAATTCTCCATCTGCCTGACCCGCAGAAGCGCCTGCGCCCCATACTTTAGTTTGTGCATTAGCTCCTATTGAATATAGGCTTGCAAGTGCTAATGCGCAAACAAACATGAGATTAGATCTAATCATAATGTCTGTAATTTAAAAAGTTAGCAAAATTTGTACTGTTATTCAGAGACTTATTAAAATCTATAAGTCATACTGTCTTTTTTAATGTAATGTGACTCTGTACTGTAAATTTAGAGGCTTTGAATACGATTTATTGGTATAGTTGACTAGACTATTTAAGAATGTTCGGAAGATGGGAAAGAGTTGTTTGTATGCCTAATCGTCCCCACGAAGCTGCATTTTAAAAATTAACCTCTAAACCACCTTTCCTACTAATTCTAAGCAATAAATAATAATTAAAAATTTAATAAGTAAACAAGTAATATTTTATAGTTTAAAACCTTTGTAAATAATAGTGGTCTTGCGACCACTATTATTGTATAAAATAGGTTTGCAAGCAATTTGTGTAATGAATTTCTTTTTCAAATGCTAAGGTTTAGCCAAAGCGATGCCTAATCAATAAAATTGATCGTGATAAACGCTTTATGGATTAAATGAATTCGCAGGCTACAGAAGAGCATCACTTCTGCAAAATAAATGCTATCGAACAACTAATTTTCCTGTATGGATTGGTGCTCCATCGCCAGTGATTTGATAGAAATAAACTCCCTGACTAAGGTTGTCTCTTTCTTTATCAACTGTTATTTGTTGTTGTTCTTGAACTTGTAGTACTTTAATTACTTGACCAGCAACATTTATAATTTGAACTTGAGTTATTTGATGAACAGCTCCAGTTATATTAATGGTTGTTGTTCGGTCAAAAGGATTTGGTGAAATATTCACTGAAACGATCGCTGTATTCTTTTTATCAGTATGGGACAATTCAGCAGAATTTACACCAGTATTTTTATTGTTGTCTGAAGTGTAATAGAATGTTTTATATTTTAGAGCAGTCATTACATCTTTAGAAGAAATATTTATTGTATTAACAGAGGCAGAATTATTATTATTATTAGCGCCTCCATTGCTCTGTGTAATATCGTTGCAAAATTCAGAAGAGGACAAACTCTGAATTGTTATCCCTGCGGTATTATTATCATTTCCAGAAGTATGACTAGTACTTCCTTTGTCGCTATTTGTACTATTAGTATTGTTATTTGAAGAGGTATTGACCGTAGCCGAAGTACCAGATCCTGGACCATGACCAACGATATGCAATAAACTGTCCCATGAAGGTCGGTTGTCTAGAAAAACATGATCTTCAAATATAGAATTAGATGTAGTTTGACCTAGCAGATCATTGGCTGACATATGGCGTTGTGCTTGGATTGCAGCTACCGTAATAGTTGTGTTTCCATTGTTATTTCCGTTATTATGACTGATGTAATGATCAATCATTGCTTGACATGGATCATCAGGGTATATATGAACCTTTGTACAATGTATTTGATCGGCTGAATTCGGAATCTCTACAAAAAACTCAGAACAATCTGAATTCATTACATCCCCTAAATCAAAGGTATACTTATTTCCTAATTGGAAAGTAACAGGTATTGTTGATTTTAGTAGGTTTAATCCATTTGCTATTTCTATTTCAACATAAGCACCATTCGCAATTGCATTACCATGATTGCAATAAGAAATGCTATATAAACCATTGCTGTTAGTGGCAGTAATATTCACCTCCATCAAAGGGCAATAGCTATTACCTTGTTGGAAATTAGTAGTGACAAGTGTTTGAGCCACTGACACATTATACATAAAACTGGCAATGAAGATAAAAAAGAGTATAGTGGGCTTCATACTTGTGTGCTTTAAAATTAATTATTGCTGTTTGTCTTACAAATCTAATACATTATATATATATAGGGTAATACAAAAAAAAGCATTTATCAGAAAAAATAATCTACTTAGTTATAGTGAAAAAGCCATTTTCTGTTCTGTAATGACTGTTTTGTGCCTTTTTTTTTATATGCTATATCAGATTTTATAGAATGTTTTTTTTGCAAAAAAATAATGTTAAATTATGTTTACGTTTATAATTGTTTGATAGTCAATTATTTGTAAAGAATTTAAGTTATTTGTAACTAGTTGTATTTCAGTTTGTTATGAGTTTTGTTTGAAGGGCGTTTTTGCTTTCATACTATTTAAAGTTGAGGCAATATATTGAAGAATAAAAATTAATAAAAATGTAAAATTATTAATCATATAATGACCACATGAATAGTGCCACACTTTAGTTAGCCCTGTCAGTTTTTAGTTAAAAAGTGTCAAAAAAAGAAAGATATTGTTTAAATAAGAGAACTAAAACAATTAAGGTAGGATTTTATCAGAAAAAAAGACTAAATTAACCAATGAGTATAATATTTTTCATGGATCTGTTTTAGTAAAAAAAGCTTCAATTTTATGTATAAAAGTAAGCTAATAAGATTGTACAAAACTCTTGATGACGCAGAGATTAGGCAGTTTAAAAAGTGGGTAAAATCTCCTATTCACAATAAACACAAGGATGTTCAGCTTTTATTTGACTATCTTTTTTCAAGACAAGGGCTAAGTCCTGTGACAACTCATAGAGAACGAGTCTTTCAGTTTCTTTATCCCAACGAAAAAATGAACATGGTTCGATTGCGCCATGTGATGTCTTTTGCTACAGATGTTTTAGAAGAATTTATCAGATATATAGAGCATGTTTCTGACGAAAAAAATAAAGAAATGCTCTTGTTAAGAGGATTTAGAAAGCGAAATTTAAAAAAAGATGCTGAAAAACAAGAGCAGCAAGTGCTGAAAATTCTAGAGAAAGAAAAGGCTAAAAATGAAGATTATTATCGTTTAAAATACCAATTGGAGTTAGAGTTGTTTCGACTAAAAACAGTCGGGAATCAGCCAACTAGTGTGAACTTGCAGGAGGTGTTGGATAATTCTTCATTAGTATTTGTGCTAAGTATATTACGTTATGCTTGTAAAAGTATTACGCATCAGAACTTATTTAAAACGAAGTATGATATACCTTTTTTAGCGCCTATTTTAACTGCTATTGAGAATGGAAGTTATGCGACCATTAATATCAATAGTATCCAATTGTATTATGCCTGTTATATGGCTTTGACAGAGCCCGATGTTGACGAACATTATGAAGAACTCAAAAGCTACCTTATTCGTTATCCCAATATTTTGCCCCCTGATGAATTTAGAGACGTTTACGAAGTCGCAATTAACTATTGTATAAAACGTTTGAATAAGGGGCATAGCTATTATATAGAGGAAGCCTTTCAACTTTATATGAACGGAATTGGAAATAAAGTATTGCTAAAAAATGGTTACTTAAGTCATTTTGCCTATAAAAACATTGTTGCACTAGGATTGCATTTGGAGAAATTTGAAGAGATAAAAGAATTTATTCCAAAGGGGGAACATCTGCTTCATCCAGAACACAGAGAAAGTTATGTGCATTATAATACTGCTACGTTATATTTTGCAACCGAGGAATATGATAAAGCAGTACGCCTGTTAATTTCTATGGAATATGATGATTTATTTATGACCATAGGAGCCAAATTATTGTTGCTCAAGATTTATGTTATTGAAGGTAGTTTTGATCTGTTAGAATCCTTTCTGCATAGTTTTGCTCAGTTTGTGCGGCGCAAATCGACTTTAAGTTCAAGCCATAAGCAGAGCTTTTTGAATACCATTCGATTGACCCAAAAAATGGTACACGCCTTTACTAAAAAGCAGAAAGAGGCATTGATTGATGAAATTAATGCAACAAATCCACTGCCAGAAAAACGTTGGTTATTGGAGCAGCTAGGAGGAACGAATTAAGGGAGAGACTTAATTAAAAAAAATTTGGAAATGGAACCATTCATTCGCATTTCCAAATAATTAAGTAACAGTCAAAAAGGATAGGAGCTAAGTTAATTTTAATGGTCCTAAACCAACTTGATCTTTTAGGTATTGTTGTCCTTCGCAAAAAGCAAGTAAATCTTGTTCAATAAAAGCTGTCACCTCTTCCTTGATGGCATCGGGATATAACAAGTGTAAATTAGGTCCCGCATCCAAACTAAAATAAAGGTGATTTCCTGTTGCTTTGCGCCAAGCTTGAACTCGTTTGATGAGTTCTATAGAGTTGCCCTCCATTAGAATATAAGAAGGTTCAGAAGTCATCATTAGCGCATGCAATTGCAAAGCCTCTTGTTCCGTAATGTTTCCAAAAGTTGTCAGATCACCATTTTTTAGCGCCACCAAAAGCTTGTCTAAATTATTATGTGCCTGTTGGTAACGAATTTCTGCAAAGGGATTATCTTCCATAAGGGCATGCCCTGCAGTACTAGATACACTCTTTTCTCGCTTGCTAACCATTAAAATATCATCGTGAAAGCTTTTAAATACTTCATGTACTTCTTCCCCAAAAGGAATAGCATATTCATTGGATGAATTTTTAACCAATTCGGTGGCTCCCCACACGGCTAAATGAGGATAAATAGAACGACTAGCAGAACCCGATCCTAAACGAGCAATATCAGATGCCTTGCGATAAAACAATTCTTCATTTGGCAAGGTGATCGCAACTTGGCGTTCCATGCTACAAAGGCAAAGCGCCAAGGCACTCATACTTGATGCAGAGGAAGCAATTCCTGCCGAATGAGGAAAAGAATTGTGCGATTCAATATGCAATCGGTAAGCGGTTAGAAATGGAAAATACTCTACAATGCTACCTAAGAATTTAACAATTTTTGCCTTAAAGGCTTCGTTTTCTTTTTGTTCAAACAAGAAAGTTAAATCAATCTTCCCATCATCCTCTTTTTCCTCATAACTTAAACTGGTTTCAGAATAGGCATTTTGGAGGGTAAAACTAATGGATGCATTTTTGGGGAGTTGACGACCATATTTGCCCCAATATTTGATAAGAGCAAGGTTCGAAGGACTGCGCCAGGTTATTTTCATGAATAGTGGATATTAAATATAATTAAGGTTAATCGTTTACTCCTCTAAAACGATGGACAAGCAGCATAAGTATATGCACACTAAAAAAGCCCATGAGTAGCAGACAAAAATAACAATCCTATTGAATATAGTAGATTAGAATAAAAAAAGAATAAACTTGATTAGTATTCTTTTATTAGTTCTTTGTATTTAAGGATGGTTTCAAATCCTTTTTCTTGAAAGTAAGCCTTAGTTGCTTCTTCGTCTTTATTACTGGTAGCCAACACAAAATCACCTCCCCAACCTCCAAGAGATTTGATTTCGCCCCAATAATCACTAAAATAAAGTTCTTTAGCTCTAGGTTGTTGAATAATTCCTTGAACTAAATTTTCATGTTCTTCTAGCAGGGTTTCAAAATCGGCTAAATTATCGGTGTATTGAGCAATGTCGTGCGTAATTTGGCTAATACGGGGCAGGGGAACTTCTCTTTCTTCAGGAGCCGTGACGGTATAATAAACTAAGGCCTCTTTGGAGCTTTGTTTTTTGCCCAAATGGACGAAATAGAGGTTTTCCTTAAAGGAAGGATTAAAACCTGATTTATCCCAACGATTTTTGCCATTAAATTTTTGAAACAATAAAGGACCATTAGCCTTTGCTGCTGCTATGTCATAACCAGAGCCACCAAAGGTATCCTCTAATAACAAAAAGGGATCAACATTGGCCCATTCTGCAAGCATGGTAATTAAAGTAGAACTAGAACCCAGCCCCCAATCTCTTGAAAACTCTAATACCGATTTAGCTTCCCAAGTTCCTTGTTTTTGCAAAAAATCAGCGTTCAAGGTTTTAGCCTGTCTTAGAATATTTTGGAGATTATCAGCAACCTCTTGCTTGTCTTCGTCACCATTGATTTCTACCAAATTAAAACTTGGCAAATCAAATATTGCTTCAAACCAAATTTCGCCTTCGTTAGAATAACTTTTCCAGTGTAATTGATGGGCACCTTTAGGATCTATTAATTGAACATCTAAGGTTTGTCCTAGTTGAGTTGGTAAAGCCAAGGAAACAGCCCCCTCCGTTACAAAGTATTCCCCAGTCAATAATAATTTTCCGTTGGTACGCATTGAAAAGCTCATAATTTGATATTTTAAATGTTGTGATTTTAATTTGTGGTTTATTGATCCAAGCCTAATTCTTTTCGAATCGATTCATCTTTGATCTGGTGTTTATTCCAATAGTCAGATAAGATGGTTCGTGTGCGAGTGGCCGTTGTGCTCAATTCTTTGCCATTGTCAATATACGTTTCTTTCCACCCTTCTATCTCATGTGGAAATTTTTTGTGGTAATCAATCCTTATCGTACGTTGGGACAATGGAAAATTGAGTTGATAGGAATTTAGTTTTTTATTCGTTTCATGCGGAATAAGCGTTGCAACTGCTTCTTCTACATCAATTGCAGAATGCCTTAACCTTGCTGTTGCTGTATTGGGAATCAATTGTATTGAACCAGTGGGCAACGCACTTGGAGCAATTCGAATCAAGTTCCATATTTCATCTTCTAGCATAGCTTGTTCCACCTGATATTCTTGATCTCCTTCGGTTTCAAAATAAGAATGCAGTGATATTCTATACTTATATTTTTGTAAATTTAATTGAGTGAAGGTATGCCCACACCACTCTTGAATGCTTGTTGTTACTTTTATACTATGTTCGTATTTGTCAAGTTGTACAGGAGTAAAAATAGACTGTAAGATAGAATAGTCATAGATACCCGTTACGAATTTTTTAGATAAGTTGAGTTTTAATACAGAGACAACATCTTCTTGGTTTCGATCTGTTGTATTGAGTTTGACTTGCTTGGATTTGGAAAAAGGCTCTGTGACAAAAACTAAGACTGCTGTTCCATTTCGAATTTCGCCATAACGAGCTTGTTTTAAATTATAACTTGTTATTTCAGCTTTTCCTTGATACCAATATTGGTCAAAATTAGATTTGTTAATGCGTGTAATTTTAGGTGCCTTAGTTTCTATAGAATCGGAAGTAGCAGAAAGAAAAAGAATTCCTAAAAAGACAATAGGAATTAAAGAATAGAGTTTATATTTAGAAACGAAAGACATAAAAATTTGATTTAGGCTGTAACATAGAATTACACGCCTAATATACTAAAAAAAAATAGTATTTACTATGAAAATCAATTCTATCATAATCCTATTCCTATGCTTTTTGTTTGTATTACCAGATCTAATGGGACAAAAATTAGTAGACGATACTCAAACCTTAAAAGTTTTGGTTTTTGAACATTTAGAAAAAGATAAAAAAAAGCTAGTTAGCCAAGGAGGGCGCATTAAATACAAATTGGAGAGCAATTCTAAGCAACTCTTAAAAGGAACCCTAGAGGAAATAAAAGAAAATGCAATGATCGTTGATGGTAAGGAGGTGCTGTTTGCAGATTGTTCTATGATTGCTGGACGAGTGACCACAGAAGAAGTATTGATTGGAGGTATTGCTACTGGAATAGGATTTACAACTATTGTTGTTGGAGCAGCTTCTTTGGGGAATATTATTGTTGGGGGAACTGTTATTGCAGGAGGGGTAGCAGCGTTGGTGGCAGGAATAATATTAATTACTAAATATAAGCGTTTTAATTTGAATAAAGGTTGGGAGGTACATAGTGGGCAAATTATCTATAGTGCAACGAACTAAAACATAGATCAAAAGGAGCAAAAAAAAATGACAATTTGAAGGTATCTCTCAATACCTCCAAATTGTCAAATAGTGATTAGGTTGACCTAATCGTTATGGTCCCTTAGGAGCTTCTTTTTCAGGTTTTACAGTTACAATAATAGATTTTTCTAAATCCAAGAACTGTTTGGCTGCTTTTTGAATATCCTCTTTTGTCAAGTTTTCGATTAAATTGTCATAAGCTTTAATGCCTTCCAAATCTCTATCTGTTCTATAATAACTAGAAAGCGTACTTAGCCAGAAGCGATTTTTTTCCAAATTGCTTTCACGAGAACGGCGTTGCGTTTCACGCACCTTATTGAAGTTTTCATCAGAAGGGCCATTTTCTTGCAAGGATTTGATTTCTTCTTTAACCGCTTCTACCAGTGTTTCAACATCTTCAGGAGCACACTGAAAGAATACAGTAACATCAGAAGTACCTTTCGGCTCTTTGCTCATTCTTCCTCCAACATAAGGACTATAAACGCCACCTTTGTCCTCTCTAAGGTTTTCACGTACCATGATGCTAAGCACCTTAGACATAGAAGCAACTCGATGTGCTTTTTCTTGCGACCATTCTTCTTCTTGCACAAAACCCATATAGACATTAGCCTGAGGAGCCAATCCTTTTTTTAGATTGTTTGTGCTTGCTGCGGTTGGGTATTTTACCCCAACATCTTTTCCTTTCTCTTTTCTATTGGTACTAGGTAAAGAACCGAGGTATAACTCCAATTGAGGTTTTACCTTTTCAGGATCAATATTCCCTACAAGCACAAAGGTAAAATCAGAAAAATCAGAAAAACGATCGTTATAAATTTCGTGTACACGCTCAAAGTCGATTTTTGAAATGTCTTCTTCAGAAGGAACTGCTTTGCGTCTTGGGTGATTGCCCGTTTTGATTTTTTGAATTTCAGATTGGAAATACAACATAGGATTGGCACTCAGATTGCGCAACTGTTCTTTGCTTTGGTCGATGACACGGTCAAATGACTCTCTGTCTTTTCTTGGCTTGGTACCATACAAATGAACCAATTGAAGCATGGTCTCAAAATCCTCTACAGAAGAAGAACCAGAGAAACCTTCGTACAATTCACCAATATAAGGAGCAATACTAACCGTAGCACCCGTTAATTTTTTCTCTAAAGCGATTAAATCAAATTCACCCAAACCAGCTTGATCAATGATGTTGGCCGCATTTTGAGCAGAAGTAAAGTCTTTGTCATCGTAAAGAGAATGACCTCCAGGACTATAGGCGGTTAGTAAAATTTGATCATTTTTAAATTCTGTAGGCTTTAAGATAACACGCACTCCATTAGACAAGGTGTACTCTGTTAGCCCCAATTCATCTTTTTCTACTTTTTTGGTATCCACAACCTTTCCAGCAGTAGGCGTTTTGGCCAAGAGTGGCATATCCACAAACTTATCTTTATAAGGCTCTGTTTTGAATTCTTTAGAAGCAGCCAATATCTTTCTGATTTCTGCCTCTGTAGGCATTTTAATGCTTTCTTTTTCAGGAGCAGTAAGAACAATGGCTCTATTTTTTTCTATAATCCAATTTTTTGCCAAAGCATTAATTTCTTCTAAAGTAATAGACGGTAAAAATTCTTTGACCAATTTAAGTTCTTTTTCTGCACCAAAAAGTGGGGCATCATTTAAGAAGTGATAAACACATTCCATGGCCAAGTTATTAGAAGTACTTTTATCACGTTCTTTGTACTGGCGTTCTGCCAATTTTTCCAAAGCCAATTTTTGGCGCTCTAGCTCTGTATCGGTAAAACCATGCTGTAATACTCGTTGATTTTCACGCAACAAGATATCTAGACTACCTAAAATACCATCCTCTTTGCATCGAGCAGAAGAAAAATAACCATCTTTTGAACGCACAAAATTGCCATAGCCTGCACCTGCACTAATAAAAGGAGCATCATTTTGTTGCCCAATTTCGTCAAAACGGCTACTTAGCATACTATTATATAATTGGTGCATCAAAGAAGTTCTATAATCTCCTAATGTATTGATTTTTTGAGGAGCATGTTTGGTATAAAGCTGTAATTGAATGCCAGTAGCTTCTTTATCGGTTGCAATGGCTACAAATGTTTCGTCATGATCAGGAACTTCAAACAATTTTTTCTCTCTAGGATTTTCTGGGTTCTTCAAACCTTGGAATTTTTCCTTGATTTTCTTTTCCATCTCATCTACATCTAGATCTCCTACTACAATAATTGCTTGTAAGTTGGGACGGTACCAATCTCTGTAAAATCTGCGGAAGCGATCATGAGGGGCATTTTGAATAATATCCATTAGACCAATCGGCAATCGATCGGCATAACGAGTTTTGTAGAATACTTTAGGCCACCAGACATGACGCATACGCTCATTAGCACCCAAGCCAGTTCTCCATTCCGATTGAATAACGCCACGTTCTTTGTCAATTTCTTCTGCTTCAAAAGCGATACCTGTTGCCCAATCACTCATCACTAAGAGTCCTTTGTCTACCAAGCCTTCTTTGTCAGTAGGCAATTGGAGCATATAAACGGTCTCATCAAAACTAGTGTAAGCATTTAGATCTGCGCCAAAACGAACGCCTGTTTTTTCTAAAAAATTGATGAGATCATTTTTTGCAAAGTTGGTTGTACCATTAAATGCCATATGCTCTACAAAGTGCGCTAAACCTTGTTGGTCGTCGTCTTCTTGCATAGAACCTGCATCAACTGCTAATCGAAGCTCGATACGATTTTCTGGTTGTGCATTTTTTCGGATGTAATAATGCATTCCATTGTCTAAAACACCAGTACGGACATCAGGGGAAAAGGGTAGTTTTGCATCCATTCCACTAGCACCTTCCTTAGCGTCATCAGTAGTTGCTGTTGAGCCTAGGCTACCTAGCCCACTAATAGGTGATGGAGTGGTCGTATCTGATTTAGCAACGGTTTCTTTTGTTTTAGTTTTGTTGTTAGAAGTTGTGTCTGAGGAGCTTTTGCAGCCCATTTCAGCATAACCTAACAATACAAAAAGAAACAATGCTAAAAACTTAGATGCATTATTCATAAGTTTTTTATTTTAATAATGGTTAGGAAAAGTGTAACTTTAGGAGCATAACGAAAATACTAGTGTTTTTATCTATGCTCTTTATTAAACCTTAAATTTAATTAAAAGCTCTAGAAATACAGTTTTTTTTCGACTAGTATCCCCTAAAAACCCACAAAAATAGACAGATACAGGATTAGTCTTTTTATAAAAAAAGGCTATATTTAATATATTATTAGGGAAACAATTAAGAACTAATTTGCGTTGATATTTTTTATACCTTAATATACAGTAACGGTAACATTTTGCTAATCCGGTTCATAAATGCTTGAAAAGAAAGATAATCAGATTTTAGAGGCAATCAAAAAAGGAGACTCCAAAGTATTAGAAAGACTGTACGATGAAAACCGTCAATCCTTTTTAATATGGGCAACACAGCTATATCAGTGTGAGATGGAGGATGCTGTTGAAATCTATCAAAAAGCTTATACAATTTTGTATCTAAACGTCAGAAATGAAAAGCTGACGAGCCTAACTAGTTCTATAAAAACATATTTATTTTCTATAGGAAAAAATTTATTTCGAGAGAAATTTAGAGATAAACATAACAGATTAGTTAATATAGAAGACGTTAGTAATACAAATGCGATTAATAACCAGTTGGATTCAAATGTTCTTGATAACTATCAAGATGAACATCAGAAGGAATTGGTACGACACTTGCTTAATGAAATAGGAGATCCTTGTAAGAAATTATTAGAATTAATGTTTATTCGAGGATATTCAGCAGAAGCAGTAGTTCGAGAAATGGGATATAGCGATGAACGTGTAGTACGTAAACGTAAATCACTGTGTCTAAAAAAGCTTAGAGAGATGGTTGCTGAAAAAAAAGATTCTAACTTTCTATAATAATGAACCAAATTTAAATGACTAAAGACAATTACCTCTTTAAATTATAAACCAAAACAGTCATGGCAAATGTAGAAAAAAGTAGACTGATTGAAGCGTATTACCGAGGCACCTTAAATGGGGCAGACAAAGGTTATTTGAAGCAACTCATGAGTGAAGATCCTAGTTTTAGACAAGAAGTTAAAGATTATAAGCATATTTTTAATGGGTTAGAAGCATTGCATGTTGAACATTTCCAGGCAAATCTAGCCCAGATGGAGAAAAAATATCAGGATAATGTGGTTGCAATGAGTCCAAAAACAACCATAAGACCTTTTCAAAAATTGTACTATGCAGCAGCAGCAGTTGCACTCCTTATCTGTTGTAGCATAACTTATCATCTGATGACACCTTCTGTTTTTGATCAACATTTTGCAGCTTCAGAATCAATCGCAGTGCATATTGAATCAATTCGAGCAGGTGGACAAACAATGTCAACAGAGGAGCAAATCAAAAAAAGTGCTTTTACTGCTTATCAACAAAAAGAATATTCCCAAAGTATTTCTTTGTTAAAAGATTATCTAAATACTTATCCTGAAACCGCTTCTAAAGATTACCAGTCAATATTGGTTTTAGGGGTTGCTCAATTGGCAGAAGGAAAAGTTGAACAAGCTACCAGAACGTTAGAATTGGTTATTAAAGGAAGAGACTCTTCTTATAAACAAGAGGCCGAATGGATGTGGGTATTAGCGCAAATAAAACTGGATAATAAAGAAGCTGCGAAAAAAGTTCTTCAAGATATTATTGATCAAAAAGGACATATCCACAAAGAAAAAGCGCTTGAAGTTCAACATCAACTTTAAAAAGCTAAAAAATATTTTTATAAAAGGAGGCTGCCTGAAAAGAGCAGCCTCTTTTATTGCTAGAGCCTTCAAAAAAGATAGGTGAATTGGACGAGGTTCTAAATAAGTCAATCTTATTTTTTGAAAAAATAAAAAAAGGCTGTACTTTAGCAACCCTCATTCAAGAATGAGATAATACGGGATGTAGCTCAGTTGGTAGAGTACGCGTCTGGGGGGCGTGAGGTCGCTGGTTCAAGTCCAGTCATCCCGACATAGATTTTTAAGCCGCAAATAATTGATTTTTAATTGTTTGTGGCTTTTGTCGTTTTGGGGTTGCTCTTGTGCTGTTGAAACTGTTTAATATTCTTATTGCATTTTGACGGTTTTTGTACGGATTCTTTGAAAAATCATTTTTCTGTGACGAATAAAATACATAAAAACAATTGCAAAGTGTTTGTCATCATCTGCATCAACGTGAATGCCATTGATACGCAAACCTGTTCCACATTTTGCCAATCCTGCTAATACAGTAAGTGTGTTTGCTCCAAATGTACTGCCAATTTCTAAGCGAGCATCTACGGCAGTCAATAAGCCAAAGATTGGCAAACTGTCCTTGTCAACACCGGTTAATACAGTTGTTTTAGTAGGGTTTCCATCTATTTCAGGTAAAAAGACAGTTAAAGAAATTTCTCCCTCTTCTGAATGTCCTTTACGGTTAGCAATTAAAGAATAGTTAGAGCCAACAATACCGCCCATTTCTTCAACATCGTTAATCAATTCAATTTCTGCTGTTCCTTCTGGCAAAGGAGCGTAGGAGTTTTTGCCTTTTACTTTTGCGTGTGGTGTAGCAATGCACAAATCGGCTAAAATAGGGGTGTAAATACGAATGACTTCTTGGTTCATCTTAATATATGGGTTTAAAGAGTTGTTTTAAATAAGAATACAATTGTTTGAATTTGAGATAGAGCCATTTGAAAGATTTGCAAATGAGTTTTTGATTGGTCATGAATAAAAAGACACTTTAGGGTGTCAAGTATTATGATAATGCCTTGTTGATACTCGATGCTTTGAGAGAGCGTGATAATGGTGTTAGCGTGATTGTGCAAACCAATGAAATTGAGTTTCATGATAAGACTGTCAATGCCATCGCTAAGATTGTAAATACCAACATTAAAAAAGGTGAGTAGCCATGTAATGGGCTTAGAGAAAAATGCTTTCATTCTAAAGGAGTTTTTTCTTGATAATCATTAATAGTAAAATTGTTGTACCAATCAAGCCAATGGTCAAATAATCAAATTTGATCTCGATCACAATGTTATCAGGGATAAGCATAAAAAAGGGTTTAGTTGCTCATGATAAAATGGTTTTAAGGATTAGTTTCGGTTTGTTTAGTTGATAGTACAAAGATGCAGCAAAAAACACCAAAAAAGCGAGTTTTGAAGGCTGTTTTTGTGCATTTTATGGCGTATTTCAGGCGATTACGCCTAGTGGCTGTTATCCTAAAAACTTAGGCGTATATGTTTGTTTGAGGGGGGGCGAAAGGGGGAGTTGGGGAAATACGAGATGTGGTTTGTTTTATTTCATGAATGCATTATTGATAAGTATGAAAATAGACTGCCTTTGAGTATTTAGTGTTTGAATAATTTAGTTTAGTAATTGTAGTTTTGTTGCAACAAATTACTTATGTAATTGGAATTAAACCCATCATTAGTTTTGTCAACTCTTCTCTTCTATGTATTTTACCACAAATACAACTTCGTATAAAATTCAATATTACTTAAGTAATTACACAAAGAAAAACGATGCAAAATCCAATAATTAAAGCTAAAGTTCAATCCTTATGGGATAGGCTATGGGCAGGAGGACTTTCTAATCCCATCACTGCTATAGAACAAATTTCGTTTTTACTTTTCATGAAACGACTGGAGAAAATTAAACCTGATATAAATGAAGAACATGTATGGAGTTTTTATAGGGGCATAAAGGGCGAAAAACTAGTAAAACATGTGAAAGAGGATGTTTTTGAATATATAAAAATTAAATTAGCAAATGAGAGTGAACCATTTGCTAAGGCTATGGTTGATGCTACTTTTAGAATAACTAATCCTACGTTGTTAGAAGACGCCATTCAGTTTATTGATGACATATATATAGAAATAGAAAAAGAAGAAGCAAAGAACCAATATTTTCAGGATATTCAAGGTGATTTATATGAGCATTTATTAAGGCATACAAGTGAGGCAGGAAAGAATGGACAATTTAGAACTCCTCGACATATAATTCAGATGATGTGTGAAATGCTTGATCCTGATTTCGATGGGAAAATATGCGATTTAGCAAGTGGGTCGGCTGGATTTTTAGTAGGAGCATATCAGTATATAATAACAAAGTATTCAGAAGAAATTAAATCTGATGAAAATGGATTACCAAAAGGATTGGATGGGAACAAATTAGATGAAGCACAAAAAAAGAAACTCAAAGAAGAAACTTTCTTTGGGTTTGATATTGACCAAACTATGGTACGGATTGGTATGATGAATCTAATGATGCATGGTATTACTAAACCCAATATAATTCACCTTGATACTCTTTCAGAGGAATATGAAAACTATGAATCAAATAGGACTCTTGATGAGATAAGTGATGCTTTTCAAGAAGGAAAACTTGAGTTTACAGGAAGTATAAATGAAGAGGAAGGTGGAATGGAAGTCACTAAAATAGACCAATCTGCCGAAAAGTATAGCTATATTTTAGCTAATCCTCCATTTACTGGTAAAATTAATAGTCTTACAGTAAGTGAAAATTTAGACAGAACTTATCCTCCTAAATATAAAGAGGATAAACGAGTTAAACAGACAGTACAATCTGAATTGTTGTTTTTAGAAAGAATTGTATTTATGCTTGAAGTTGGAGGACGAGCTGCTGTAATTGTACCAGAAGGTGTATTGTTTAATGCAGGAAAAGCTCATAAAAAAATTCGGGAAATTTTAATGATGGATTGTAATTTACAAGGAATTGTTTCTTTACCAGAAGGGGCTTTCTTGCCGTATACAGGAGTTAAGACATCTATTTTATTGTTTGAAAAAAGGGAATTAAGAGGAGAAGTGCCTCAATCTATAGATGTTTGGTTTTATGAATTAAAATCAGATGGTTATTCTTTAGATTCTAATAGAAGAAGATTGAAAGAAAGCCCTTTACCTATAGCTATAAATGAATGGAAAGAACGAAATAAAAAAAATCAAAATAATAAAAAGCTACAACATTTTTCCATTCCATTTGAAGAGATTAAGCAGAATGGATTTGAGTTAAACTTCAATTTATATAAAGAATTTATTTATGAAAATCAAAGTTTAAGAAAACCTGATAGTATTTTAGACCAATTGTCAGAATTAGAAAAAGAAATATTGGTTGGTATAGAAGATTTGAAAAAATAGGAAATATGATGGAGTATAAGCTAGGAGATATTTGTTTTATACAAAGTGGGGGAACTCCAAAAAGGTCAAATAAAAAATTTTATTCCCCTGCTTTTATTCCATGGGTTAAGATAGGAGATTTGGGGGAAAATGAAGTAATCTTTAAAACAGAGGAAAGCTTAAGTGAAGATGGACTCATTGCTATAAATAATAGAATCTTCCCCAAGGGAACTATTCTACTTGCTCTGTATGGTGCGACATTAGGGAAAACAGGGATTGCAGGGATAGAGTTAACTTCTAATCAGGCTATTTTAGGCATTAATACATTAGATGATAAAATACTCCTGAATCAATACCTAAAATATTGGCTAGACTTTAATGTGAAGAAGTTTCAGTTTGAGGGAAAAGGAGGAACTTACAAGAATTTGAGTAAAAAGTATATTAGTAACTTGAAAATATCTATTCCCTCAATAGATGTGCAAAGAATTGCGGTTCAAAAAATTAATAAAATAATAAATCTGTTAGATAAAAGGCAATTAACCATTGATTTACTTGATGAGTATCTAGAAAGTCTTTTTGTGCATACTTTTCTTGAAAACTCCATGTCTAAAAATTGGCAAATCCTTCCTATTTCAGATATTGTTAAATCTTCGACATATGGAACATCTAAAAAAGCAAATTTAGAGAAAAGGGGAATGCCTATTCTGAGGATGAATAATATTACCTATAAAGGAGAGTTAAATTTAGAGAAGTTGAAGTGGGTAGAATATACAGCATCAGAAAAAAATAAATATAAACTAAGTAATGGGGATGTGTTATTCAATCGAACTAATAGTAAAGAGTTAGTTGGTAAGACGGCTGTATGGGATCGAGGGGAAGGATTTACCTACGCAGGTTATTTGGTGAAGTTTGTATTAAACTTTGAGATAGTTAATCCATATTATTTTAGTAGTTTCTTAAATTCAAATTTTGGAAAGAAAATATTATACCACAAGGCTCGTCCTTCAGGTAATATGGTTAATTTTAGCCCTCCTTTGTTAAAAAAGGAAAATATTTTGGTCCCTCCAATTGAATTACAGAATGAATTTGAGAATTCTTATAAAAAGATAAAAATTCATAAACAGAAGCTATTAAAATCTAGAATTTTAATAGAAGAGTTGTTGCAAGCTTTTATTTATCAGACATTTTTTTTGCAAGAAAAACTTAAAGTAAAAGATGAGATTTCTACATTATTGTATGATAATGTTCAATTAGAATTATTTCTCAACACTTTTAATGCGTCAGATTTCCAAAGTATTGATCAATACAATATTGAAGTTGAAAAATTGTTTAAAATTTTGGAGAAAACAAATTTAAGAATTAAAGAAAATGAAGAATTTAGAAATGGAATAATCCAATTGAAAAAAGGAAACAAAGTAGAGCTAATAGCTCGAAAGGATTACTTGAACCAAATAATTAATGAAACTAAAGAGTCTTAAAATACAATCAAAATTTAGAAGTTTAAGTGCTTCTTTTGAAATTGACTTTAGATATCCTTTTGAAGAAGGGATTTCAGAAGATGAGTTGAATAGATTCCACCCATTTTGTTTTGCAGGGTTGAATGGAAGTGGAAAATCAAATGTACTAGAGGCATTAGCTAATATTTTTTACTATATAGAAGGTTGTGTGAACGTTAACCAACCTGATAATTTTTGTGATGTTTTTAGTTATGAAGAATCTATGCCAAATGCTTTTGATTTAGAGTATTTTATTGTTCCTAAATTTGGAGATGACTATATAAAAAATCACGATTATGTTATTGAACGTCTAAATAAAGTTATTCTATCAAAAAAAGAAGGAGAAATAGTTAGGATGTTTATTCAGCCCTATCCATTTAGTGATGATAAAACAATTGAAGAGCAAAGAGTAAAACCTACTGATGCAGAAATTAGGGATAGGCGTTCTGCCCCAGCCAAAGCTTTTTTACCTAATTTAGTTATTGCTTATTCTTCAGGAGAGAATGAAATTTTAAGTATCCCTTTTCTGAAAACAAGGTTATTACAATATGATGAATATAAAGAACACCTACTTAAAAATTATGAATATAATAAACCAGAAAGTAGTTTAATTTATATTGATTATGAAATGAGCCAAGCTGTATTATTGGCTAATCTAATTTTTAATAATAACAAAGATAATGGTGATGTATTAAAACCAATTCGAGATGAATTAGGAATTTTAAATGTTGCTAGATTTAGAATGAATCTTAGACCCCATAGATTAGAGGAGAATAAAAAATATAGAATATTAGATCAAGTGTACAGTAAAGAAAATGAACAGGAGGATAGAATTATAAATAAATTCAAAAATTGTTCTACTTGTTATTTTGAATCAGAGGATCATTTGGTTTTAGATTTTTGGATTAATGAAGCAACAAAAGATGCTTTTTGTGATAATTTTGATGGGATTTTTGATTTATTTCAAGCCTTTCAGCTTCTCTATACTTTAAATTATCGTGCATTGTCTCCTTCTATTAAAACTGATGTTTACCAATCAAAGGGGTATTATACTGATGGTAAAATTCCTGAGCCATCCCCTTATGAACAAGCATTTCATTTTTTAGATTACTATATTGAAAAAGAAATAAAAGAAACAGGTGAGGTTATAAATCTCTTATTGAAAAACTTATCTGATGGAGAGCAGCAGTTTCTTCATAGTCTTGGTATTTGTTTAATGTTAAAAAATAGAAATGCACTATTATTATTAGATGAGCCAGAAACTCACTTTAACCCTGATTGGAGGTCAAAATTCATAAGGACTTTAAAACTCAGTTTAGAGAAAAGCAATAGTAATAATTTGATGCGTGATATTATTATTACATCTCATTCGCCGTTTATTATATCGGACTGTTTACCTGATAATGTTTTTATTTTTAAAAGAAATAAAGAAGATGAATATAAAGTAATTTGCGAAAGACCTGATTTTAATACTTATGGTACTTCGATTGATATAATAATGGAGCAAATTTTTAAAAAAAGAGCAACTATTGGTGATTTGTCGAAAAGTGAGTTAGTTTATGATATAGATAGTATTTCTGATATTGAAGAAATAAAAAAAATAAAAAAGGAAGTTTCTTCTAGAATGGGAGACTCTCTTGAAAAAGTTTTTTTGTATGATAGGCTAAATAGAAAAGAACGACAATTAAAAAAGGATCAAAATGCTTAGAACCTTCCAACTAATAGACCACCCTATTCAAAACTTACACGAATTAGTTCAACACCTAGTATGTGAGGTTTGGTGTAAGGCAGATGAAAATGGATATGAAAATAAAATTCATATTGATTTTAAACCTATTGTTGATGCTTATGATTGGTTAGAAAATGAGATTAAAGATATATATGAAATTTGTAAAAATATTGATAATCTTCAAGCTATTTCAGATGCATTTGTTATAAATAATAAAATTGAAGAACTTTGTGAGGGACAGATTCAACCTGTATATTTAGATGCTTTACCTGATGTTGTTGAAAAAAGAATGAAGCCTCTTTTTGTGAAGTTCTATAATGAACTATTAGAGAGAGCAAAAGTCTACCATACTTATGGTACTAAGAAAGACTATTTTAACGAAATCTATAAAAAAAACCCTTACTCAACTTGTCCTTGTTGTGGGTATCATATAATGAAATCAAATAGGAGTAAGGGACGAGAAGCATTTGACCACTATTTACCCAAAAAATTATACCCTTTTGCAAGTATTAATTTTTTAAACCTAATTCCTCTGTGTTATGAATGTAATTCAACTTATAAGGGAGAAACTGATACTATTGAGAATGGTAGAAAAGCATTTTATCCCTTTAGTATAGATAAAACAGAAATAGCAATTTCTATGGTTTTGTCAAAAGGAATTGATTTTGACAATTTGGAAGAAAATGATATTGATATTTCTTTTACTTCACCTCATCAAGAAAAGGTGGATACATGGAATGAACTTTTTGGTATGTCTGATAGGTATTTTGAAAAGATTGAACAATTCAGTTTTTCTTTTTTGAACAGACTTTTGGGAAGACTTAGAAAAAGAAGAAAAGATAATCCAGAATTGAAATTTAAGGATATTCTAACGGATACTATTGACGATTATAGGAATGACCCTTTTTTAGAATTTCATTATTTAAAAATCCCTTTGATGAATTCAATATTGAGTGATGGTATACTTGCCAAATCTTATGATGAAGCTGGGTGAAAACTTGAAAATAAAAGAATTCAAGAGGTATTTATTTCTTAGTAAAAGAAAATAATTTAAAACCTAGTTTGATAGAATGAACATTCTGCAAAACATCATAATCATAACCAATCGCCCAACCTTTAGCAGAAACAAACTGCAAACCAAGAGTAACACTAGAAAATTGATTGACATTACCACCACCACCACCAGTTAGCAGCAAGGTACTAACTGGCATTGGATAAGGCTTAGAAATTTCAACGGTTTTAGTAATCAGTTTAGGTACTTTCAATTTATAATCCAAAGGATTATTCAATAGCTGCCCTTTTATGGTAGATTCATAATAGAGCGTCAAATTTTCATCACTAATACTATCTTGATAAAGTCTTGCCTTTTCATGCTTAGACGTGTCAATTTTAGCCGTTAGAACGGTTTGTAGACTTCCCCTAAGCAGCAACCGTTAGTTAAAAGAAAAAACCTTATCTTTGACCTCTACCCCAAAAGTGATCTACTCCCAAATTTCAAAAAAGGGCATAGCCCTCATAAATTAGATTATTGGTAGGCAAAATGAAGTCTGTTATTCTACTCATTAATTTTATTTTTCTAAAAGATAGAGTGTAAAGTTATTATATTAGAGTGAACAACAACAATATCATTGATCACAATAAGCATTGACGGGTTTTATGATAGCCAATCAATTGCCATAAAAAGAGCAACCCTATATGAGAGTTTGGGCAACATCAGACCTACACATTGACTATAAAGAAAACTTAGATTGGTTTTTACAACTCTCAGAAATGGATTATCAGCAAGACATATTAGTTATTGCAGGAGATATTACCCATGATTTAAAAGAAGTTCAGAAACTATTTGAATCCTTGGTACCCAAGTTTTTTAAGGTGTTATTTGTGCCAGGCAATCACGATGTGTGGCTCAAAGCAAAAGGAGAGGAGGATTCTTTTAAAAAATTCTATCAATTGTTAGCATTGGCAAACGCAACGGGAGTTCAGACAAGACCTTTTGTGAGTCCTGCTTTAAGTATTGTACCCATATTTGCTTGGTATGATTTTTCTTTTGGGCAACCTTCTGCGGCAATCCGACGAGCTTGGGTTGATTTTAAGGCTTGTAAATGGATGATGGAGGAAGAGGCATTGACCGATTATTTTTTACAAATGAATGAACCCTTTTTGCAACAAAAAAGCAAAGAAATTATCTCTTTCTCTCACTTCTTACCTAGAGCCTCATTAATCCCTTCTAATGTCCCAAAGCTCGTCAAATCTTTACTGCCTGTTTTTGGCTCTAGCAGAATTGAAGAACAGCTAAAACGATTAAAGACAGATTTACACATTTATGGGCACAGCCATCTTAATAGAAGTGTTCAAAAAGATGGAATTTGGTACCTAAACAATGCCTTTGGTTACCCCCATGAAGCACATATTTGCCGTAAAAAGCTCCTAGCCGTTTATGAAAATGGAACGGTAGTAAGGGGAATAAAACAATGGCCAGTTGGTCCTAAAGAATCGGATTAATGATGTTTTAGGAGAGTAATGCTATCCTTTTTTCCTATTTATCTCTGACGGTACCAACGAAAGAATCCATACCCCAATAACACAACCAATAAAGCAAGCCCACTCATCATCATCATGCCCATCTCTTTGAACGTTTTACCTGATTTTGCGACTAACTCTAGCGCTTCGACATCTCCAGTTTGAACAAATGCAGCCCAAAAAGCTGGATGTAAAGCGGCTTTATTATGTTGGTCTGATAAATAATCTAATTTAGCGGCTCTTAATGCTTTTTCTTTGGTCCAGCCCTTGGCAATATTAACATAAAAATTCTTCATAATTTGGCTGGTCGAAAAATCATTGACCTGCCATAAACTCATCAGAATAGAAGATGCGCCAGCATAAGAAAAAGAGTGCGCTAAGGACATTACCCCTTCGCCTTGTTGAAACTTTCCATAGCCTGTTTCACAAGCAGATAAAACCACCAAATCTGCGTTTAAATCCAGTTGTGCAATTTCATAGGCACGTAAAAAATTATCTTCTACCGTGGAACTATCTTCAGAAAAAACTAAGCTAGATAGGATTGGGTTTTTGTTGTCCAAAACTCCATGCATAGCCAAGTGGATAATACCATAATCAGCGGCATTCTTTTTAAAATTACGCTCGCTTGCTGTCAACCCATTATGAAATTCTCCAAATAAATACTGTTGCATGAGCTCTACCTCTTTTTGTGCGCCTGGTAAGGGTTGCAGACCTTCTCGAACGATTCCAATATTTCCGCTGCGTTGATGGCTGAATGAATTGGCTGAAACTTTAGGGTATTCAGCCGCAAAGGCAAGAACTCCACGTTTGGGGACATTACGACTTTGTTGACGCTGTTCTTGTCCCATTAAGATCGTCGCAGAATAACTGTAGCTAATTGGATATTCTTTTAATAAATAAGGATAATTGGCAAAATCCAATGCTTTTTGAGGGGCAGTGGTCAAAAACGTTTCAAAAGGTAAGTGGCCTAAATTTTGGTCGGGAACAATAATAAGATGTTGCCCTTTTGTAGTTTTTGCCAACAATGGTTTTACAAAGGTGGTATAAAAATAACTAGCCGAATTTCTAAACAAAGAATCTGCTTGGACGGAATTTTTGGTAATAAAACGATAATTGGTTAGTGTTTTTCTAAGGTTGAGGGTGTGCTGATTAAATGCTGTGGGATTAAAATTTAAGGGAACAATATCTAAGGTGTTTTTCGTAACGACAAAGGCATAGTGAAATTCTAAGCCTAAAGCGTATTCAATTAAAACCTTATTATCTTTAGCTAGGAAATTTTGAACACTTTCTAAATTACTCAATGCAATGCTATAACGATGTTGATAATAATCGGGATAATCCTTTTGTAAAGATTCTTTAAATTGCTCGATCTTAATGTTTAAATCATTAATCTCTTGTTGAATTTGATTCTGTTCTTCCTTTGTTGCTGCCTCTATTTGACGTTTTTGTAAGTTTTTGAGCGTTGCTTTATAGTTTTTTTCTTTTGTTAGAATCCCTGTTGGCAAATCTAGGAGCTTTTGATTTTCTTTAGAACGCAAGGCATTGACCAATAGGGTTGATTTACTGCGTTCGGAAAAAAAGAAAGCATCTTCAATGTACTGTTTGTCCTTGGTGTGTTGGTGTAATTCATAAGCATAATAGATACTTCGATCAAAAAGAACGGCTGCACCTAGACGAAATAGAATTAATTTATTGGCTTCGGACAAATAGCTGCTCATTAACTTTTCGCCATATTTTGTCATGGCTTTTACAATCTTATATCCATCTTTTAATGCAGTAACATCATTGGTAGCTTCATAAAGGCGTTTGTACATTTCTATGCTGTACATCATAATCCCTGCTTGCCCACAGGTGGCCAAAAAGTCATTTTTGAACATTAAATCATCTGCTTGGTCGGGGATACTAGAAAGACTAGTAAAGGTTAGACTATTGGCTAGAAAGGCATTGGTAAAGGCCTCTTTCGCTCCGTCAAAATCATTTAATGCGGTATAGGCCACTCCATATTGCATCCATACTCGAGCAAAGGTTAAGTCTTTTGTGCTGATAATTTTTTTTGCAATGGGGGTATATTGAAGCAACAAATCTTTGGCTTCTTTTTTACGCTCAACTAAGGCGTAGCATTCTGCCAAATTTGCCGCAATACTAATTGCTAATCGAGGCGATTGTTGAGCAATCTTTAACGCAGCTTCATAATTTTTGATGGCTGCTTTGTAGTTGTAATTGTTTTTGATACAAACCCCTAGGTTGTTGAGTATAATGGCATGATAAATCGTATTGGTTTTGTGCTGTTTTTTTATAATTCTTAGCCCTTCCTTGTACATTGAAATACCTTTGTTCCAGTTTTGGACACGGGTATAGACAAACCCACTTTCATTAAGCGTTTCAAGGTATTCAGGGGACTGAATCCCCAGTGTTTTTTTGACAGTGGTTAGTGCTTCCTCATACATTCCTGCGGCTTCGTTATAGCGAATTAATAGCATATAAGCATTGGCTAAATCCAATAGTGCTTTTACATAACGAATGTCACTTTTTCCGTAAGCTTGATTATTGATCTCCAAAACTTTTTCAAAGACTTCTTTAGCGTACTCATGCTGCCCTAAATGAAGCAATTGTTGACCATAAAGACTTAATTGATGGGCTTGTGAAATATCTTTATCGTTAAGGTGTTCAAGGGTTTCTGAAGATTGACGCAGGCAAACATCCAAGGGAGTCGCACTTAGACTTTTAGAGTACTCTTTGGGAAAGTTGAGCATATCTTGAGCAGAAAGTGGGAATGCATAAAACAGGATAAATAGGAGGTATAAATGTTTCATTGGAGTTGTGATTTATAATGCTAGTTGTGATTATAAGAGCAAAACAATATTAATTCATAAAAGGTTTATCATCGTTAAATAAATGCCTTCCTAAAAGAGCAAAAAAATAGACGATTTATTCAGCAACTATTAGCCTGTTGCCAACATTCCATTTTGTAAAACTTTGAATGTGCTTTATTAAGGATAAGCCAACAAAACTTTATGAGTTTAAAAACAAATAACAAAAGTAGATGTCATTTTTTATTATTAATTTTGACCACCTACTTAAGTAGCAGTAGCAATACAATGCTACTTTTTGACAACTTCAATGAAAAAACACAACTATGTATCCGAATCTAAGATATGCCTTTTACGATATATTTGGAATAGATCTTCCTGCTTTAGCTTTAGTTCAAACCTATGGTTTTTTTCTAGCCCTAACTTTTTTAGCTTGTGGCTTAGCCTTAAGTTTAGATCTTAGGCGTCGAGAAAAATTGGGAATTTTGGAGGGAATAGAAGAGGAACAAACGGTAGGAAAACCGCTATCTATAATTGATATTTTGACCAATGCGCTGTTGGGCTTTGTTTTTGGTTTTAAGGGTGTTTATGCGTTAATGAATCCTGCACCTTTTGTTGGAAATGATGCTAAAACCTATCTATTGTCCATGGAACATGGTTCTTGGGTAGGTGGACTGGTGTTAGCGCTTTTGTTTGCCTATTCAAAATACAGAGAAAAACAAAAAGAATTAATTGAATATCCTACTCCTCAGACCATCCAAAAACTAGTAATGCCCCATCAGAGAGTGAGTGATATTGTTATTGTTGCAGCGATTAGTGGTATTGTTGGCGCTAAGTTGTTGTATATGACAGAAGTTGATTATGTCTCTTGGGAGGCGGCTCTGCGTGACTTTTTTAGTGGTAGTGGATTGACAGTGTATGGTGGATTTATTTTGGCGTTTTTTGTTGTTTCTTATTACATTAGAAGCAAAAAAATTCCACTGAGTCAAATGTTGGATGCTTGTGCTCCTGCTATGATTTTGGGAACGGGCTTGGGGCGTTTGGGCTGCCATTTTTCAGGAGATGGAGATTGGGGAGATCCAAATCGTTATGCAAAACCCTTTAGCTGGATTCCAGATTGGTTGTGGGGATATACCTACCCGAATAATGTTATTAATGAGGGAATTCCAATGGAAGATTGTTTTTATCCTGCTGAGTTTGGCAATTATTGTCATATTTTGAAAGAACCCGTTTTTCCAACACCAATTTATGAGCTCATTATTTGCCTAGTGATTTTTGCCATTTTGTGGACAATCCGTCACAAAGTAACCTTGCATGGAATTGTTTTTTCTGTTTACCTTATTTTTACAGGCTTGGAGCGATTCTTATTGGAAATGATACGAATTAATGACGATTATACCGTAGCTGGCTTTTCGCTTTCACAAGCACAATATATTGCCATTGTTTTGTTCTTTATTGGTATTGTATTAACAGCTATCTTGTTAGGGAAACAGCGAAAAATGAAGGATGCTGAAGCCGAATAATAAGGTTGAATACTTGGGGCTGTATGCTCTGCTCCAAGTATTCAACTCAAATTAATGCAATTGAGGGTTATAATCTACATAGGTCGTAGTGGTGTCCTGAAAATTGAAGTATTCCTTGGGAAGATCTTGATATAAAGTAGCTCCCCACTGTGTTATAAAAAGCTTCGTATGTTTCATTTTGCCCCATTGAGTGAGTCGTTTTCGATCGTCATAAATAATAACAGAACGAGATTCGCCAGATTCTATCGTAGATAACATCCAAAATTCATAAGAACTCCCCCAACTTAGCATCAGTGTATCCATTGGAACATGTTTGGCACTAATGGCTAGCTTTTTATTTTTTGAGGAAGCTGTTTTTTGTAATAATTCTCGTTTCCAATCTAGACAGTCGGTAAATTTTTGGTGCTGAAAACCAATATGTATCAATCGACAACTTATGACCAAACTCAAAAGGATTAGAATACGATTTTTAGGAACGAGGGGTAGTATATCTAAGGCAAATGGAAGGGCTACAAATAAGCTAAGGGGCATATAAAAGGACTCCATATGGAACTGCACATTGTTATGGGGAAAACAGACGTTGACCAAAAATAAATAGCCAAAGAAAAAGGATGCAAGTACCCCAAATTTTAACCATAATTGGTGCTTGCGATAATAGCCCAATAAAATAAATAGAAAGATGGGTAGAAAGTAATAATCCTGAACCACATAAGTTAAAAACCTGTAATTAGAAGGTAGCCCTAAATAATTAGGAAAAGAATTAATAAAATTCTGCATTAGGCTAATGCCACTATTATCATAAGGAGACTTAAAATAAAGTGATTTGACGACTAGGATGATGACAGCAATTGGCAATCCACCGACTAAATACTTTTTATAAGTTGCCTCCTCTGTACTCAAAAATGAGAATAAACTCATGAAGAGAAATAGAATAAAGGCAAGTGGATGAAAAAAGAGTACGGTAATCAGCATCCCTAAGACCAGTAATAGGCGTAGTAGATGTAATTTCTTAGTCGAAATGTGTTTTAATACGGCAAAATAGAGAATGATAAAGGTAATGCTCTCTACTAACTCAGATTGAATCCAATAGAAGGTTTCAGCAACAATCAAAATATCCGTAAATAATAGGGTTATGGCTAGGGTAGGTTGCCTTAATACTTTGAAACAAAGCACAAAAACAAGAGCCTTATAAGCGATAAAACCAACAGAGTAGTTGATCATAATATTCTTCAAGGGCAACCCCAAGGCATGACTAAGATACAAAAAGGACTGCGTAAAAAAAGAGCCAAAACGATGGACTTGTATGGCATAATCTCCATCTTTTATCATGGCAAAAAAGCGAAACGCCACATCTGCAAAAATGGTACGCTCTTTATAAAAGACAATGGCCAATATGGCTAAAATGGCATAGCTAAAAAGCCCTAACCAAAATACTTTCTTGGTGGATATCGTAGGAGAAGAAGGCATAGTAAAGTTATAAGTAAAAAAATGCTTTTTTGACAACCCTCAGGCTCTATCGTGACCAAGAAGTAGCAGTACAGCTAAGTAAACCGTACCGCTAATGCTCAGCTTTTATTTACTAATTCGATTAACGGTGTTGCTACTACGTGGTTGCCAAAGAACAAAAAAAGTTAACTGTTAAAATATAAATTTGCCGCTTTCATAAATCAATTCATCGTCTGCAAAAATTTGCCCTCCATTTTTCATATCTGCAATCATATCCCAGTGGATAGCAGATTGGTTGGTGCCACCGTTTTGTATATAAGCTTGACCAACTGCCATATGTACAGTTCCTCCAATTTTTTCATCAAAGAGGATATTTTTTACAGGAGTTTGTATACGCATATTGGTTCCTATGGCTGCTTCACCAAAACGGCGAGCGCCCTCGTCAATACTAAAGATCTTATCCAATAATTTTTTCCCTTTCTTCGCTTCCCATTTCTCAACCCATCCATCTTTGACCCAAAGGGTAATTCCCTCAACTTCTTCTCCCATAAACATAGATGGATAAGCAAAATGGATAGTTCCATTAACAGAATCGTCAACAGGAGCCGTATAGACTTCTCCAGAAGGCATATTGGTTTTGCCATCTGAATTAATCCACGTTCTTCCTTCAGTAGAAAAATGAATGTCTATTCCATCACCTAAATAACGCATTTTTGTTCTATTGTTGAGCAAATCTACAGCGGCTTGTTGGTTACGGCTAACTTCTTCCCAACAGGCTTGGGGATTTTCATCAAACAAGTGACAGGCATTATAAATAAAATCAGCATAGGCTTCTGGTGAAAGTCCTGCATTTTGCGCATTGGCAAGGGTCGGGTATTCACACAGGGTACGTTTTAACGCTAAGGTCGCTGTTCGTTCAGAATAGCGTTGACGATAAGGTTTTTTGGCAGCTGTTGCAATTTTAGAATGCTCAGCGTTAATGCTTTGAGTGGCACGGCTATAAAAAGGCGCACGGATATAAATATAAGCATCAAACTCTTCCATTGCCAAGGCATAAATAGGATCGATATATTCAAGTTGTGCCGCTTTACTTTCGTTAAGGCGAATGCTATTTTGATCTCTAAAATCCATTTGAATATGTGGAAGACCTCCCGCTCGCAGCACTTCCCTATAAACTTCTCGGACTAATGGCTCGGCTAAAGTGGTAGACTGAACCAATACTCGCTCACCTTCTTTTAGGCTAACGCAGTAATTGACAAGTAGTTGAGCATATTTGTTTAGGATAGATGGCATAATTGCAAATTGTGTTGTTATTAATAAGTTGAAAAGATACAAAAAAATAATACTTTTCGATCAAAAGCAATCTTTTAAGAAGTACTTTCTAGTAAGTTGGTAAGTGAGAGCATGTTCAAGAATGAATTAAAAAACAAAAAGGCGTTGTCAGCCTAAGCCAACAACGCCCTTCTATAGAATAGAAAAATGAATTAACTCATTTTTTCCTTCAAATACTGACCCGTATAAGAATCCTCTACTTCTGTTAATCCCTCTGGTGTACCTTGAAACAACAACTGCCCACCTTTGATACCACCATCACGCCCTAGATCAATCACATAATCAGCTGACTTAATCACATCTAGATTGTGCTCAATGACAATAATGGAATGTCCAATTTCAACCAAGGCATTAAAGGCATCTAGTAGTTTTTGTATATCGTGGAAATGCAGCCCTGTCGTTGGCTCATCAAAAATAAATAGAATCTTTTCTCTACTATTTTCCTTGGCTAAGAAAGAAGCTAATTTTACCCGTTGCGCCTCTCCACCACTAAGCGTACTAGAAGGTTGCCCCAAACCAATATATCCCAAACCAACATCTGCTAAGGGGCGAATTTTAGTAATAATTTCTTCATTGTCTTCAAAGAAAACCAAGGCCTCCTCAACTGTCATATTAAGAATATCGTAGATGTTTTTTTCTTTGTAGCGAATGCCCAAAACTTCTCGTTGAAAACGGAAACCGTTACAGTCGTCACACGTAAGGCGCACATCGGCCAAAAATTGCATGCTGACAATTGTCTCACCAGCTCCTTTACACGTTTCGCAGCGACCCCCCTCTACATTAAACGAGAAATGTTTGGGTTTGAACCCTTTTATCTTAGCAGCCTGTTGACTAGAAAACAACTTGCGAATGGCATCATAGGCTTTTACATAGGTGACAGGATTGGAGCGAGAAGATTTTCCAATAGGTTGTTGATTGACCATTTCTATTCTGTGAATGGACTTTACATCTCCTTCAATGGCACTATGTGCTCCTGGTTTTTCGGTTCCTTCCCCCATTTTATGCATCATAGCAGGGTAAAGAATTTGTTTGATTAAGGTGGTTTTTCCACTTCCACTGACACCAGATACAGCAATAAACACATTCAACGGAAAAGTTACATCAATATCTTTTAGGTTGTGCTGTCTAGCTCCTTTTATTGTGATGGATTCTGTCCAAGTACGACGATTAGGAGGAACCGCAATTTCCATGCGACCACTCATATATTTAGCTGTTAAGCAATCGGCTGCTTCGCTATGGATGTTCTCATAAGGACCTGCAAATACTACTTTTCCGCCATGAACTCCCGCATGAGGGCCAATATCCACCAAATAATCGGCATTGGCAATAATGTCCTCTTCGTGTTCAACAACGACTACCGTGTTGCCTAAGTCTCTAAGCGCTTTAAGCACTTTAACCAAACGAGAAGTGTCTCTAGGATGCAAACCAATACTTGGTTCATCCAAAATGTAGAGTGAACTGGTTAAGTTAGAACCCAAAGAACGTGTTAAGTGAATGCGCTGAATCTCCCCACCAGATAAGGTTGATGAAATGCGGTCAATCGTTAAATAATTGAGACCAACATCCAACATAAACTGCAAACGAGTTGTAATTTCTATAATTAGGCGTCGAGCAACCTCATAATCGGTATCGGACAGCTCCAATTGTTGAAAAAAGGCATAAAAATCTTCAATAGGGATATTGATTAAATCAGCAATCGTTTTACCACCAACATAAACATAGAGGGCCTCTTTGCGCAATCTAGAACCATTGCAAGCAGGACATTTTGTTTTGCCTCTATATCGTGCCAACATAACACGATTTTGAATTTTGTAAGTTTTAGATTCTAGTTCGGCAAAAAACGCATTGATCCCATCAAACAACTCGTTCCCCGTCCACAATAATTGACGTTGTTCTTCGCTAAGTTCTCGATAAGGAGTATGCACAGGGAAATCTATTTTATGGGCAACATTTAATAGCTTTTGGCGCCATTTACCAACTTTTTCACCTCGCCAGCAAACAATTGCCTCTTCAAAGATAGATTTTGTTTTATTGGGAATAACCTTGTCTTCGTCAATTCCCATGACTTGCCCATATCCTTCACAAGAGGGGCAAGCACCAAATGAGCTGTTGAAATTAAATAGTTGAGGACTTGGTTCTTCAAACAGAATGCCATCCAATTCAAATTTATTGTTAAATAAAGCCTCATTGCCATCTGTATCTTGAACCATACAGATGCCGTGCCCTTCTTGGAGTGCAATTTGAGAAGAATCTGCAATTCGTTTTGCATTGTCTTCATCGTCTCTAGTAGAGACAAAACGGTCAATTAGTATTTTTAACTCCTCGGTGGGATTTTCTACACTAGCATGGTCTTCAATTAGCGCCTCAATTTTTTGTAACTTGTTTTTGTACAGTACTCTAGTGTATCCTTTTTGTAATAAAAAGTCTAACGTTTTGGCTAAAGATTGACCTTCTCTTTGCATAAAAGGAATCAGGAGCATTACCCGTTTTCCTACTTCTAAAGACAAAACATAATCAACAACATCAGAAACGGTATGCTTTTTGACTTCTTGATTAGATATAGGTGAAAAAGTTCTTCCAATTCGAGCATAAAGAATTCGTAGGTAATCGTAAATCTCTGTAAGTGTACCAACTGTTGATCGTGCGTTTTTTGTACCAACTTTTTGTTCAATAGCAATGGCAGGACAAAGCCCTTTGATATTGTCAACATCTGGTTTTTTCATTCGCATTAGAAATTGACGAGCATAAGAGGATAAACTCTCTACATAACGACGTTGCCCCTCTGCATAAAGGGTATCAATTGTTAAAGAGGATTTTCCTGAGCCTGAAACTCCTGTTACAACGACCAGCTGATTGTACGGTATCTCAATGTCAATATTTTGTAGATTATTGGCACGAGCACCAAGGATGTGGATAGATTTTTTTTTCGTCATTAATGAAACCTTATAAACTAAAACAGCGTAAATAGTTTAGTTAAAAAAAATACTAAAAAATAGTTTGTGAATATTGATAATTCTAGGCTAAAAAATAAATCAAAACTTTTTTTTTGACAAAACTTCTGCACAAATCAATATATAACTTAAAAAAAAAAATAATTGTTTGAGGGAATGCAGATTGTCTTTAATTGTTAAATAACTAAAAAAATAGTTTAAAAATAACAGAAATTGGCACAAAAAAGTTAACTTTATTTGTTCAAAACTCCACACGACAAAATTTACTTTGTATTATCACCCAACTATTGAGTAGTCTTTGTTGAATTCAAGAATACAAAAATAAAAAGGTTCTTGATGAAGTCTATCTCTTTTTTAATAAAAAAATATTATTTCTTAAATAAAAACAATAATTGCCTATCGTCGAAAATTTTACTCCCTAGCATTTTTTTTAGTTGTAAGTAAGTAAATCAAAGTAATTATGCAAAGTAGTAAGTCTTGTACCGACAAAGACCTTATCCGCACGTATATACGTGGTGATGAGCGAGCATTTGAAACATTGCTCACTAGACACAAAGGTAAAATCTACACCTCTATTTACATGTTTGTAAAGGATACAGATTTAGCCAATGACATTTTTCAAGAAACCTTCATTAAAATTATTGATACTTTTCGTTCTGGAAAGTATAATGAAGAGGGAAAGTTCCTACAGTGGGCGCTTCGTATTTCTTATAATTTATGCATTGATTTTTTTCGCAAAAACAAACGCAGAAAAACCATCACACCATCTGAAGATTTTGACATCTTTAACTTGATCAATACAAGTGATGACAATCAAGAAAATACGATTATCAAGAATCAAACCTATGCCAAGGTTAGACAATTGGTAGAAGCGTTGCCACAAGAACAGAAAGAAGTAATTTTATTAAGACATTACGCAGAGTTAAGTTTTAAAGAAATTGCAGAGCTAACTAATGTTAGCATTAATACCGCACTAGGTCGTATGCGCTATGCATTAATCAATATTCGCAAGATGATTGGTGAGCATCAAATCAGCCTACAGTAAGATTAAGTAAGTAAATGTTGATTTATAATCATAGAACAGAATTAGGGGGAGCCCTATTAGTGTTGGATTATAAATAGTAAGTAGTGACAAAAAGTTGTTGTTTTCTCGCTATTACGCCAAAAATGCTTTATTGGAACATTGTTGTATTCCAATAAAGCATTTTTTTATTTTAGGAGTAATTCTAAAGTACAGGATGAATGCTTTAATTGGATTCACCCTGTATAAATCTTCTTTTAGAACCCCTAACTATTGTTTATACTAAATGTTGTATCAAGGCTAGGTTTTACTTCTAGGATAGAAAAAAACAGCTTTGTTTTTGGCTCTAAAAACTTCATAACTAAGAATATTATTTTTAATGCAATAAAAATTTAGCGTAGTGCTGTTGGCCATTTATTTCTACATTTAGAATGTACATTCCTTTTTGTAGAGATAGTGGGGCTAAGGCTACTGTAATTTTTGGACTAATCATTTCAGTTTGTTGTTGATAGACTATTCTGTTGGATATGTCCATGATTTTGACAGTTGCAGAACCTTTTTCTATTCCCTCTAATTGTACTGTGAAATTCCCCTTATTGGGGTTTGGAAACAATTGTATGGATGAAGGACTAGCTGTTTGATGGATGCTTTCTGTACTAGTCATAAAAGAAGTGGTATTGCTGGAAACCTCTTTAGATAAGTGAGCGATTGCTGTCGAGGCTGTCCCATTACCATTGCCCGCAACGGTTCTGTAAAATACAGCTTGCCCATAAGCTGCTCCCCCTCTAATGATGTAGCCTAATTGTTGTCCATTACTTGGATGAAAAAGATTAGAAGAAGGCGGTAATACCATATCTTCTTGATAAGCTCCAACCACATAGCTATTAAAACCATCTGTCGCTATATCAAACACTTCAATAGGGCTATTGCTCATTGATAAGTTAATCCAATCTAGAGAAGGCGTACTTGAGCTTAGGTCAATGGAAGCCAACCACATAGCAGGATGGTTGCCCATTCCTCCAGCTTCTTGAACTAAATTGTTGGATTGCGCTTGCTTCATACCAATGATTTGTCCTCTATAAGTACCTGTTGTGTACAAGCGATCATTCTTTTCTGACAAAGCAATGGCAGTAGCTTGGGTGAACATAGAATTTTTATGGTCAATGTAAAACGTATTGGTATTGTTGGTGATGGCATTGGGAGCAAAGGAAGCAACAATAGCAGTTGGATATTTGGCATGAAGCCCATTTCCCCAACTGGTTGGACCTGCCCATTGTCCTGCTACCCATACTTGACCATTATCGGCAATAAGGACATCGTTCAAACTCATGTTTTCTGCCTGTGCAGCCTGTGTTACTAAGGTTCCATTATTATAATGCAATAAAACAGCTTCTTGTAGACCATTAACTGGAATAAAGTTGCCATTAAAAGAAGCGGGCGCTATTAAATTGGCCGTCACATAAATATTAGAACCATCAACAGCAATAGCAGTCATTTCATTATCTGGGTTGCTGTCTCCAAACAATGGGTTTAGTGCGCCTCCATTGTATCTCCATACTTCGGCTTTGTTATTAAATTTACCAGCGAAATAGATTAGATTGTTGTCCATCGCAATTCCATTGACATCATCTGCATAATCAATTGCATAGTCATTGGCATTAGAAAAAGCTCCCGATAATAAATCAATGCGAACACTAAATACATCATTACTAGCATTAAGGGTTAAGGTTTGGGTGTTGCCATCTGTATTTTCCATGTTAAAGGAAGTAGTCGCTGTATTATCGAGTTCACCAAATACTTGTAGATGATTGGCACCATCTAGTATAATCTCTAATCCAAAAATGTCAAGATTCGTACTTATGGTAGAATGGGCCAACCATTTTAGTTTGCCACAAGCATCGTGCTTACTAACAAAAATACCTTTTTGATTGCTAGAACCAGCTTGTATTGCCTGACCATCTATTTCCGTAGCTCCCGTAAAGGCTCCAAGGGCGTAAACATTGTTGTTGGCATCCGTGATGGTTTTTATAATTTTATCTTCGCCACCAGTTGTGTTTAAGGTGTTCTTGTGCCAATAAGATTGATTATTAGTATTAACAGCATAATGTTTGATGGTTTTACAGCCATAAAAACTGCCTGAAGCATTATTGGTTAGTGTAACGTTATAATTATTGTCTACGAGATTAGAAATACTATTACCAACATCTCCTGTACTCCAAGCATAACTATAATTGGGATTGTAAGTAAGGGCAATTGCTCCATCATTGGTACCGTGACAGCTGCTATTGGTAATGGTTTCACTCACTGTGATTCCACTTGATCCATTGGTCAATGTTATGCTATTGCTTAATTTGCAGCCATTGGCATCCGTAATCGTATAAGTGTGTACACCTGCTGCTAGGTTGTTGTTGGTGGCACCTGTTGATCCATTGTTCCAAGATACACTATATGGAGCAGTTCCTCCACTAATTGTTAACGCAATATTTCCATTGGCGATGCCATAACAAGTGGGATGGTTGGAATTGGCAACGGCAGTAATAGGAGCAGCGGGAGCATTTAACTGAAACGAGAGATTTTTGATACAACCGTTCTGATCTTTTACCTGAATTTGATAAGGGGTAGATTTTGGGTAGAGTAGCTTACCTGAATTGGAGGTAAAACCAGTTCCAAAATTATAAAGATAAGTACCTGTACCTCCTTGTACATTGATTACTTGAACATAGATGCCTGCTCCATAACAAGAAACAGCATAAGGGGAGGGGAGATTTAGGGCGGCGGTGATCGCTTGGGGTTGGGTTACGGCAACCGATTGGGTAGAGATACAGCCATGACCATCGGTTAATTCTACCTGATAAGTTCCTGCTGTTAAGGAACTGAACCCAGACTGTCCATTTAACGAAAAATTATAAGGGGGTGTTCCTGTTGCTAAGGTAAAAATAGCGCCATCGTTGGAGTTGTGACAAGTCAAATTGTTAACAGTAGTTGTAAAAGTAGAAGGATCGTAATAAGCAAATGAAAAATCATCGCTGTTAGAGCATCCATTAGGAGCAGTGTAGTTGTATGTTGCTATAAAATTGTTGGGAATGGAATTCTGATTAGGATCAAATACGCCTGTTGCTGCATTAATGGTTCCTTGATTAATACTCCATGTTCCTGTCCCTCCTGATGGGGTGGCATTAGCAGACAATTGTATAGGGTTAAGTACATTGGTACAGTGAACGCTTTGGTTGTTGCTTGCATCAACTGTTGGGAGTGCTTTTACTGTAATCTGGAGGTCATTGGGTAAGTTGACACAATGATCGTTGGTGGTAATATTATAGACCCCTGTTTGGGTTGGGGTAATGGTGCTGCTTATTCCTGTTGGTAAGCTACCACTAGTTGAAGTCCATTGGAAATTGTTAGGGGGATCAGCTAGGGTAATGGTAACGGGTGTTCCTATACAAATGTCGTTGGGAGTATTGATAGAAATGGAAGGATTTTTGGTGCTGTGATAATTAATGTAAAAAACATTGTGGTTGAGGCTTGTCCAAACTCCATTGCCATTGCCTACTTTTAAATTGATGCGGTACAGTTTTCCCTTTTGAAGGTCATTGCCAAAAACAGTGTTTAGGTTCATGCTTGCTGAAAGCCCTGAGATAGGAGCAGGACCTATTGTTTTTACAGGAGTAGTTTGACCTGTGGAGGGATTAACTTCGTCTAAATAAAGGACATACTGTTTAGCGCATTGATTCCATTTAATCTTCTCAAGAATTAAATCATCATCACAAACTATATTCGAAGTGGAAAATGTAGAACTACTCTGAAAGGTTTGGCTCCCTGCTTTTAGTTCAGAACTTAGTGTCAAGGGAGTTATGGTTGAATGAAGTTCATATTCAGGTGTACTTTTTGTAAAGGGAAAGCTTGATACTCCGTTGGAATCAATATATTCTTTTTTTATCGTTACCCTAAATTTTTGTACACCAGTGCTATTTACAGTAATATCCATAGAGCCTGTTGTGCCTGGGTCTGAGTTATCCACACCAAGGATAGATGAATGAAAAGGGAGCGCACCAGAATTGTTGTAAGGGAGCCATTGATTATTAGCTGTTTGGTAATATTCTACAATTAAATATACTTTATCTTCATCAGTAGTAAATGGGGTGCCAATTGCTTTTTGTATTGAGAATCCAGGATCCCAAGAATAATGTAAGGTGACTTTTCCTGGTCCACAAAAGGACTTCGTAAGTTTTGTTTTAGAGGGATTGTTGGTGTTTTCCCAATAAGCTTCTAAGGTATAATTTTGCGCAAAAATAGATTGCCAACTAAGGAGAATAAAGAACAATAAATAATTTTTTTTCATAATTGTACGATTAATGGTTTTATAATCTATACTGATAAAGTATAATGAATTTAGGTTGGGATAGGGCATAACAAATTGGTAGACTACCTATGTTGAAATAAGCATCTGGATAAAAAAATTGGATGAATAAAAATATTGCTGTGGGGACGAGCAGGTAATACAAAATAAAGGACTTTCGTTGACTAAAACCTACTCTATTTGTAAGATGATCTACGCTAAAAAATAAATCTTCAAAAATCCAGAAAAAAAGCTGTTCACGAGGTTTTCGGAACAGCTTATAGAAACAAACTAATAAGGAGGTATTCTATTGATCAGTAGAAGTCCCTACAAGTCCTTATGAAAAATATTAAACCTTGTAATTCTTATTAGTTGTGCTTGGTTTGGGAGTAGGAGGAATCCCTATATGTCGTTACTATTTATTGTTTGAACCATGTTCCATTACAGGACTGAGTAGCGCTGCCATCTCCCCATTCAAAGGTGCCTATGATCTCTTCTTGGTTGGTGTTAGGATTGATGGAATAACTGCCTACAAAATCAATATCTGGTCCAAATCGTATATCTGAAAATTCAAGTGTTGTACCGTTTTTGATTTCTCCATCATGGATAACATGACTCGTTCCGTCGGCATAGATGTAAGTAATGGTTACTTCATCCACTTGGTTTAGGTCTTTGTGAATAGTAATGAGACCAACATCTGCTGTCCAGTTGCCACAAAGCCAAACGGCACCATAAGTACCCAAAAATTTCTCACGAGATTCTATGTCACATAACGAACCTTCATAACCATCATCACAAGCACAGACCCCATTGTTGCAATTTCCATTTGGTCCACAGTTAATATTTTGAGTAATACAGGCATCTTCAATTTCGCAAAAATCACCGCTGTATCCATTGGGGCAATTACAGGTACAATCACCAAAAGCATCTTGTTGGGCTATTCCTTGGTTTTGGCAAGTGATAATACATGTTTCTGCTTCTGTTGTTTGACAGGCTTGAAAAGTGATTAAAGAAAGTAGAAATAACATTGTGATTGCAATTGTTTTCATAAAAGAGTTTTTAATTGTTTTGAAATAGATCAATCGAATACGATTTTTAAATGGAGTAATGAGGGAACGAACCTTGATTTAAATGATCAATCAAAATAAGCGAACTTTATAGATATAAATCTACTCTATTTGTAATATGATCTACTCAAAACGTAAAATGTGGAGTTGAGGATAGAATTAGCTTCTAGCTCGATACACCAATCTGTTTTTTACAAACTCTGTAGGATAAACACCATATTTTTTATAAAAGGCATTTGAAAATGAATTGGGGTTGGAATACCCAACAGAATAGGCGGTTTCTTTGACACTGTAAGATTCTTTGGTTAAAAGTTCCACTGCTTTTTTCATTCTACAATCAATTAAGAAAGCATATATTGGCATTTGGAATCTTTTTTTGAAGCCATTTTTTAGTTTGAATTCACTCAGTCCAATTTGTCGAGCTAGTGCTCGTATTTTAGGGGGATCGACCAAGGAGTTTTTCATGATGGTATGTGCCAATTGTAATTTTTCGGATTCGCCCGAATTGTCAGTATGCGTGTTATAAATCAACTCTGCCAATTGAATTCCCATGATTTTCATGGCGGCACTTTCTCTCAAAAACATAGCGCTAGGTCCTTCAAAATTGTCTTGTCTCAAATCCAAAAGAAGTTGATGAATTTTTGTAGTAGTAGGTCCTCCTATACCATAATATTTTCGATCGTCCTCTAATGAAGTACAGAATTCTTCAGGTAAATCATGAAGCGTATCGCCCATAAAATCAATAAAATCGTTGCTTCTAATAAATAGATTGACATTGGTAAAAGGTTGATTTTTGTATAATTGAATACTGGATCGTCCATAATTGCTAACACAGATAATACCTGTATCTACAATCATCGGAACTTCTATGTTTTGATCAATTAATAAGCCTTTAGCTTTGCCTTCCACGTAAAAACTAAAACCAACAATAGACTTTAGGGCTGTTACATCCAAATAAGCATCTTCTGTAGGGTTGATTTCGAGAATCTGAAAGGTAAATTTTTTGCCTATTTTTTTAGACTCTACCTTTATATGCCCTAGGTTGGGGAGAAAGAACTTGGTTTTATAGATCGAAGTAAAGAAGGACTTAAATGTTTTTTGCATTGGAATTGGCAAAGAACGCTTAATTGCTTTTTCAAAATCAGAGAAAGCAATATGATTTTTGGGAGGAAAATTCATCTGTTTTGTCTTTTTTGTAAAAAATGAGGTGTTGTCCAAATACTGTCTTCTATGCTTTAGAATGTGTGAAAAATAAAGACAGGTATAGGACTTGAAATAAATTTGTTTTCATGGTTGTTAAAATTGATTTAGGCATAGCTATTCTATTCTACTTCGAGAAAGAAATAGAATGAATGCAAGCACCAATTAGAATGTTGATTTAGAGAATGAAAGTGGGGTGGTAAGTACACAGCATTAATGCTGTGCACTTACTTAAGTAACTATGCGTAATGAATGCTCGATAGTTACTTAGATTTTAATGGGGGATAGGGGGCGTTTTCTGGTCTAAGTCGTTTGCTTTGTAAGCATCGCTTTCATGACCAAATGGTAAGTTGACTAGGTTTGGATAAATAAAATATCAAGTAGTTTTTAAGTTTTTGGGGAAGGGAGGGGGCATTCATTAAAAATATTCGTTTCATATAGGGATTCTTTGTCTGAAAAATTAGGATATATTAGACAAAACTAAAACATGCCGCTAAAAGTTACAAAACAAAATACACACTAAAATTAATACTACAAGAATGCAAAGTATCTTATTAAGTTGTTACGAATTAATTCAATCTATGTCAAAGAATGAAAAGAAAATAACAACTGTAAGTTTGTCAAAATCAAATGGTAAGAATCATTTTTTGATTTTGTTTAAAGTTTTGAATAACGCCAAAGAATTAGACGAAAAAAAATTAAAGGTACAACTGCAAAAGAGGGGCGTTAATAACTATAAGATTATCATACATAGTTTGTACAAAAAAATACTCCACATCCTTTTTGAAAATACGCAACAGCACGATAGAGCGACACTCTTGCGAGCCAACTTAAATTATGTTTATTTACTAAAAGGCAGAAATCAATATAAAAGCGCTCTGTCTTTACTCAAATCTGTTGAAAAAGAAGCAGAGGAAAGTCAGTCCTATTTGATTCTTACAGATATTATGCGGCTCAAAAGAAGCTTGTATATCCTCAATGAAAATTCTTTGGATGAAATTTTAGAGTGTTTGGAGAAAGAAGAGGCGCTTTTGGAGCGTCTGAATGCTTTTAATCAATTGGATACCCTAAGAGTAAATCTTAATCAATTGTACTATAATGTGGACCCAAAATTGTCCTTAAAAATAAAAGAACAGCGTACTTTTTTGGATAAAATAAAAGAAAACTACCCAGAGGATTTGAGGATGAAGAACTATCTGTTGGAGATTGAATTACTTCAAGAAAGTGAGGATAAAAATGACTTAAAAATGCTAGAAGTATTGGAACAAAAAAAGGCAATTTATGACCTCTATCCAACTTTTAGAGCACATCAACAAATTGCTTATTTAAGACTTTTAGTTAATATAGCTTTATTTTATGGAAGGAACAATATGCCCGTTAGAAGCCTAGAGATATGGGAGAATTTTATTAAAGAAAAACATATTGGCAAACACTTTAAACAGCATAAAATATTCATTCTAACGAATCTAGAAATTAGATGTCTAGCAATTTATATAAAAACAGGAATCAAGAATGAATTTTTGGAAAGTTATATTCAAGAAAACAGTCCTTATCAATCCAAAATTCAGCCCTCTATACAGTTGTATTTGATTCGTTATAGAGCGACTAAGGCTTGGTTCAAAAAAGAAATAGATGCTGCTATCAATGATCTAACCATTATTAAGGAGGACATCAAAGGAGAGCTTATCATTCCTATAGAAGTAGTCACTAGCAAATTGTACGAAGGTTTATTGCAAGTGGAATTGGAAAACTATCTATTGCTCCCCAATATCGTACGGCAATTGAAGTATTTAATCAAAAAAATTGGCAATAAGTATTACGAACATAAGGGGGCTTCTTTTATTACTCATTGGTTAAGTCATGTTGGTCGAGCGGCTCCTTTAAATAAGAAACGATTAAAGGAAATTCTTGAGGCTTATATCGATAAATATCCCGATTATATTCATTGGGAAATTATGCCTAGTTTTTATTTCTCTCTTTGGGTTAGAAGTATTCTGGAAGATAAAAAAATGATCACTTTGGTAGAAGAAAATTATCATTCAATAGCAGCTCAAAAGATCAAAAAATAATGAGCTTGACGCCTTTAGCTATAAAAGAGCCATTAGATCGTACAATATGCCAAATAACATTCTTTTATTTAGTGAGGTTTAAAATTTTAATTTTTTTTTATTATATTTGCATTAATAAATCGAAGAATATTTTGTCCTTTTTGGAGAAAGAGAGAGGTTGCGCATCACTAGCGTTGCCTCTTTCTTTGCGTTTAGGAGCAACCATTAAACTAATCTTGGGTTTATAGTTTAGGTAATATTAATAGGAACTAAAATTACCAAAATCAATTAATAAAAAATAAATTGGGGATAAAGTAGAATAAATACTTGATATTCATCTTTAAATACAATTTATTAAAACAGCTAAATAACTAATATTATGGCAGATGTAGTAGAAAATATGACAACTGAAGTCTTAAAAGGTAGCGAATTTATTATTAAAGATTCTCAACCAGCAGATACTTTTACCCCAGAAGATACCAACGAAGAGCAGGATATGATTCGTGCAATGGTAAAAGATTTTGTAAATACAGAAATTGAGCCTAATTATCAAGCATTAGAGAAACAAGAAGAGGGACTTGCTAAAGCAAAATTGGCTGTGGCAGGAGAATTAGGTTTGTTGGGACCACACATACCTGAAGAGTATGGAGGGATGCCAATGGATACCAATACCAATACAATTATTGCAGAAGAAATTGGATATGCAGGATGTTTTTCTGTAGCGGTTTCTGCGCATACAGGGATAGGCATGTTGCCCATTTTTTATTATGGATCAGAAGAGCAAAAGAAAAAATATTTGCCAGGCTTATGTTCGGGAAGGTTAGTCGCTTCTTATTGTTTGACAGAACCAGGTTCAGGGTCAGATGCATTGGCCGCTAAAACCAAGGCAATGCCAACAGAGGATGGAGAACATTACCTTATTTCGGGGCAAAAGATGTGGATTACCAACTCTGGGTTTGCCGATGTATTTATTGTCTTTGCTCAAGTTGATGGAGATAAATTTACAGGCTTTTTGATAGAAGCTGGTGTTGAAGGCTTGAGCCTTGGTGCAGAGGAGGATAAGTTGGGAATCAAAGGTTCTTCTACTCGTCAAGTATTTTTTGAAAATGTAAAAGTTCACAAATCTGCTGTATTAGGAGAAATAGGAAAGGGGCACTTAATCGCTTTTAATGTTCTAAATGTAGGTCGTTTTAAATTGGGCGTAATGGCATTGGGAGCTGCTAAACGCAATATGCGAGCAGGAATTACCTATTCGAATGAGCGTCATCAGTTCAAACAAGCGATTTCAAATTTTGGGGCTATTCAGTACAAATTAGCAGAGCAAACGGTTCAAATTTATGCTGTAGAATCTGCCTTGTACCGCACATCAATGTTGTTGCAACAAAAGGCACAAGCATTGTTCGATGGTGGAATGTCTTACGCAGAGGCCAAACTAGAAGCAGCAGAAGAGTATGCTGTTGAATGTGCGATGTTGAAGGTCTTAGGATCTGAAATGTTGGATTATGTAGTAGATGAAACGGTTCAAATTCATGGAGGTTATGGATTCTCTGAAGAGTATGAAGCGGCTCGTCATTATCGTGATGCACGTATCAATCGTATTTTTGAAGGAACCAATGAAATTAACCGTTTGTTGACTTTGGCTATGACACTAAAACGTGCGATGAAAGGTCATATTGATTTGGTTGGACCAGCTTGGGCTGTTCAAAAAGAATTGACATCTATGCCTACCGCTTCTAAAACAGAAGGAACCTTTGGTGTAGAGGTAGATACGGTTAAAAATATGAAGAAAATCTTGTTGATTGTGGCTGGTGCTGCTGCTAAAGCACAGATGGACGGTAGCCTAAATCTAAAAGTAGAGCAGCAAATTACAATGAATATTGCAGATGTAATGATGGATGTATTTACTTGTGAGTCACTCTTGTTGAGAGTTCAAAAATTAGCTGCAAAAGGAGCTGATGTTACGAATCCAACACACATTCTAGAGGTGTATTTATTTGATGCAATTGATCGCATTGCTAAGAATGCCAAAGATGCCTTGTGCTCTTTTGCTGAAGGCGAACCATTGCGCATGATGCTGATGGGAGTTAAGCGCTATGCTAAATACAAAACAGTAAATGTTAGAGATGCTCGTAAGGCAATTGCTAAACCAATTATTGAAGCCAACGAGTATTGTTACTAGGATTATGCAGACCAATACTTCTTTGATGAAGTAAGACAGATAGCAATTTATTGCAAGCCTATAGTATTAAATCTACTGTAGGCTTTTTTTTGTTGTCAAAAAATGCGTATTTTTAACTAAATGGTTAAGTTTATGTTTAAATATAATAGGTTATGAAACAAGGTGTTATTTATTTTTTATTGAGTTTTTGTGTCTTAATTTCGACGATTCAAGCACAACCAGGACGCTATCAGCAGGCTATTTTTTCGCAAAAAAATGTCTTAACTAATATTCAGTATGGTTCGGCTGATAGCTATGATGCTCTAGGGCTAAATATTCCCCTTCCTCAGCATTTAGATGTTTATGAACCCTTGGGAGATACCGCTACTAAACGTCCATTAGTCATGGTGTTTTTTGGTGGCGCTTTTCTAATTGGAGATAAAAGCATGCAAGATGTTGTAGCTTGGTGTGATAGTTTGACGGCTTATGGCTATGTTTGTGCTGCTGTTAATTATAGAATAGGTTTTAATGTTTTAAGTTCTGTCAGTTCTATTCGGGCAGGATATCGAGGCGTTCAGGATGCAAGGGCGGCCGTTCGTTATATGAAGGAGTTTCATCAGCAATTTCGTATTGATACCAACCTTATTTTTATGGTGGGAAATAGTGCTGGGACAATCAATGCGGTTCAAACAGCTTATGCTTCCGAAAGTGATCGACCCATCGAAACTTATGGCGTTGCAGGGACATTAGATGATAATCGTGATTTAGGATGTTTGGATTGTTCTGGAAATAGTTATCAGCATACGGTTGATATTGCAGGCGTAATTGGTTGTTGGGGGGCTGTAATTGATTTAGATGGGCTAGATAGCTCAGACAGCGCACCTATTATTATGTTTCACGGTACCGATGATACGGTAGTTCCCATTGACTCTGGTGCTCCGTTTAGCAATAGCGCAACCTTTCCCACAATGTATGGTTCTAGACAAATACACCACAAAAGAACACAGTTAGGATTAGCCTCTGAGTTACATGTTTACCAAGGAGAACCGCATAATTTTTATTATGATGTAGCCCTTTTTCCCAATAATTATTGGGACACCATTTGGCACTTATCGCATCCCTTTCTTTGCGATATAAACCCATACTGCAATACAGTACTTTCCACAAATTCTATTGCTGAAACAACAACTTCTGTTTTTGAGGTACATCCTAATCCTGCCAATACATTTATAAATATTGAGTTTTTAGCACCTGAAAAGCTGGAGCAAAAGCTATTAACCGTATATACTTTATTGGGACAAAAAATGGAAACGTATCAAGTCAAAGACGATCAATTTTATTTAGACGTTCGAGAATGGGAAAGAGGCGTTTATTTGCTAAAATTAGAAATAAACAATAGGGAATATGTGCAGAAACTGATTGTGGAATAATGTTGTAAGCGTTTATAGTTTATGAATAAAAGACTTAAAAAGTCCCAAAAGGCTACTTCCTTTTGGGACTTTTTAATAACTGTAAAATGGCTCGGTAACTAAGTATTCATCTTTCGTTAAGAATAAGCACTTTAGAAGCTAAAACTAACCTCTGGATGACAAGTATTAAGACAGTAATACTTTTTTTGTTTATAGTGAAACTATTATTAATGATCTTTGGTTTAGTTAATTTTAAGGACATCTATTCTTATAATACTCCGTTGATTTTTTAACGGAGTAATGTTCTTAAGTTTCTTTGTTCTATATTTCCCCCAATGTTATCAGAATGAATTTTTGTTCCTTCAAATATATATTTTGTTTCACAGGTTTGTTATTTTTTGTGTTCCAAATGGATAAAAGTAGCAGTGTGAATCAATACTAATATTTAATAACCTAAATAAAAATATGGAAAAGCGTGTCTTGAAGAAAAAAAACGCTTCAAAACCCAATACGAAACCCACCATAAAAGATGATTTTTTATTGATACGTTGGCTGATTCTAACTGCTGGAACCTTTGCAATGTTAGGTTATGCACATCTATTGCCTACCCTTCTATCCGATTTATTTTACAATTTAGAACAATACAGTAAGTTTTTGGGGCGCTTTTCTTTTTTCTCTATGTTGTTTTTGCAGATCGTTTATATTTTTGGTGTAAACCCTGAAATTTCGGGGAGAGAAAAAGGACCCAAAGGAGATACGGCTTATTTGTTATCTTATATCTGCATTACGTTATACCCTATCGTAAGCACCTTGTTTTTTGGTTTGCTGAGTCCATTTCTGATCTATTTAAATCATTATTACTCTACCTTAGCCGTTTTGTATTTAGTAGCTATACTACCAGCTATTTTATTGTTAGAATGTTTGGTTCGTTGGAGGCTAAGAGCGTATTTTCTAAAAAAATAGCCTCATTTCAGTGAAGAAATGAGACTAAAATCTATAAGAGTAAGAGGGGAATTTTAGAGCTCCTCGTTAATTGATGGTTACATGCGTTTCATAGTCACCACAGTAAGTAAATGTGATGGTAAAAGCGCCTTATTAAAACAACGCTTGGCTATGAAGTTAATCTTTGATAATTTTTGTAGTTAATTCTTGATCGCCATAGATCACTCGAACCATATAGACGCCACTAGCCTCTTTCTTCAAATCCAATTCAATGGTAGATTGCCCTGTAATTTCTTTTTGTACAACGATTTTACCAACTGCATTGATAACTTGAATGCTGCTTGTTGTAGTCCCTATGTCTGATAAACGGATGTTAACCATACCTGTAGTAGGGTTAGGGAAGGCTTGAATAGTTGTTGATTCAGAAATACCATTTACATTGTTATTACTTAGATCATTAAGACGTTTAGAGGTATTCCCTTTGGTGTGTCTATTGGGGGCATCCAACCAATTAAATTGGTTGATATAGACCTTACAATCTTGAGCAACTTCTCGTCTCAATGTAACTTGGTATTCAATTCCTAGCGTGTAGTTGAAACGAATGCCTCCTAAGTAAGGAATCGTTGGAATGGTCGTGCCAAATTGATCTGTTACCGTCCATGAATCAACCCCGCCTAATAGACTAATTAAAGGCTGGCAAGAAACCTGCCCTGCCATAAGTGGCGTAAACGTAAAATTGGCAAAAGAATGATTGTTAAATATTTGTAATTCATCAACTACTGTAATGGTAAAAGTTTCAGAACAACCAGGAGTAACAACAACAGCAGTATAGGTACCTGGTCCTAAATAGGGCACTTGGTATAAAACACCCGTGTTAGGAATTGTAACGGTTGTGCCATCTAGGTCAGTATAGGTCCAACTAAAACCATAAGCTACTGCTCCAAATGGATCAGAAGGCCAGCCAATATAAGCAGGGGGATTATCCGTCAAAGAGCAGAAAGAGATACTCTTAGGGGATGGAATTCCAACACCCGTTTCATAAACCGTAAAGCAATGTGTTCTTTTACAACCAAAAGCGTCTGTTGCGGTTACACAGTAAGAGCCATATTCGGTAGGGGTGAAACAAGAACTAGTTGATAAAATACCCAATTCTCCTGCTTTTGTCCATTGGTAGGTGACACCAATTTGTGCGGTAAGTGGAGGCAATACACAGATCGGATCAAAATTGCCATCACAGAAACCATAGCTATCTTCCATGTCAATTATAATCTCTGGATGAATCGTAATCGTATAGTTTTTAGTACAAGTCAATCCCGTTGTACTGTTATAATAAACATATTCAACATTTATAACCCCTGCGCCATAAGTCATGGCATCAATGATATGATCAGCATTACTTCCGCCTTCTTCAAATACTACAGTTCCATTAAAGATGAGTTTAAGCGGAGTAGTATTGCCTACAAATAGATTGTCAAAATCGTTTTCTGTAAATAATAGGCTCTCGTTATAACAAAGTGTCAAGTTGCTAAAAGGATCGGCATCTGGATTGCTGACCTGAATGGTAAACGTTTTGGTTTGTGTACAACCTGATGCTATATGGGTAATGTCAACGGTATAGGATTGAGTACTAGAAGGACTTGTTCCATCTGGATTACTTGTGTGCCAATTGTATGTGAAATCAGGATCTAGTGATAGGCTGACAACATCACCAGGGCAGATTGCTTGGTTGGGAATAGAAGTTGTTGGAGCCAAGTTCATAGGAATAAAGATCCAACGAGGTCCACAGTTGTTTGGAGGGGTAGTATTGCCTATGATGCCAGTAGAAATAACCAAGTTAGTAGAGGCACAATCGTAGGGAGGAATAGTAAGAGTAAGGTCAGCTCCCCAATTCCAGTTCGGAAAATGCAGGGGAATAGCATGACAACCAGAGGTACAAACATCTGCAAGAAGACTGATGGGTTGTGAATAGCCTATGGTACAGCTTAAAGCAAGTGTTGCTTTTTCTGATCCTCCATTAAAAGAAAGTTGCAGCCCATCTTTTGCGGTAAGGTTTTTAATAATTAACTGATCTCCAGGACAAATTTGCCCCGATAAAGGATCTGAAACATCGTATTCTGAAGTTCCATCGGTGTAGCCAGTATATTCTCCTAAATAATTGCCTGGGGTAACGGAATTTTTCCAAATTCGGAATTTAAAGTCAACAACTGTTTGCGCAGAGGTCGTTCCTATAGATAAAAACCATGAACAAAGGAGTAAGACAAAAAAATTAATTTTCATAAATAAAAGATTAAATTTGATATAATGATATGAGGCGTCAACGTTTTGGGTGTATTACGAATACAAAAATAAGAAGTCACATAGGCTAACTTTTCTCCAATCCTTATTCGCAGAAGAAGAAGATTTATTCGTTAACAAAAGGGCTTTATTCGCAAATTTTATTTTTTAGGTAACATTACAACTTGATGGTAGTCATAAATTCTGGTCGAAAAATTATACACATTGACATGGATGCCTTTTATGCATCCATAGAGCAGAGAGACCAACCAGAACTAAGGGGCAAACCGATTGCTGTAGGAGGGAGTGGGGCTCGTGGAGTGGTGGCTACAGCAAGTTATGAAGCACGCAAATTTGGGGTGCATTCTGCTATGTCAAGTTTTCGAGCCCAGCAGCTTTGTCCTCAACTTATCTTTGTGCCTGCTAGGTTTGATGTCTATCGGGAGGTTTCTAGGCAAATTCGAGCCATTTTTGAAGAATATACAGATTTGATCGAACCACTTTCGTTGGATGAAGCTTACTTGGATGTTACGAGCAACAAAAAGCAGGAGCCTATTGCCACTATCATTGCTCAGCAAATTATAACGCAAGTTTATGAACAGACTCAATTGACTTGTTCGGCAGGCGTTTCTTATTGTAAGTTTATTGCTAAAATTGCTTCTGATATCAAAAAGCCCAATGGTTTGACCGTTATAAAACCACAGCAAGCCATTGCATTTTTAGAAAAATTACCAGTCAAAAAATTTCATGGAGTAGGCAAAGTAACTGCGGCTAGAATGCAAAGTTTGGGACTAAAAACTGGAGCAGATCTTAAACAACTGAGCAAGTTAGAACTGGCTCAACATTTTGGCAAGGTTGGACGCTTTTATTATGATATTGTAAGAGGAATTGATAATCGCCCTGTTAATACCAATCGAATTCGAAAGTCATTGGCTGTGGAACGTACTTTTAAGGACGATTTGTCAACGTTTGATGAAATTGTAGAGGTTTTAGAGCCTATTATTTTAAAGTTTTTTGAGCGATTAACAAAAGCCGATAACTTTGGACGAACCATTACCCTCAAACTAAAAACTAGTGATTTTCAATTGATGACTCGCAGTTTGTCAAAGGAACATTTTATCACATCATTAGATGAAATTCGTACTGTTGCACATACTTTGCTCAAAGAAAATATAGATGATTTTGAAAAGATTAGGCTAATTGGCTTGACAGCATCTAATCTACAAAAGCAAGAAGATACTTTTGGAATTGGTTATCAGTTGAAGTTTGATTTTCCTTGAATGAAGCATCTCATTATGCTCCATTCAAGAAAAGATCGAGAAGATTATAACTTTATAATACGTTTGGTTACTTGCCCTTCAGGGCTACTTATTTGCAAAAAATAAACTCCTGCTGGAATTTGTGGTTTTAGATGGATGCTTTGTGATCCTGTTGTTTGGTTAAGTAAGGTTTGATGATGCATTAATTGCCCTGTTGCAGAATATATAGCAACTGTTAAGTTCGTAGGTTTGGCAAGTGCCATGTCCATGGTGATGTTGTCTGAAAATGGATTCGGATAAACATAAATAGAACTAAGATGATTGGGCAATGTTGTCGTTGAAGTTCCTGGAATGATTTGAACACAATAATCTTCTATTTCCCCTGCATCCGTTACACCACAGTTTGGGGGAGGATTGTTCCAACGCAAACCGACTCGCATTCTTGTAATACCCAGCGTAGAAGTAGCAGGAACAATAATAGAACCCTGTACGGTTTTTGTATTAACAGGCATTACAGTACTATATACTTCTTCATTTGCATCCATAAAGTCACCATCTTGATTGATGTCTAGCCATATTTTTACATGCTCTGTGAAGCTTTTTCCTTGGCTAATCGAGATGTTATGATAATCACCTTTGCCCAAGAAAATATCCACATTACTATAAAAGAAGTAACCATTGTTATTGCCAGAGGCATGCTTAAAATTGTCTACAGAAAAAGTATCTATCCAATCGTGTGTTGTATTGCTTCCATTTGCAGAGCAGTAATTAATGGTAGAACAAGAAAGACAACCCTGCGTAACAAAATTTATCGTATCAGAATAGGAGGTAGTATCCCCATTGTTACAAATTGCTTGTAAGGTGGCAGAATAATAGGAACAAGCATTCAAATTGGTTAACCAGTAACTATTATTGGAGATATTAGAAATTTGTTGCCAATTGTTTGTACCCATCTCTAAATAGCTAAGAATATAAGTATTTCCAGCCAATAGGTTGTTCCAATTCAACAGAACAGAGTCGGAGCTAACGACTGTATAGTTTAAGGCTGTTGGAGCCTCACAACAACCATCCGTTTTAAAATTGTATAAAGTACTGTTTCCTACAGTAGCCCCACAGAGCGAATTGAGTTGAATTTCATAATTGGTACAAGCTAATAAATTGTTGAGAACTACATTGTTTTGCCCAATGGGAATTGTGACCAGAGAAGACCAGGTTCCCCCTTGTTCTCTATAGCGATATTGAGCTTGATTAACCGTAGGAGGAAAGACCCAATTAATCTGTACTTGGGTATCGATATGATTAGATGTTGAAACTTGATAAGGGGCAAAACAAGCATTGCTAGGACAATCATTAAGGCAAAGCCCCAAACTATTAAATAGGTTGAGATAGCCCCCCGAAACAGTAGTGCCATTCAAATCTGAAATCCCAACGACTCCATTCATTAAATAGCTTTTCATTTTTAGGGCGGCACTGTCGGGATGAACAAGAGAATAAGCCATAAAATTGCTGCATGCTCCTGAATAAAGTAAGGCTACAGCCCCCGCAACATGAGGGGAAGCGGCAGAGGTTCCCCCAAATATTCCAAAGCTGGAAGGCGCTTTAGTGGTGTACACCCCAGACCCAAAAGCACCCAAGTCAATACTTGTGCTACCATAAGCTGCGCCCAATTCTTTGTTTCCTAATTTGTTGACATTCGTAACGGCTACTAAATAATCGCTAGGGCAGGCAGTGGGCAAATCGCCAACAGCATCTACATTTACATTAGAATTGGCAGTTGCAGCTATGTTTAGAATTCCATAAGAGCCTAGTGTATCGTAAAAAGAACACCATAAGGGAGCATTGGCAGGTTGCCCATTATTGAGTCCCCAAGAAGCATTCGTTGCTACGACATAAGCCCCTTGTTGCCCATTGGTTTGGTTGTAAATTTTTCGTTGAGTTAATGCATAACCATAAGCAATCAATACATTGGCTTCAGAAGTGTTAAAGTCGTTTTTGATAATCATCATTTTGACATTCCAATTGACTCCTGTAACGCCAATTCCATTATCGCCTTGTGCTCCTATAATCCCTGCTACAGAAGTACCATGCCCTCCGCCCGAAATCAAATCATTATTCGAAAGAGAATTCCACCCTAAGTAATCATCTTGGTAACCATTGTTGTCGTCATCAATGCCATTATTTGGAATTTCTGCTCGATTAACCCAAAGGTTGTCTCCAAAATCTGTTTGAGAATGACTAATGCCATCATCTAATATAGCTACTACAATGGTATCATTATTGGCTGTTAGCCCTCCTGTTGTAATGTCCCAAGCTAGGTCGGCATCTAGGTCTACTCCAGCGGTGCCTCCACTTGCTCCTGTATTGATATATTGCCATTGGTTGTTGAAATAGGGATCATTGGGAGTAGTTGCTGTTGGAGCAGGGGGAGGAGCAGGCGAGCGTAAGGTTATTTTGTGGTTGTATTGTGCAATATCAACCATAGAGGATTGGTTGAAAAAATTCAATAGTTTTTCTTGAGGGCTTCCCCCTTGATATTTTAACAACCAAATATTCATTTTAGGAATTAGTTGTTGGGGAGCTTCCCATTTTGAGGAAGGGGCATAATCCTCTAGTCTAGCCATTAGTTGCTTAATTTCATAATCTGAATTAAGCTGTATTAAAAACTGATTGGACAGGTAGTTTTGCTCTTGGGCGAAGATCGTTGTGCCCAATAAGAAACCAATAATTATCGTTGTAAGAATCGCTCGCATATTATTTTGTATCTGTAGGTGAAAATTTAGGCATCAAATGGGCTTGGGCTGTAAAATACAAAAACCTATAAGATATATAAGAACTTATAGGTTTTTGAAAGGATAGCCAATTATAAAACGAGCAAAAATGGAGCAATGTTGGTTGAGGTAGAGAGATTTTACAATTAACTTTTAGGCTTAGTGCCATAAGTGATGTTTAAATCTTGGAGAATTGACTCTAAGAGTAGATCATCTTTAGCAGTATAGCCCTTTTTGAGATTATAACCATACCATCTGCCTAAGGCCTGCCATTGCATCGCTTTCCACCGTCCTTCTAATTGGACAACTACATCAAAAAAAGGCTTGTTGAGTTCCCGTTCCACCATTTTTATAAGGATATACCCTTGAGACTTTGTTAATTTTTTGAGTTCTTCGGTGTATTTGGGCTTCAGTTCTTTTTCTTTTTTGCGTCCGTATTTACGTTTTTTACCTTTTTTCATTCCTTGGGTAGCTTCTTCTACATCACGATACAGGCGAATAGCTTCAGCAGCATAGGGGTATACTTTGGCAGCATACTTTCGCCACTGTTTATACCGTTTGCGTTCATCCCTATTCTTGAAGTTTCGTTTTTGGGTAACTTGGATACCTTCCATATCTGCTACGGGCAAGGTATCGCCGTCTATAATCAGTATTTTTACAACATGACCATTAATACTAGTCGTTCCATAATACTCACCTTCTCGTATTGGAGTGGAGTTTTTTTGCGCATTAATACTGTGATAAAGTCCTATGCAAATGAAAAAGGATAGATATATTCTTAACACTTTCATTGTATTGTGATTTTATGGTAGAGATAAGAGTTGAGTTTGTTTATCAATTGTAATTCAAGAACTATGCTAATTTTAAAAAAAGCTTGGGTTTAATCTTTTGAGTTTTAATTATATGTGGTATTTATTGATTGTTAAGGAGAAAAGTATTATTATTAAAGTAATATAGAATGTTTTTAATGAATTATAGGCGATAAATAATGAGAAATGGCAACCCAAAAAGAACAAATTAAACAATTACAAGACGAATTGATAAGATTAAAAGAAACTTTAAAAAATTATGAAAATCTGTTTAAAGCAGATGGATTTATTGATACGCAGGAACAACAGCAGCTAGATTTTATGCAAGGTGTGATTAAAAAAGCAGAAGCTAAGTTAGCTCTTTTAGCCAATAAAGCACCTTCTAGCGGGGGAGACAAATTTACCAAACCATTTTATGATGGTAAAGTGGGCAAAAAATATGAATTACATGTTCTGGTTGACCAACCTGGGACGGGAGGCGATAGAGATACCTTTGAAGGGCTTACCGCTCCAGATGTTGGGCATACCTTTGTAAAACTAATCAAGACCAATGTGGATGGTACTAAAGTAGAAGCGGTTCTTGGGTTTTATCCAGCCAATAGTGTGAATCCCTTAACAGGGGTAATTGAAGTGGCAGGAGAGTTGGTTGATGATAAAGGGCATACTTCGGAAGTACAAGCGAATAAAATATTAACACACGATCAGTTTTTTGCAGCCTTAGCGTATATCGAAAAAAATAGAACTAGAAAGTATAATTTGGATACTTATAATTGTACCGACTTTGCAATTGAAGTAGCAGGGGCAGCAGGTTGGAATATAAAATCTAAAAAAGGGGTTTGGCCTGGTGGAGGAGGGCATAATCCTGGTGATTTAGGAGAGGATCTAAGAAATGCCAACAATGCAACTACAAAAAAAGCTAAAAAGGGAACTCAACCGACCCCAACTCCAGATAAAAAAATCAAATAATTCATAGAAGATGAAATATAACATTATATTATTAATCTGTCTTGCAATTTTTTTTACCAACTGTGTTTCAAACAATAAAACAATGGAAGTCAATAAAGCATATAAAATAGTTGATACATTTATTAATACAGCAAAAAGCGATACGCTTAGTATAGAAGATGTTTTTAACGATTATATAATCAATGCCAATGTAATAAAAGCACACAAAGAGATGAAAGAGGCTTATTTGGTGCAGCTAAAAGAATTGAGACAGGATTTAGCCCAACAAACTTATGCTGTTCTTCCTTGGCGAGAAGCAGAAGACAAACAAGCTGCTGCAACAATGGATTTGTTGAAAAACGAAGAAGACAAAAATAATGTTTTTGTCATTTTTGTGGAGGACGAACCCAAGTACTATATTTTGGTCAAAGAAAACGAAGGAATTCAGTCAATTATACCTATGCGAAAAGTGGATACGATTATAGGATGGTTGTAATTAGACCTGTTTAAGGACTCATTTTTTATTAAAAATAGAACTTGTTGAAAAAAGCTGAGCGATATTTTTACTGTTTTTCAGTGTGTTATGATTTTAGTTTTTAAAAAAAAAGAAAAAAAGCTTCTTTTTTAAAAAAGCTAGTTGTACTTTTGCATTCGCTTTGGTCTATCAATATATAGACCTCTTGAAAATAGGCAATTTTTTAATAATTAAAAGAATATAATTGTGGATACATTGAGCTATAAAACTCAATCCGCCAAGAAGGAGACTGTTTCTCGTACTTGGTTGGTGGTAGATGCAGAAGGACAACCGTTAGGACGATTGGCATCTAAGATAGCTACAGTTTTGCGTGGCAAACACAAAACAAGCTATACCCCGCATGTTGATTGTGGTGATTATGTTATCGTATTGAACGCTGAAAAAGTGCGTCTTACTGGTAATAAAATGACACAAAAGGTACACTATACGCATTCAGGCTATCCTGGTGGACAAAAACAAAGAACACCAGAACAAATTTTGGCTAAATACCCAAACCGTTTGATTGAAATCGCAGTGAAAGGTATGCTACCTAAAAATAAATTAGGGAGTGCTATGTACAAAAAACTATTTGTTTATGAGGGAGCAGAGCATCCACACCAAGCTCAAAAACCTTCAAAACTAGAGCTAAAATAAAAGAAGTATAATTATGGAAATTATAAATGGACTAGGGAGAAGAAAAGCTGCTGTTGCTCGTGTTTACCTAAAACAAGGTTCTGGTAACATCACTGTAAATGGCAAAGATTACAAAGAATTCTTCCCAGTAGATCATGTTCAAGGAAAAATTTTGGAGCCATTGACATTGGTTGATGTCTTGAATATTTATGATTTAAAAGTTAATGTAAGAGGCGGTGGTATCAAAGGTCAAGCAGAAGCTGTTCGTTTGGGAATTGCTCGTGCACTTTGCAAAATTAACGAAGAGTTTCGTGAGCCACTTAAAGCTGCTAAATTGTTATCTCGTGACTCTCGCGTTGTTGAGCGTAAGAAATACGGTAAACCTAAGGCTCGTAAAAGCTTTCAGTTTAGCAAACGTTAATTTTTGTCTATCTATTTTGGTATGGCAAGAATTATTGGAACGCTTTTCAAGAAAAAGTAACTCCAGCCGTTTTGCCAACATTTAACATTAACCTTAGGTTTTTCCAAAACCTAATTAAATTGAATAAAATAATATGCAAACTCCATCTCATAAAGAACTGTTGGATGCAGGATGCCACTTCGGTCACATGAAAAGAAAGTGGAATCCAAAAATGAGTCCTTATATCTTCATGGAACGTAAAGGGATCCATGTTATCGATCTAAATCGTACAATTGAAGGTCTAGAAACTGCTGCAAAGGCCTTGCGCCAAATGGCTAAGTCTGGCAAAAAAATTATGTTTGTTGGAACTAAAAAGCAAGCTCGTGAAATTATTTCCGAAGCAGCTAAGAGTGTAGGAATGCCTTACGTAACTGACCGTTGGTTGGGAGGAATGATGACTAACTTTTCTACAATTCGTCAATCTATCCGCAAAATGCAAAAAATCCAAACCATGTTGAACGATGGTTCTTTGGATAATATTACTAAAAAAGAGCGTTTGACCATGACTCGTACCCATACTAAATTGGATCGTGTATTTGGTGGTATGGCTCAATTGAATCGTTTGCCTAATGCCTTGTTCATCTTGGATATCAACCACGAACATCTAGCAGTAGCTGAGGCAACACGTTTAGGAATTAAAACAGTTGGTGTTGTTGATACAAACTCTGACCCAACTAAAGTTGATTTCGCTATTCCTGCTAATGATGATGCTTCTAAATCAATCAAAATTATTACAGATTATTTGGTAGATGCCATCAAAGAAGGTTTGGCTGAAAGAAGTCAAAACAAAGATGAAAGAGCTAAAAAAGAAGAAACTTCTGCTTAAGCCTTTTATCCCAAACAATTCTTTAAACAATTTGATATAAAATATTAAATATTACTAAAAATCATGGCTACTATTAAAATTTCTGCCAAAGATGTTAAAGCCTTGCGTGACCAAACTGGAGCAGGCATGATGGATTGCAAAAAAGCACTTGTTGAAGCAAACGGTGATATGGAAGAAGCAATCGCTTATCTTCGTAAGAAAGGTCAAAAAATGACTGAAAAACGTGCTGACCGTGACGCTAATGAAGGTGTAGTAGTTGCTGCTACTTCTGACGATAATACTAAAGGTATCGTTGTGCGTATCGGTTGTGAAACTGATTTCGTTGCTAAAAATGATGACTTTGTTACTTTTGCTAAGTCTGTTGCTGATGCTGCTTTGGCTGCATTTGTTGCTACCAAAGAAGACTTGTTGGCAGTAACTATGGACGGTCAAACTATTGCTGATAAATTGATCGAAAGAACAGGTGTTATTGGTGAGAAAATTGAATTGTCTTCTTACGAAAAACTAGAAGCTGCTCAAGTTGTTCCTTATATTCACATGGGACACAAAGCTGGTGTTATTGTAGGTTTTAATAAAGCTAACGATGGTTTGGCAGAGGCTGGTAGAAACGTAGCAATGCAAATTGCTGCTATGAAACCAATTGCTGTTGATAAAGATGGTGTTGATGCTTCTGTTGTTCAAAAAGAAATTGAAATCGGAATGGATCAAGCTCGTCAAGATGGCAAGCCTGAGGCTATGCTTGAAAAAATTGCTCAAGGTAAACTAGGTAAGTTCTACAAAGAAAAAACCTTGTTGAACCAAGAGTATGTAAAAGCTGAAAAGAAAGAGACTGTTAAACAATACATTCAGTCTATCGATAAAGAACTTACTGTTACAGACTTCAAACATGTAACATTAGGTTAAGATTTTTTAAGCGTTCCATTTTTATATGGAGCGCTTTTTTTTAATAAGGAACTGATTTTATCAAATAAAAATTTCATGGCTATCCGTTACAAAAGAGTTTTATTAAAATTAAGTGGTGAATCGCTTATGGGCGAGGATGAGTATGGCATCAACCCTGACATGCTCCAGCATTATGCCGAAGAAATCACTGCAATCGTAAAACAAGGGGTTGAATTGGCTATTGTGATTGGTGGTGGAAATATATTTAGAGGGCTACAGGCTTCCAAATCTAATATTAGCCGTGTTCAAGGGGATTATATGGGAATGTTGGCTACTGTTATCAACGGCTTAGCATTGCAGAGTGCCTTAGAAAATAACGGAATTTTTACACGTTTAATGACTGCTATTGCAATGGACCAAATTGCAGAGCCATATATCCGTAGACGTGCAATTTCCCATCTTGAAAAGGGGAGAGTTATTATTTTCTCAGCAGGCACAGGAAATCCTTATTTTACAACAGATTCTGCTGCTGCTCTTAGAGCTAGCGAAATTAATGCTGATGTGATTCTTAAGGGAACCCGTGTTGATGGTATCTATACGGCAGATCCTGAGAAAGACCCACTGGCTACCAAGTATGACAATGTTTCTTTTGCAGAGGTGATCAAATCTAAATTGAATATTATGGATATGACGGCCTTTACAATGTGTTCAGAAAACGATATGCCGATTATTGTTTTTAATATTGAAAAGCCTAAAAACTTATCAAGAATTATACAGGGAGAGCTAGTAGGTACACTTGTAGAATAGTTCTTACTAAAATTTTTATAAAAAAAAATAATTCTTGTTCGAATTGTTTGCTTCTTTAGATAGAAAATCTTAAAATGCCGCGTTCATTAACCCTATTAGTTATTTTAAATGACTAAAAGACGATTAAATATTACAAAATTATGGAAGAGGAAATAGCTTTATATGTAGAAACTGCTGAGGAAAGCATGCAAGGTTCTATCGAACATTTTAAAAAGGAGGTATCTAGAATTCGTTCTGGAAAAGCAACTCCTGCTATGTTTGATGGGGTTAGAGTTGATTATTATGGTTCGCAAACGCCACTGGCGCAAGTTGCTAATATCAAAGCACAAGATGGGCGTACATTGATTATCGCTCCTTGGGAAAAATCTATGTTACAGGCAATTGAGCAGGCTATCTTTCAAGCAAATATGGGGGTTACTCCCCAAAATGATGGCGAAATAATTCGTATTGTATTGCCAATGTTGACGGAGGAGCGACGCAAAGATTTGATTAAACAAGCTCATGTTTTGGTTGAGAATGCTAAAGTAAGTATTCGTAATGCAAGACGTGATGTGATGAATGAAATCAAAAAGGCAGTAAAGGATGGTTACCCAGAAGATGCGGGTAAAACTAAAGAGGCGGTTGTTCAGGACTTAACGAATAAATATAGTAATGTTGTTGAACAACTAATGAAACGAAAAGAAGAAGATATTATGACGATCTAGTTTAGCTACTAAACGATAATAAAAAAAGCCATCTGTATCTACAGGTGGCTTTTTTTATTATCACTTAAATTGGGGATCGATCGTCTTTTTTTCCCAGTTCAGATCTTGTTCCGTGTTGTACTAAATATTGGATGAAAGTATGATAATAGCCCGATAATTTAACGATTCTCAAATCAGAAATTTCAATTTGGGTATTATCCTCTAAGGTAATTCGTAACTGAGAAATGGTTTGTCCTTCATTTAAAGCACCTGTATAATTGGCGGCGTATATCTGTTCTAATAAAGCTTTGTTGTTATTCTTGTAAGCTGCCAAGAATGCTTTAAAGTCAGTTGTTTCATTAACGCTCGAAGAAGCCAGAAGTTGTTGGAATACTTCTTCATGAGGGGATTTATTTTGCAGGGTATAAGAAATAATTCTTTCAGAAGGACCCATAGAGGGGTTGTAGTGTCTTAATCGAATGGAAGTGATTTGCATCTTGATATTTTGAGCTAGTAAAGAGGAATATAAAACTAAGATTGAAGCTTCCTAGTACCTTAGGAAGATTTCTTGAGTGCCCACATGGTCCAAGTAGCTGCCAAGGCATCAACACTAGCAAACAAAATAATAGACATTTCAACTTGTTTGCTTGCCCATAGTCCAAAAATAAAGAGTGCTGCAATATAGCGTAGAAAAACAGTTGAGGGATATAATACACTTATTTTGTGCTTACCAATTAAACAATAATAAACTCCAAGGAGTAGAACTACTAAGCCGAGCATTCTTGAAGTCCATAGTTCTTTACTATAGCTAAGTTGAAAAAGATCAAACAAAAGCTCTGGAACAACAATAAGTCCTAAGCCTGGTACCGTAATCATATATATACCAAATATAAGAATACTGGTTTCTGGTAATTTTAAGTTCATAATAAAAGGCTAATAACGAATAATTAAACGATGTTTTTTGCTTTAAATTTTTGCAACATTTGTTGGGTTTGTTGTTGTAATTTTTTTTGAAAAAAAGCCGTTCCACCTAACAAAAAGCCTTGAAAACCTAAGGCTTGTCTTGCCCATTTGTGCAGGTTAAATTGATCCGTATGCTTGATAATCTTGCCCTCTTTGAACTCAAAAGTGGCATCTATAATATTGTGGACTTTTCGACCTGTTCTAGAGAAGGTATACCATGCTTCCCAATGAGCCGTTCCTCCCTGCTCATTTGCAGTAATATTAGAGAATTCAAGCTTAAAATCCTGAGCATTTTGACAAAGCATGGTCCACATTGCTCCCGCATCTTCGCCTTTTAATGTCCCAAAACCAGGATCCCAAAATTCAATATCTTGATGATAACAAGCCTTCATCCCTTCTGCATCTAGGTTTTGAAAGGCTTCGTAAAATGTAGTGATGGTATTTTGCATAATTTTGACGTATATTTAGTTTGATAGCAACCTGTAATATAGTTTTTTTTAGAATAAAAAAAGCAAAGACTTCGAAAAGAAGCCCTTGCTCAATTTTTTTAAGTTATTGTTTTAATACTCTGTGTTTTTTTTGCATTTTCTGCGAAAAAAGCGAAAAGTACCTTGTTTTAATAATCAATTTTTACAGGACAATGTGCTTAAGAATTAGAATTGTTTAAGTCTTGTCCGAATTTCTTGTAGGCTCCAATCTATTAACAGTTGACCATCACGGAAAACTTCTTTCATTTCGCCCTGTTTTTCTTCCTCCCAGCTCACTTGATCTATTAAGGCATAAGTGCCGTTTTGTTTGACAATCTTGATTAACCCCTTGGCAGATTTTTTGGTGCCATCATCTGTGATTGGATCTTTAAAAATTTCTCTGCCTACTCCCTCTACTTCTCCGTAGGTAGCCTTCATGGCAAAACCAAAGGTATCTCTAGTATTGTACTGATAGGTAAAAGAGCCAATCCCTAAAACAACGTTGGTAGAGGCAAAGCCCTTTTGTTTTAAACGTTCACAAATTTGAGTTGCTCGCTCAAGAGTGATACTATCGCCATAAATGGCACCAATATGGGCATCTAATTCTTTGTATCCTTTTTCATTAATTGTTCCTCCAAAGGTTTCCCAAAGGCTTTCAATGACACCTTTTTTTTCTATCGCTGTTGTTCCATTAGGATTGCCACAGATGATATCAACAGGATCGCCACTATCAGGTCGAATTACAACTTTGCCATCTCTAGCTAGAATTTCATTTTTTAGGGCAGGCAAATATTCTGTTAACACCTTCCACAAGTCCCAAGTATCCGAAACAATAGAAACAATTCCGTGAGGATAAACATCCGTTACTAAACGTTTGAAGGTTTCTAGTTCTCCTAGATTAGTTCCCATACACATAACAGAATGTTCTGTAGCGGCAACAGAGCCACCTACCAATTCATGATCGGAATTGGCATTATAATAATGTTCTAAGAAATCAATGGTGGGAATGGTATCCGTTCCAGTAAAACTTAATAGATGTCCAGCAGAAGACATCGTTGCGGCTTCTAAACCAGCCATTCCTCGCATCGAGAAATCATGTCCTTGCCAATCTACAAAGGCCAAATCACTCGCTGTTTCTTCAGCATATTGATCCAATATCTGGCGATATTTTTTAGCGATGGTAGCCGAATTACAAGGCATCCATACCGTTGCAGACAATAGCGTTTCAAAATAATTGGTCAACCAAAAAAATTCTGCCTTAGTATTGTACATGGTAAACATTGGAACACGAATAGGAACACTGACTCCTTCTGGTAACGCTTTTATGACCATAGGAATATAGCCCAAATCGTGTAAATCTGCGATATGTTGAGTTCCCACTGCATTAGGGCCTAAATAATTGTTGATTCTACGAGCATATTGAGCAACGATTTGATCTTTAGGTTGTTCAAAGAAGTTTTTTTGGAAATCTTCTAGGATGTATTTTTTGATAAAATATTGTAAGCCAAAGAACACTACTTGGTCAATATTGGCAACTCTACTTTTTCTAGGAGTCCAGTTGGAATAAACAAGAGAAGTATTATCTGGGTATTGTCTTCTGTGATCTACTTTGTAACCATCTGTATATAATAATGGATTCATGTTGTCGGTTTTATAAATGAAAAAAGATGCATTAGTTTTACTTGCTGAATTAAAAGAGCACTTGTTCTAATTTTAATTGTACCAGTTGCGGCTGAGGAGTTCTTGTTTGGATAGAATCGGTTGTAAAGATGAGATCAAAATACTTACTTAAGGACTCTAATCCCTTACTAAAAATTCCATGGCTAACGGCTAAATATAGCTTGCCTGCATTTTTGTTTTTTAGTTCAGCAGCTAAACCCATAAAGGTTCCACCTGCATCACAAATATCATCTACAATAAGGCAATCTGCTCCTTCTAGGTCATTGCTATATACCTTGAAGCCCGAAAGCTTTCCTGTTTTAACATCTCTTGATTTGGAACATTCCACGACTTCCATGCCGTCCAAATAGGCAGCTACTTTATAGATTTTTTTTAAGGCTCCTCCGTCTGGCGAAATAAGTTTAACGTTCCCAAGTTGTGCAACTACTTTTTGTATGAATTTATGATTGTTAACAGGATTACAATTGTCCAATAACGCAATGGATACCTCAGAATGCGGATCAAAAATAGTGACTTGTTGAAGTTGCATAGCGTTAATCAAGTCGGCATAGACCTTAACCGATAAGGCTTCCCCTGCAACCATTACACGATCTTGTCTAGCTGCTGGAAAATACGGAATAACTAAGTTAATGTTATGTACTCCAGATCGCTTGAGGGCATCAACTGCAATTAATAGCAACCCCATATCATTAAAGGAGTTGATCCGATGCGTGACGTTGACCTGTGATACTTCACTTAGGTTTGTAATTATTTTGATGTGGGGTTCTCCTCCTGAAAAAGTGAAGGATTGAAAATCAATATTATTCAGTGTTCCATATGGTAAAAAGGAAGCGTCCAAGTTTAGATTCATAGTGTTGTTGGTTTGAACAATTAATTTAGTGCTTTTTTTGCCAAAAACAGCAAGGTTTGTTGGTTTGATAGAGTATTACATGAGTGCTGCGTAGTTGATTATCAGTAAGGTATGTTTTGTTAGTAAAGAATAAAGCGTTGATAATTAGCTAATCCACGAAGTATTATAGATTAAGTATACGATAAAATTGATACTTTGTTTACTTTTTAAACTAAGTATTTTCAAAAAAAGTTCAAACTCATTTATTTTATTTCAAAAGAACACCCCTCTGTATTTTTTTTAAATAGCATAAAGAGTAAAGCTTCAATTTTTTGATTAAGAATTTTTTAGACCCTATCTTTGTGCCCGTTTTATGAATAAATATTCCCAATAGAAACAAATGCTTTTATAGCCAAAATATTATGAAATTAAAACTAACGTATATTATAATTTTATTAGCCAATAGTTTGCTCTTGTTGGGGCAACGGTTATCTCCCCAATTAAAAATGGAAACCCGCATGAATCTTGGTGAAAAACATTATTTAATTCAAAATAAAATAAAGCAATGGGGGCTGTTTACGAAAGGTCATAAGGTTGTTATTGCTGCAAGTTATGATACTATTTTCCCATTGAATCGCACAAAGTTTGATGCTGAAACCTATGCTGTTGAATACACCCCTACCAGTTATGTGATTGGAGAAAAGGGAGAGCGCCAAACGCTATTGGATTTAAAAGGGAATGTTTGCCTAAAGGCTAATAATATAATGCCTAGATTAATGGGAGAGGTCGTTTTGATTCAAAACGATAAAAAATGGGGACTTGCACAGACTTCAGGAAAAATACTAGTGCCTGCTACTTGTGCTAGGATCGAATGGTATGAAGATATATTGGCGCTTAATAATGACAAGGGGTGGTTATTGTTTGATCCTATTGCTGGAGAATTAATAACAGATACAGGGTATGATACTTTAATAGAAGTCACCAATGAACGATATCCTAGTGCGAATAATTATTACTTATTAACCCAAAAAGATGGATTGTGGGGTGTGCTAAATGTAAAAGGAAAAGCTGTCGTTCCTGCTAAATACCAAACTATTAAACCACTGTATGCCATTCGGCGACATTCCCCAAATAGACTTTGTTTTTTAGTAAAAAAAGAAAATAAATGGGGAATAATTACGACCAAGAATCGGTCCTTAGTCTCCATTCAATACGACACACTTAAGGTGAACCATGCCGATCAAGCATGCATTGTGTTTCTGAAAGGAGACAAGTGGGGGATTATAGATGCTCAGGGAAATGAAAAAATTAGCAATTGTACCGCAATCAAAGCACTAGGGAGGTTTGTTAATACCTATAAAATTTATAAAGAAAATAAAGTGGGTTTATGGTCGGGAGATAAAGGAATTCAGTTGCCTAGTGAATATGATCGTATTGTGGTTGGAAAACTGTTTTTTACTTGCGAAAAAGAAGGTGAAACGTTCTATGTTAATAAACAAAATAACCAAGCCGTCAATTTACCAATACATGAGGATATCGATTATTTTTCTTATCAATTCTACAAAATTAAACAAAATAAATTGTGGGGCTTGATCGATTTAAATGGGAAAGAAATTCTTGCTCCTAAATACGATTACATCAATAGTGGGACTTATAGCTCCAATCGTATTGTAGTTGTGAAGGGTGCTAGGTCTGGTCTAATTGATTCCATGGGTAGGGAATTGATTGAACCAACGTATGATGAGATTAGCCCAATTTATTTGAATCGTAGTAAATTATATTCACAAAGGCAATTTTTTGTAGTCGCTAGAGGGCTTAAAAAAGGAGTCTTAAATTATAATGGAAAGGAATTGTTGGCAGTAGATTATGACGAAATTCTTTATGATCGAAAGCGTTTTGATGGTTATTTTGAAGTCGTAAAAAAAGAAAAAAAGGGACTGCTAAAATGGGATGGAACGGTTCTTATTGCACCCCATTATGAGACTATTTCTGCATTAACGTTGGAGGATCGCCAGCAATCAAAAGATGGAATTTGGAAGGTTAAACAAAATGAAAAATATGGATTGCTTCAAATCCAACAGGACGTTTCCAATCCAATATTGCCTTTAGCTTATGAAACCATTGAACGGATTTATAGCGCTACTAGGTCTTTAAAATCTTATTTTATAGTTGGGAATAAAGGGAAATACGGTATTTATAACACGGATAAACAAGTGTGGATTTTGCCAATAGTGTACACTGCTATTCAAACACATACAACGGATGGTAAGGAGTTAAGAGGGAATGACTCTTCATTTTTTCAGGTTGAACAAGGAAAACAGCAGCTTTTATTTGATTTAGAAGGAAATCTCTTTGAATAGTAAATTGTTGATGAATAGAATTGTTGCTCAGGCAGTTTGATAGTATCACTATTATGCTGTATCTTTGTGATTACCCTTAAGTAATAAACAGCATAAAAAAAAAGTCTAATGCGAGATCAACATCAAATAACCGATTGGCTACCAACGACCAAAAAAGAAGTGGAGCGGAGAGGCTGGGAAGAACTGGATGTGATTCTTTTTAGTGGAGATGCCTATGTTGATCATCCTGCATTTGGTGCTGCTGTTATTGGTCGAATTATTGAAAGCATGGGCTTCAAAGTAGCTATCGTACCACAGCCCAATTGGCAAGATGATTTGCGGGATTTTAAAAAGTTGGGGACACCAAGGTTATTTTTTGGTGTGACTTCTGGTTGCATGGACTCAATGGTTAACCATTATACGGCCAATCGAAGACGTCGTTCTACGGATGCCTATAGCCCAGGAGGAAAAAGCGGATTTAGACCAGATTATACCACTACCGTATATACTAAAATCTTAAAAGACCTTTTTCCTGATGTTCCTGTTATGATTGGAGGAATAGAAGCTTCTTTGCGACGTGTAACTCATTATGACTATTGGAAAGATGAGCTGCTACCAACTATCTTAGAGAGTTCAGGGGCGGATATTTTGGTCTATGGAATGGGAGAGCAACCGTTGAGGGATTTGGTGCATCTCATGGATAAGGGGGTGCCTTTTTCTTCGCTTAAAACGATTGCACAAACTGCTTTTTTGGTCGATAAGGGGCAGTTGCCCAAAAATAAAAACTGGAAGGATAAGGTTTTGAACTCCCATGAAGCTTGTTTGGAAGACAAAAAGAAATTTGCCTCTAATTTTAAATTCATAGAACAGGAGTCCAATAACCTAAATGCTAAACGTTTATTGCAAGATGTAGGAGATAAAACCTTAGTGATAAACCCTCCTTATCGAACGATGACGGAGCTTGAAATAGATGCTTCCTTTGATTTACCTTATACTAGAAAACCACATCCCAAATACAAAAAGCGTGGAGCAATTCCTGCTTACGAAATGATTAAGTTTTCGGTCAATATGCATAGAGGCTGTTTTGGGGGCTGTAGTTTTTGTACGATTTCTGCGCATCAGGGCAAGTTTATAGCAAGTCGCTCTAAAGAATCGATTCTAAAAGAAGTAGACCAAATTACACAAGACGAAAGTTTTAAGGGCTATATCAGTGACTTAGGCGGTCCTTCTGCCAATATGTATCGAATGAAAGGAAAAGTGCAATCTATTTGTGATAAATGCATTAGCCCATCTTGTATATCGCCATCTATTTGTAGCAATTTGGATACTTCCCATGCTCCAATGACTGAAATTTACCGAGCGGTAGATGAGCATCCCGATGTAAAAAAGGCGTTTGTCGGTTCTGGTATTCGCTATGATATGTTGGTGCCCGAATTTAATAAAAATGCAGATGTAGCTGATTTGGAGGAGTATTCTGAACAATTGATAACGAGACATGTTTCTGGACGTCTAAAAGTAGCACCAGAGCATACCTCTGACAATGTGCTAAAAGTAATGCGCAAACCTTCTTTTAAACATTTTCATTCTTTTAAGAAAATGTTTGATCGAATCAATGCCAAACACGATTTAAAGCAACAGTTGATTCCTTATTTCATTTCTAGTCATCCCGCTTGTGAGTTAGAGGATATGGCAAACTTAGCCGCAGAAACTAAGGATATGGGGTTCCAATTGGAACAGGTGCAAGATTTTACACCTACACCAATGACCGTAGCTACTGTGATTTATTATTCGGGGTATCATCCATATACTTTACAACCCACTTTTACCCCCAAGGCAGAGGATGAGAAAAAAGATCAACATCGTTTCTTCTTTTGGTACAAACACGAGAATCATCGCTGGATTAAGAAGGTGTTAAATAAGGCAAATCGCCAAGATTTAATCAATCAACTATTGGTTTCTGCTGCGCCCAAAGGTGCTGTTCCTAAAGCAAAAAAAACAAGCCAAGGACGGCGAAATAAGTCGTACAAAAAGGATTATCACAAAAACAAAAAGCGCAGAAAGCCTAATTTTAAGAAAAAGACTTAGTGGCAAAGGATCATATTGGTAACGTTTATTTTCAATGAAAAAAATAATCCTATTTAATTTCCTTATTACTACGATTTGGATCCCTTATTCGATGCAACGTTGGTTAGAGATGCCCTATGCTGAAGGTGTGCTGGAAGATGTTCTTATCTTTGGAACTTTTTTTATGGGTACAGCTTTGGCCTTCAGTAATGTTTTGTTGCTATTGAGCCAGAAATGGACTAAATATAAACGACAGTATCTAAAGCTAACGATGATTTTTTTGGCGGGACTCTTTGTTTTTCCAATATATTCAGGCCTTGTTGTAGGATATGAAGGGCAAGCAATTTGGATGGATATAGTTGTGTTAGGTTGCTTATATATGAATCTCTCGCTGTCGAATAAGGAATACCAATTGTTAATTCATCAATGATTTTCTTTTGGAAAACGCACTCAATACATATCAAAAATCGGTGTTAGCACTTTGCCCTAAATTAACAAAAGAAGAATGGGCTTATCTAGAAAAAGGCTTAACGATTAAAGATTTGTCTCCTAAATCTTTTTTTATTCAAGCAGGAGATGTTCAACGACAAATTGGTTTTATTGTTAAGGGCTTGTTTAGAGCTTATTATGTTGATTATAAGGGAAATGAAATTACGATCCGTTTTAATAAAGAAGGAGCTTATGTGACCGATTATGTTACATTTATAACACAACAACCTAGCAATTACTATTTTCAATGCCTTGAACCTTCCCAATTGATAACACTTTCTTATCAACATATACAGGAGGGCTATGATCTTTATCGGGGAATAGAACGATATGGGCGTTTGATTGCAGAAGAAGTACTAAAAAGTCAGCAGAAACGAATTGATAGTTTTCAATTTTATAATGCAGAACAGCGTTATTTGCAATTTGTGGAAGAAAACAGAGGGCTATTCAACCGCATTTCATTAACACATCTTGCTTCTTATTTAGGTGTAGAGCGCCCTTCTCTTAGCCGAATTCGAAAAAAAATATCTAGAGAATAAGTCATTTAGATAGAACAGTACCTTCATTATGTAACAAATGTTACAGGTAATGTTGATAAAGATAATTCAACTTTGTAGGGTGATTAATTTTTGCCACTAAATACAATACCAATGAATGTCTTAAATCTAATGATGAGTTTTTTTATGCTTCAATCAGGGGCTTCAATTTCTTGTGATACAACAGCTCCTATTCAATATAAAACAATAACAACTAGCTTGGGAGATATTGCTGTACAGTTAAAAATAATTGACAAAAAGCCTCCCATCTTATTGCTGCATGGCGTTTATTTTGATCATCATTTATGGGATTATCAAGTTGACAAGTTGACCAACTATTCTACCATAACCATTGATATGCCCTTGCATGGAGGGAGCAAAGCTGTAAAAACTAAAGGTTGGAATTTGCAAGATTGTGCCAAAATGGTGCTTGAAATTTTAGACCAATTAGAACTACCCCAGGTAATCGCAATTGGGCACTCTTGGGGAAGCATGACGCTCCTTCGAGCGGCTGACTTGCAACCAGAGCGGTTCCAAGCGCTTGGCTTTTGTAATATGCCATTTAAAGGATCTACCCCCAAAATAAGGTCAAAATTTCGTTTCCAGCATATTGTATTAGGTTTCAGAACATTTTATACTAAGCAGGTAGCAAAAGCGTTATTTGGTAAAAAAATATTGAAAGATAATCCAAAACTGCTCGCTTATTTGCAACAGTCGATGGGAAAACTGACGGCTAAAGAAGTTCGGTGGACGGATAAAATAGCAATTATAGATGCAGAGGATGCGAGTCAAAAAATAAGAACGCTAAAAGTTCCCACTATTGCTCTAAAAGGAGAAGAAGATTATGTAGCTGCTCCGCTTCAGCTTCCATTGCTCATGGTAAAGGGAGGGCATGTAAGCCCCTTGGAAGCCAAAGAAGATGTTTTAGCGTTCATTTTTAAAGTAATTGCATTGGGTGAACAAAATGATACTACAAGGGTTATAAAGTAAGAAAAATAGCTTTTGAAGGCCAATGATACACAAGTTCATCTTATAGAAATAATAATTAAGTACATCTACTCTTTATTCTTAGTCTTGAATAGTATCTTTGCGCCATAGCGTAAATGAGTACAAAAAGCTCATACTTAACTAATAATTTAACGTAGTAAAACTTATGCAAGAAGTACTAAAAACACTAGGTATCCAAGAAGTAAATTTTGGAACTAGTACAGGTGTAGAATTTTTTGGTAATACGAGTCAAAATCTGATTGAATCTTATTCTCCTGTAGATGGCAAACTAATCGGAAAAGTTAGTACCACCACTAAAGAAGAATATGAGCAGGTCATGGAACTTGCCCAAGAAGCTTTCAAAACTTGGCGTTTGGTGCCTGCTCCTCAACGTGGAGAAATTGTTAGACAATATGGCGAAGCACTTCGTAAATATAAAGATGAGTTGGGCCGTTTAGTGTCTTACGAAATGGGTAAAAGCCTTCAAGAAGGTTGGGGAGAAGTTCAGGAGATGATTGATATTTGTGATTTTGCAGTAGGCTTGTCTCGTCAGTTGTATGGTTTGAGCATGCACTCTGAGCGTCCTTCTCACCGTATGTATGAGCAATGGCACCCAATGGGAGTAGTAGGAATTATTTCTGCTTTTAACTTCCCTGTGGCGGTTTGGTCATGGAATGCAATGATTGCTATGGTTTGTGGTAATGTTTGTGTGTGGAAAGGTTCTGAAAAAACGCCTTTGTGTGGCGTTGCTTGTCAAAATATCTTGGCTGAAGTACTAAAAGCAAATGATTTGCCAGAAGGTATTTCTGCTATCGTTACTGGAAATTACGAGGTGGGTGAATGGATTAGCACAGATGCTCGTATTCCTTTGGTTTCTGCAACGGGATCTACTCGTATGGGTAAAATTGTTGCTCAAAAAGTAGCGGGTCGTTTGGGTCGTTATTTATTAGAATTGGGTGGTAACAATGCTATGATTGTAACCCCTTCTGCTGATTTAGATGTAACCTTGGTTGGTTCTGTATTTGGTGCAGTGGGAACTTGTGGTCAACGTTGTACTTCTACTCGTCGTTTGATTATTCACGAAAGTGTATACAGCGATTTTGTTCAAAAACTAGCCAATGCTTATGGACAATTGCGTATTGGAGATCCTTTAGATCAAAACAATCATGTTGGTCCATTGATCGATAAAGATGCTGTAGCAATGTATAACAATGCCATTGCTGAGGCTAAAAAATCTGGCGGTAAGGTATTGGTTGAAGGTGGTGTTTTGGAAGGTGAAGGCTACGAGAGTGGTTGTTATGTAAAACCTTGCGTGATAGAGGTAGAGTCGCAGCTTGATATTGTTAAGCACGAAACATTTGCTCCGATTTTATATGTAATGAAGTATTCAACCTTGGACGAAGCAATTGCTTTGCAAAATGATGTGCCTCAAGGTTTGTCTTCTGCTATGATGACAACAAACTTGCGTGATTCTGAGCAGTTCTTAAGTGTTGCTGGTTCAGATTGCGGTATCGCCAATGTTAATATTGGAACTTCTGGTGCTGAGATTGGAGGTGCTTTTGGTGGTGAAAAAGAAACAGGTGGAGGACGTGAGTCTGGTTCTGATTCTTGGAAAGCTTATATGCGTCGCCAAACCAATACCATTAATTATAGTACAGAATTGCCATTGGCACAAGGAATTAAGTTTGATTTCTAGGCTAGGAAATATGATAAATAAAAAACGCCAGTCCTTGAAAGAGGCTGGCGTTTTTTTGTTTGGTAAACTCATTGTTCTGCTAAAAAAAATGAACTAGTAGGGTAGCTAAGCAATGAAGTATTATAAATTAAGTTTTTATTTACTTCACAGGAGTAACTTTAAACCCTTCCTTTTTTAGCAAGCGGATCACACCATTTTCACCCCCTAAATGCCCTGCACCAACAGCGTAGAACGTAGGAGTTTCCTTTGATGTTTCCATGATTTGAGGAATCCACTTGATATTTCTATTGTCTAATAATTCAGCTTGATTTTCCATCTCGTCCAATTCACCTTGCATGGCATCTAGCATACCATCTATATCTTGTTCTTTATAGAACACCACCATTTTGGAAAATTCATTTTCGCTGCCTTTACCCTCTTTTAGGTTTTTAATCATTTCAACCAATGCTTGAGCTTGGGTTTTGTAAGGGATAGAATTAAAAACAGACATTTGATCTGCTACTGTTTCTAAACCACCAAAAGCCATGTCTTCTTCTTTGGCTTTGGAAGTAAGTTCCATTTCATACATTTTGACTGGACCATCAATCATTTCCATGTACAAAAGGGATTGTAAAAGCATAGGTTGCCAATTTTGAGCCATTGCAAAGGTCATTTTTGCTTGAGGAGACTTAGCCTCTTCTGTAAAGTACGTTTTGATGAGCTCATAATCTTCTTCAGAAACCAGATCCTTAAGCGTTTCTCCTCCTTTCATCGGTGCTAATTTCATCATCTCAACAGCCATAGCCATTTGCTGACTCATGTCCATTTCCATGACTAATTTTTTTGTCTTTTTAAAGGCCTTATCCATGGATTTATTCCAAAAGAAATCCTCTGCTCCAATCATATGAATGGTGCCAAAGACATAAGAAGGCTTAATGCCTTTGCCCGTTACTTTCCAAAGTAAGCTTTTGGTCAGTTTCTCATCTTTGGGGGCATCTTTTTGTGCAGTTGCAGGAGCTAAAGAGCAAGTCCAGCAAATTACAATAGTTAAGAGGGTAGATAATGTTTTAAGCATTGACATAATTATCGTTTATTTTATTGAATAGTTTATACTACATGGTGTAATATTAATCGTTTGGTAATTTTTTGCTTTTTCCTTTATAGCTTTAGCTACAAACTAGCGCAGTTAGTACGCTATCACTTGTGAGGTCGCAAGCTCTGTTCGGGTTTTTAACGGAGTAATGTTTCATTTAAATAATGAAAATTTACTTAAAACAGTTCAAAAGGGTTGCCAAATAACGACAAAGTGCCATTTTTACAGGTCAAACAAAGGTTAAGGCTCGAATATAAACTTGTAATAAAATGTTAAAGAGAACCGATTGCACTGAAAATTGTTGGGTATAGGAGCTGCTAATAATTGTTAAAAAATATCTTATTTTGTATTGAATGATGTTTTGTTATGCTCAAAAGACATCTAAAAAGAGGACTATGGAAAACTTATTAAAAATAATCAACCAATATACTCCATTGGATAAACAGATGGAAATGGAGTTGATAAATATTGTCACAAAAAGGGTCATACCAGCAGGAGAATATTTGTTGAAAGCAGGACAAATTTCTTCTTCTATTTTATTTATCGAGCAGGGAGCGGTCTATTATTATAAAATTGACAAAGAGGGAAAAGAGCGGGTTGTACATTTTACCTTTGAGGGGGACTTATTTTCTGATCTAGAATCTTATTCAACAGGCATTCCTTCCAATTTTTATATAAAAACACTAGAACCGTCTATTGTTTACCGCTTAGAAAAAAGACATTTGGATAACTTTTTGGAAAAAGATTTGCGTTGGGAACGTTTGATGCGCTTATTTATGCAGGATGCTTTAATTAAGATTGTTGGCGATAAGAAAAATAGAGGAACACTTTCGAATACAGAGCATTATGTAAAGTTGGTCGAAACTTATCCAGATTTGTTAAATCGTGTTCCTTTGTATTTGATTGCCTCTTACCTTAATATTACTCCTGAAGGATTATCTAAAATTCGTCGTCGAATAATTAATAAGCGGTAGTTATTCAGCATTACTCCGTTAAAAAATCAACGGAGTATGAATTCAGATTACTTCTTGAAAAAGTTCAAGGAAAGAGGTTAGGAGATCAATTAGTTTTGTCTTTATGTGAAATTATTTTGAGCAATTTCAGTATTAAAAAAGATAAACTAAATGATATATAATGGAGAAAACGATGCTAAAGAGGACTAAAATCCCTCAAGACCAATCCCTTCCTTTTTTAGGCAATCTACTCGAATTGGATAAGAGCGAAGGAATGATCTCAAACTTTGAAAGAATGGCTGAAAAACATGGCGAAATTTATCGCATGGACTTTCCTTCTAGTACCGTTCTTATTGTTAGTTCTCATCGCCTAATCAATGAATTGTGTGATGAAACAAGGTTTAGAAAAAAATTAACAACCCCTCTTGAAATTATTCGAGATTTTGCAAAAGATGGGTTGTTTACGGCCTATGGAGATGAGCCGAATTGGCATAAGGCACATCGTATTTTGACGCCGACCTTTGGTCCAATGTCCATTAGAGCTATGTTCCCTCAAATGCTCGATATTGCAGAACAATTGATGCTAAAATGGGAACGAATGGGAGACAATGCTGTCTTTGATGTCCCTGATGATATGACACGGCTTACCTTGGATACGATTGCTTTGTGTGCCTTTAATTATCGTTTTAATAGTTTTTATAGAGATGAGATGCACCCTTTTGTACATGCCATGGTAGAAGGGCTTGTTGAAGCAGGAGAAAAAGCAAAACGATTGCCATTGCAAGATAATGTGATGTTTTGGGTTCGAAAAAAGTACGAAAGTAATATTGAATACATGAACCGAGTAGCAGATACGATTATTCAAAAGCGGAAGGGAGATGGTCTTGAAGAGGCTCCAGATGATTTGCTCAATAAAATGCTTGTTGGTAAAGATCCTGTTACTGGAGAAAAGTTGACGGATGAAAATATTCGTTATCAGATGATTACATTTCTAATCGCAGGGCATGAAACAACCAGTGGTTTGCTTTCTTTTGCTTTGTACTATTTGAGTAAGCATCCTGAGATTTTAGCAAAAGCACAAGCTGAAGTAGACGAGGTTTTGGGTAATAAAAGACCAAAGGTAGAGGATATTAATCAATTGTCGTATATCAGCCAAATTCTAAAAGAAACCTTGAGATTGAGTCCTACGGCTCCTGTATTTGCTGTAGAACCAATAGAAGATACGATGTTGGGGGATAAATATGCCGTAAAAAAAGGCGAAATTATTTTAGTCCTACTTCCTGCGTTGCATAAAGATCCATTGGTTTGGGGTGAAGATGCAGCATTGTTTAAGCCTGCACGTTTCTCAACAGAAAATTTCAAAAAATTGCCTCCCAATGCTTGGAAACCCTTTGGCAATGGAGCTCGTGCTTGTATTGGCCGACCATTTGCCATACAAGAAGCTATTTTGGTATTGTCTATGATTTTGCAGCGCTTTGAAATTGAGTCGGATGATCCTAACTATGAACTCAAAATAAAGGAAACACTGACCCTAAAACCAGAAAATTTTTATCTTCGGGCAAAACGAAGAAATCGCATTATTGAAGACGAAACCCCATCTGTTGAAAGGAAACAATCCAGTAGCCAAGATGAGCCATTAGAAGAAGTAGAGAACCCTCAACTCGTTGTTTTGTACGGCTCTAATAGCGGCAGTTCTAGGAATTTTGCTTTGCAATTGGTGCATAATGTGACAAAAAAAGGATTTACTGCCAAAATGGGAGAGTTGGATGCTTATGTAGATCAAATTCCCAAAGATAGTAAGGTGGTGATAATAACTGCTTCTTATGAAGGACAGCCAACGAATGATGCGAAAAACTTTGTACAATGGTTGAAAAAAAATAGCACCATAGATTTAAAGGGCTTAGCGTATACGGTCTTTGGTTGTGGTAATAAAGATTGGGCAAATACCTATCAAGCTATTCCTATCTTTTTGGATCAACGGTTACAAGAACTAGGCGCAACACGATTTTTTGAGAGGGGTGAAGCCGATGCAAAAGCAGATTTTTTGGGCAATTTTGAAAGATGGGAAGAAGCGCTTTTAAATGTTTTAGAACAGACGTTAGAACACTCAAAAAATCCTAATAATAGGGGGCAACAATTGGCGGTTGAAATGATTAAAACACCCTCCAAGCTACAGCACCTTAAGCAAAAACAGTTGAAAGAAGGACGAATCCTAGCAAATAAGGAATTGGTTGATATGACCCATGAACTTGGACGTTCTAAGCGGCACATTGAAATTCAATTAACGAATGGAATGACTTACCAAGCGGGCGATTATTTGACAATTTTACCCTTTAATACTACCGATAATGTAGCAAGAGTTTTAAAGCACTTTTTAATAGCTCCAGACACAAAAATTATTCTAAAAGATCAATCTCAAACTGCTCTATTGCCTTTGGGTTATCCTGTTGCTGTTGGAGAAGTGCTAACACATTATGTGGAATTGGGGCAGCCTGTGACCCGTCAGCAGTTAGAAACTTTGGTAGATAAAACGCCTTGCCCCCCTGAACGAATGGAATTGGAAAAATGGCTACAAAAGGATATTTACACCAAAGAAGTTTTTGAGAAAAGGGTTAGCCTTATTGATGTCCTTCAGCGAATAGGTTCTTGTAGTCTAACGTTTGATGAATTTTTGGGGATGTTGCCAGCCATGAAACCTCGTCAATATTCCATTTCTTCTTCTCCTGTTGTTGATCCTAGCATCTGTAGTTTGACCGTTGCCGTTGTAGCTGCTCCTGCTTGGTGTGGTCAAGGCAATTATCAAGGAGTTGCCTCCAATTATTTGGCTTCTCTAAATATTGGGGATGCTGTATGGATAGCCATTACGCCTTCCAAACAGGCATTCCACTTGCCTGAGAATATTCAAACGCCTGTTATTATGGTTGGTGCTGGTTCAGGGATTGCACCCTTCAGAGGATTTATACAAGAACGAGCAGAACAAATTGCTGCCGAAAAGATGCTCTTATTTTTTGGTTGCGATCATCCTGATGTAGATTTTTTGTATAAAGAGGAGCTTATGGTTTGGCAAGAACGAGGTATTGTAGATGTCTGTCCTGCTTATACTTATCAAGTTGATAATGGTATAAAATATGTTCAGGATCGAGTATGGAAAGAGAAAGACCAAATCTGGGAAACCTTAAAAGAAGGCGCTGTGGTTTATGTTTGTGGTGATGGCAAATATATGGCTCCTGCGGTGAGGGCTACCTTTGTTCAAATTTATAAAGAACAGATGAGTGCGAAGCAGGAGGAGGCAGAAAAGTGGATGGATCAATTAATTGAAACGGGACAATATGTTTTGGATACCTTTTGATAATCAACTGCGTAGTGCTCATGTGATAATCGAATACGATTAGCTACGCTGCTACTACGTGGTTTTTAACGGAGTAATGTTTTGATGCATTAAGCAAATAAAAAAATAAGAGTCATCTTAAACCCAACGGTTAAGATGACTCTTACTAACAACATCGTTAATGTGGCTTTATCGATTAGTTTTTAATAAATCGTTTTGAAACGGCCATGTCTTTATTTAATACCGTTACGACATAAACACCATTGGGTTCATTTCCAAAGTGGATTTGCTGTTGGTATGTTTTTACTTGATTGACTTCTTGCCAAAATACACGCTGTCCCAAGGCATTGTGTATGACAATTTCGATTGCCTCTTGTGTTTTCATAAACTCAATATCCAATAAGAACTTGTCCTGTATAGGATTCGGGAGGATAGAAATATTAGCAGTATTTTCAACTTTAGTAACATCAAGGTTATCAATAACGGTAATATTTAGTGTATCTGAACTACTACAAGCGCCATTGGTAACCGTCAAAATGACCTGTTGTACACCATCTGTTGTAAATGTAAAACTAGGGTCGGCTTGGGTAGAGGTTGTATTATCTGGGAATTTCCAAGAATAAGCAGCTGCATTCGTTGAGTTGGTAGAAAAGAAATTAGCAATTCCTCCTTGATTCAGATAGATACTTGTTGCACTAGCAGAGGCTACGGCAATAGGATTGTTTAAACTATTGATAACAGCAGTGCTAGAGACTTGTATTCCTTGTCCATCTTCTACCATAACGGTATAGCTACCAGCAGAAAGATTATTAAAAATATTGCTGGCTTGAGCAGCTCCTCCATTGATGCTATACATAAAATTACCATCTCCACCCAAAGCAGTTACTTCAATAGAGCCATTCGATAGACCACAATCGGTATGCGTGATAGATGTGCCAGAAGATAATGGTGTTGGTTGATTCACACAAAAATCAGTCGTATCTCTATTGCCATAATTTGTACCAAATGCAAGTGTATCGCCATTGGCATCTGTTAATAGGTAATAACCAGAACCGTTGCTACAACAAAGCCCATTGCTGGCAATATCAATCATAATTAAACGGTAGCAACCTGCTGCCAAACAGACAGGAGTATGGATAAGTTGGTTGTTTTGCCCACTCAAGCCAAAAAGAGGACTAGAGTAAATAACATTGCCTGCATTATCTTGTAAGTCCCAGGCAACATCAATAGGACTATTATCTAATTGCAAGTTAAAATCTAGAATATTGGGCTGATAACTAACTGGAACAGCTTTGGTAATGCTATCTACTCCGTTTATGTTTTGAACAATTAGCGTAACATTATAAATTCCAGTTGCAGGATAGACTACTTTGGGGTTTTGAGCAGTTGATGTACTCGGAGACCCTCCAGGAAAATGCCAAGTCCAGTTAGGAGCATGATCCACTGATGCATCTGAAAACTCAATCGAATCCGTTGTACAAATTTGATGCGTACTGTATCCAAAATTAGCAGTAGGTGGAGTGGTTACAGGTTGCTTGATGGGTGATTCCCAAATTCCTCTACCATAGGTACCTGCACGAATTTTTCCAATAGTATAATTGATTTCTAGATCATTCACAATAACATTGGGCAAACCTGTCATATATTGTTGCCAACCTGCTAATAGCGTATCGGTATAATATATTCCTACATCCGTTCCAATATAAATACCATCTGCCGAACCTGTTTGATAGATTAAACAATTCACAGGAATATTGGGCAAGTTACTCGAAATATTGACCCAAGTGGTTCCGCCATCATCTGAGCGATATACTTTGTTGCCTGCTTGAAAACCAGAGAAGGTCACCCATAGTTTTAAAGGATTATTAGGATGTACCGTTATTGAAGACATTGCAGAACTCGGAAGCCCAGCAGTGATGTCAGTCCAAGATGAACCACTATTAGCAGTTGCAAAAATTTGATTGTAAGTACCCGCATAGAAATGCGTATAACCGTCAGAAGGAGCAATCGCTATGTTACGCAATAAATCACCACCTAAGTTAAAGGAAGAAATAGGGCTATCAGAGTTTCCTCTATCTAGTGTTAGGTAGACCTGATCAAAACCTGCCAATAGCATATCATTATCTTGTGGATTCATTGCTAATGGAGTTACCCATGCACCGCTTCCTGATTTAGAAGGGAAAATGTTCGTAAAGGTATGTCCTCCATTGATTGAGCGTTTAAAGCCACCATATTGAGAACTTGTATAAACCACCAAAGAATCAAAAGGAGAAATTAGCGTTTCCATCCCATCTCCTCCATTGGTGTGGAGTGCTACCCCATTATTCAATAAATTACAGCCATTATCTTGCGTTCCGCCAATAATTTTGTGTGGGACTTGTTCCGACCCTCCAATCTTATAAAATTGAGAAATACTTAATCCTGCCGATAAATCGACAAAACTATTTCCTCCATTGGTGGATTTGAAGATACCTCCGTCACTACCACAGTATAATTTATTGCCAAATATTTCTAAGGTATGAATGTCAGCATGAGTATATCCAACTGTTGGTGGATAGTACCAATGAGATTTGATGGTATAGGTCAACCCTCCATCGGTTGATTTCCAAACGTTGATGCCTCCAATGTAAATTTCATTGGCATTAGTAGGCGAAGCAACAATTGCCATGTCGTACCAACTTTGTCCAGAGGTGGTATTAGAACCTGTCATTCCAGAAGCAAAGATGTTAGGGCTATTGGCTTGTAAGGAAAAAGAAGTGCCACTGTTGGTCGAACGGTAAAGACCATAAAAACTACCATTACCACTTGTTCCACAAACAAAATAAACATAATTAGGATCGGCAGCAGATACTGCAATTTCGGCACGATTGATACTAGAGCTTTGAGGCAAACCTACATTTACCAAATTCCAAGTAAGTCCTCCGTTCGTAGTACGATAAAAAGATTGATTGGCTAGATACATTGTATTGGGATCTCCTGGTTTGAGTTCCATATCTCGCCAACTACCTGAGTGCAGTAAAGACCAAGTTGTACCACCATCCGTACTTTTGTGACATCCAGTTGATGAAGCCAAGAAAACGGTGTTGTGATCTGTCGGGTGAATGATAACTTTAAAAATTTTAGATCCAAAGATAGAAGCAGAAGATGGCATTACTTCGTGCCAAGTAGTTCCTCCATCAGTACTTTTTAATAACCCAATACTATAGGTGTCATTAGCGTCATCATCACCTGTTCCAATATAAATTACATCACTATTGGTATAATCAATAGCGATAGCGGAAACCCCTAAAGATTGTAAATGATCGGTTAGAACAGTCCATGTGTTTCCTCCATCGGTTGATTTCCAGCAGCCCCCAGCAGGCGCTCCAACATAAATGGTATTGGGATCATTGGGGTCTTCTGCTATGGCATTAACCCGCCCCATACCTGGGTTGTAAGAAGAGTTGGTCCAAGAAAAAGGTCCCATTGGAGTCCAATTGGCGTTGCGAGCTCCTGTATTGGAGCTAGAAGGGAAGGTTCGTTGGAATTTTAAATGTTCTTTCCATGCATAATTTTGGGGAGGACGAATGCCATGAGGAAATACTCTAGGCTCCCAAAAGGCTTCCCAACGTTTGTATTGTTTCCAGCCATTGCCTCTTGTATAGGGTTTATTGCCCCAATCGGCATTAAAGGCTTGTTGAATATCATAGAAATTAGTGGAGCGATTGTGCATTTTGCTTACCCATGGCTGTGCACTCAGCGAAGAAGAAAGCAATATGCCTAAAGTGGCAAATAGCCAAATTGTTACAAATTTCATTAATTTGATCGTTTGTTAAGTGAATAGTGATTAATTATCTGGAGAATTGCAACTTCGGAGGGGACAACAAAGCTACTAAAAATGTGTTAACGAGGTACTAAAATTTTATCATAATCAATACAATATTTTGTGAATCTGTACAAATCAAGTAGTAAGATAGCTTTTTGGAGAGAAAATAAGTACTTAATTACTATTTAATAAATACTAAAATGAAAAATATTACAATGTAGTATGCTGTTAGTGAGTTAATTATTGATAGGAGGATCTTTTTCACCTAAGCAATATAAGTAGCCATTTCGAGAGGCAATATACACTCTTCCGTGGTCTACAACAGGAGTTGATTCACAGCGTATTTTTACTTTTGTCTTAAGCTTAAAGTTCATATCCTTGTCGAATTCAAATAGATAAATGCCCTTGTAGCTGGCAGCAATGATCTTATTTTGAACGATAATAGGAGTGGAAATAGAGGGACCAATATACTGTTTGAATAAGAGTTTGGGGGCAGGGAAATAATGGCTGCTATCGTAGGTAGTAGTAGTGGTAAAAGAAGCGAGTTGGTCGGTATCCACAACATAAAGAAAACCATCAATAGCAGTGAAAGCAGCTATGTTAGGTTGTTTAGGAGCTTTATAATAATAATTTACAGAGGAGGAGCCAATAATTCCTCCCTCCCAAGTAGAAAAAGGCTTGTTTTGAGTGGGGAAAAACCATTCCACAGCCTGTTGAGGAGCTTTGCTGGGGTTTAATTTTAATAATCCTCCTTGCCCTTTGATGTATTGTTTTTCTATAGAAATAAGCAAGCAGTTGTCTATTGTTACAACAGGAGAGCCATCAATATCAGAACCAACCCAATAGTCCCAATCAATAGCATGAGTAGCTAAATTATATCCCCAAATATGCCCCGAACCTGAAGCAATGTAAATGTGATTATGGAGCAATGCAGGGGAAGCTTCTGTCACTAAGTTTCCTCCATGCGCCACAATGTCTTTGGGCAGATAGAGCGTATCGCTATTGTTATAAATTTTAGGCTGTAAGAGCTTATTTCGGAAGGAGGCTTTGCTAGGGTTAGGGTCTAGTACTGTAAAAATGCTATTTTCTAAACCAATATAGGCTGTGTCTCTGACAATCAGCGCAGAGGCATCTACATCTCGGCTATAACTGGCTGTTTTTACACTGTTCAGACTCCATAGTTCTTCGCCTGTAAAATAAGAAATGGCTCGATAGCTAGGTATGGTTGTGGCATAGTTGCTTTTGCCTGCTCGACTTCCTTGCAAAATAATACAGAAATGTTTTAAAGAATCTGCTAGTGGATTTAACCAGATCGTTCCTGTACCTTTTATAACATCATCAAATTGGTATTGCCAAATTAATTTCCCTGTTTCAGCATCTATTTTTTTTAAGTGATGATCATAAGCGCCTTGAATAAGATATTTCTTTCCATTTTCTTCTACTAACAAAGGCTGACCAGTCCATCCTGCTCCTCGCCATATTTTGGTTTCTTTGCCAATACGAGTAGTTCCATGCCCTAGTTTATGTTTCCAAATAACCTCCAATTGGCTAGGGGCACTATCTCCATAATAATTTCGCATAGCATTATGTAAAAAACTTGCATTGAGTATTTTTAGATGATGAGTAACAGATGGAGCGGTGTTAAATGTTCCTTGATAGGAACCTATTTGTGGTTGAGCGGGAGAAAGAAGGGAAGGAACGGGGAGTGAAAAAATAGTAGCTTTGGGTTCTTCGGCTCTAGTATGGGTGTATAATAGATAGAACAGTATAATGATACAGCCCAGTGTACTAATAACAATACCTATTAATAATTGTTGGGGTTTATTCATCTTCTATTTTTTAACATTAGAGGAGGCTGACTATGGATGAAAGAGCCGCCTAGACTTAGGGCGATTCTCTTGCTTATGAAAATCTTTGTTTTTAAAACTACTTGATAGCAAAAGAAAATCCTTAACTTTGAATAACTACTTGTAAAATGATAAACGTTGAATAGAACGGGTAGATTGTTAAAAGACTAGTTATCCATTTAAAATTTTACACAATATACTTAAATTAATTATTGATGTTGTTTAATTGGGTTGTAATCAGTCTTTTATGGATTGTAATGAAAAATTAAAAAAAGCCAAAATTTGTAATAAACATGCGCAGCATTATTCCTGGTGAGATAGAAACAAAAGATTTGCATCAATTTATATTGGGGGCAGTAGCTCCTAGACCTATTGCTTTTGTGAGTACGATTGATGATAAGGGCATTGCAAACATTGCTCCTTATAGCTTTTTTAATGCTTTTAGCTCCAACCCACCTGTACTGGTTTTTTCATCTAATAGAAGGGTCGCAGATAATACAACCAAAGATACTTTACACAATGTTCAGTTGAATCAGGAAGTTGTTGTGAATGTAGTTAATTATGATATTGTGCGTCAGATGGCACTGGCTAGTATTTCTTATCCTTCAGATATTAGTGAGTTTGCAAAATCTGGTCTAACGCCCCTTGCTTCAGATGAAGTAAAGCCGTTTAGAATAAAAGAATCACCAGCGCATTTTGAGTGTAAAGTGAGTGAAATTATCACGCTAGGAGAACATGGAGGAGCAGGGCATCTAATCATCTGTAATGTCTTAAAAATGCATGTTAGCGAAGCCGTGATAGATGCAGATACCAATAGAATCAATCCTCATAAAATTGATTTAGTTGGAAGAATGGGACGTTCTCATTATGTGCGTGCTAGTGGAGACAACATCTTTGATCTCTATCAATCGGTTTTAAAACCAGCCTTAGGCTTTGATGAGCTGCCTCCTCATATCTTAAATAGCAATGTATTGACAGGAAATGATATTGCTCAGTTAGCAGGTTTGTATGAGTATCCTAAAGATGAGTTGATTCATGAATTGTTAATGACAGAAGAAATTCAAGAGGTATTAATCAGCTCAGAGGCTCCTGATGATACGATGTTAGATGGTTTGCACAAATTAGCAAAAAAGGCTTTGAATGAAGGGAATGCAGAGCGAGCATTTGGTTTAGCAATGGTTTTTGAAGCAATAGGTTAGATCATTAGTCCGTTTGAAAACACGTAGCTAATTGTGTTCGGTTACTTTATGTGTCCTACACCGTTGATTATTATAACAAGAGTGTCTGGACTATTATTAGATAAATATCCAATTATATGGAACATACAGAAAACATACAGCATTTACTGCCAAGGCATATTCGGAAATTGGTTGAGTCCAAAGAAGCGTTGACCACGGGTTATCCGAACAAAGAAGGTTATCTAAATGCCCACTCTGCTGTGGGGTTGTATGGGACTATCGGAACCGATGACGACTATAGCCAACGTCCCGATTCACAGGCATTGAAGCTAAAAGAAGAATTAGCTGCTTATGCAATGGTGGATGCCAACCAAATTTGTATAGGGAATGGCTCTACAGAATTGATCGATTTGGTACTGCGTGCTTTTTGTGTGCCCAACCAAGATCGAATTTTGACGTTTTCCCCTGCTAATAATCGCATTGAACATTTTGCTAAAATGCAAGCATTAGAGGTTCTATCATTAAATTTGGGGCATGATTTTGAGTTGCCTATTTATGAAGTCCGAAAGGCATTGGAAGAGGAGCCGAAGATGATTGTAATAGAAAATCCCAATCATATTACAGGTTCTTGTGTAGCCAGTTTTGATTTGGTTGATTTGGCAACCAACTTTGATGGTATTGTTGTTATTGATGAATCTGCCATTGATTATGTCTCAGAACAAAGTTTATTGACGATTATAAAGGATTGTTCAAATGTAATAATTATTCAGAGCTTTTCTAGAGCTTGGGGATTAGCTGCTTTGCCCGTAGGTATCGCTTATGCTGATCCTGAAATTATAAAGGTTCTAAATGCCATAAAACCAGCATACTCTGTCAATGAAATGGCACAGCGCATGGCGACCAAAGCATTGTATGTAGCAGATCAGAAAGACAGGATTGTTTCAAGAACAATTGAAGAACGTCAACAGGTAAAAGAAACATTAGAAAAGTTGCCTGCAATTGTCAACGTCTACGATAGCAACACCAATACGCTTTTGATAGAAGTAGAAGATGCTACTCTGATGACAGAGCACCTTCGAAAAGAAGAACAAATTTATGTGCTTAATGTATCGAATTATCCTGGTTTAGAGAATTGTATCAGAATTACAATTGGCAAAGGGATTGATAATCTAAGGCTGGTAAAGGCATTTAAAGATATGCCTTCCAAGACATCAGGAAGTCGATTTTTCTGGCAAACCGTTTCTAAAACATTGCGCCAAGCTAGTTCTTTTTTAGGCGTATTCAAGAAAATACTAGGCGTCTAATAGCACCTCATAAAACTCTGGGAGTGGTTAGAATGCTTACCAAGAAATAGGAAATAGTCTATCTTTATAAAAGGTGGGCTTTTTTTTGTCCACTTACTTGACTACTTTTGTGCATCACACAATCAATCATTGTATAATGCTTAGAGCCTTTGTGTTTTTTGCATTATAAAAAAACAAAATAATGCGTATAATTTTATTTACAGGCAAAGGGGGCGTTGGTAAAACTACAACTGCGGCGGCTACTGCTCTTCAGTGTGCCAAAAAAGGATTAAAAACGTTGGTGGTATCTACTGATCCAGCCCATAGTTTGTCTGATGCTCTAAATGTAGAGTTAAAGCCAGAGCCTACTCTTATTGCAGAGAACCTTTGGGGGCAAGAATTTGATGTATACTATTCTATGAAGAAAAACTGGGAGAGTATGCGCAATTTGATGTTGTCGATTTTTAAATGGAGAGGTGTGGATAACGTGGTTGCAGAGGAATTGTCTGTATTGCCAGGCATGGAAGAAGCTTCGGCTTTTTTATGGATAGAAAAATACTATAGCGAACAGTTTTATGATGTGCTGATTATTGACAGTGCCCCAACTGGTGAGACGTTGACCTTATTGACTTTGCCACAAGTTATGCAATCTTGGCTAACCAAAGCGTTTCCTGGGCAAAAGATGGTCATTAAAGCGGTTGGAAAATTGCTGAAAAAAACAAAAGGAATTCCTTTGGAAGAGGGCTATGAAGAGCTACAAAACTTGTTTGGAAAGTTGGAAGTTGTTCAAAAAATTATGTTGAACCCTGAAGTATGCTCGATTCGTATTGTCGCTAATCCTGAACGTATGGTGATTCAAGAAGCTAAACGGGCTTATACCTATCTCAATTTGTATGGGTATAATGTGGATGGTATCATTGTTAATCGCATTTTACCAGATTTAGCAGGAGGTGTAGGGAGTGTGTTTGAACAATATGTGAAATCTCAGGGAAAATACATAGAAGATATAGAAGAGAGCTTCCAGCCTTTACCTATTTTTAAGGTACAACATCAAGGGCAAGAGGTGTTTGGTTTAGCGTTGTTAGAAAAAATCGCAACCGCTATTTATCAGGAACTCAACCCTGCGGATATATTCCACAAAGAAAGCCCTTTTAAGGTGCAAGAATATCCAGATTATTATAAAATTTCCATGTATCTACCATTTATTGGGCAAGCTGAATTTGGTCTGGAAAAATATGGCGATGAGTTATTGATTAGCGTAGGAGGGCGCAAAAAGAGTGTTTTATTACCTCGATTTGCTAACTTTTTGAAACTAGATGGGCATGCCTTTGATAATTCTTGGTTGCACATTCGATTAAAAAAGAGTTAACATGAAATGGACTTGGACAAATAAACCATTTAAAGACTTGTCAGGAGAAGAAATCTATGAAATAGGACATCTTAGGCAGCAAGTTTTTGTAGTAGAACAAAATTGCCCTTATCTGGACTTCGATAATAAAGATCAGTTTTGTTGGCATGTGATGGCTCGGAATGAAAAGCAGGAATTGGTGGCTTATACTCGGTTGGTACCTAAAGGAGGATCGTATGAAAATGATGTTGCAATTGGACGTGTCGTAACTAGTCCCATAGCGAGGGGCAAAGGATTGGGACGCTTATTAATGGAACAATCAATTGCCTATTGCCAAGAATTGTGGGAAGGGCAGAATATACGAATTTCGGCTCAAGATTATCTATTAAAATTCTATTCAGAATTAGGTTTTGTAGATACAGGAAAAAAATATTTAGAGGATAATATCCCTCATACAGAAATGTATTTGGTCGATAAATAGGCTTATTCTATTGCAAAAAAATAGAATTGAACTATCCTTTCTTCTTTTCAAAACGTTTCTATCAACAAAACAAAAACACAATGAACCTCTGCATTGATGTAGGCAATACACAAGTTAAGTTTGGGCTTTATAATGCCAAAGGAGAATTATGTTCTTTTTTTCGGAATCCTGAATTAACCGTAGAATTCTTGCAGACAATTTTGACGGATTTTGAAGTGAAAAACGCTATCCTTTCTTCTGTTCGAGTAGAGAATGAAGCGGCATTTGCATTTTTAGAAGAGCGATTAGATAAAGTTCTATCACTTTCGCCTGATGTTTTAGTGCCAATTGAAAGTGTTTATGAAACCCCTAAAACCTTAGGGAATGATCGTTTAGCGGTTGTTGTGGGAGCAACAGTTTTGTACCCCAATGAGGGCGTTTTGGTAGTAGATGCAGGAACTTGTATTACCTATGACTTTATCACAGCCAGTGGTGTTTATATGGGGGGGAGTATTTTGCCAGGGATAAACATGCGTTTTAGAGCATTGCATGAATTGACAGCAAAATTACCGTTGATAGAAGCAGAAACATTGGATGTTTTTATCGGCACTTCAACCAAAACATCCATCCAAACAGGGATAATGCAGGGGGTACTGCACGAGCTCAAAGGATTTAGGACTCAATATGGGCGACAATTTGGCAATATTCGACTCATTGTAACAGGGGGAGATGCATCTTATTTTGAAAGTCAACTTAAAAATGAGATATTTGCGCAGCCTAATTTGGTTCTAATAGGTTTGAATAAAATTTTAGATTATAATATACAATAAATTTGACACAGTTGGTGACGTTGGATGCTTGTACTTCAAGTTTGGTTGGCAACTCAAAAATAAATTTTCATGCAACAGCTTTTTAAGCAATTATTTACACCGTTTGTAGTTCTGTTTCTAATGGTGGCAGTGGTGACTGTTTCTGAGGGGCAGTATTCTAGAGGAAATTCACCTTATTCTCGTTATGGTTTAGGAGATCTAAAAGGATCATTGTTTACTCCTAATGCTTCCATGAGTGGGGGACTGTCTGCTACTTATAGAAGTTATTGGGATGTTAACTTAACCAACCCTGCCTCTTTAGGGAAACTTCGCTATACTTCTTTTCAATTGGGGTTAGATTATCAGCACAGCGAATTATCAGAAAAAAATACAGGCTTAACAGCACAGGCAGACAATGGAAACTTGACCTATATTTCCTTGGCATTTCCGATTACAAAAAGTTGGGAAATCATGCGTGATACCCTTCGTAGAGGAGTACCAATTCAATGGGGAATGGGATTTAGTTTAATGCCTTACAGTCAAGTGAATTATGACGTTGCTGTAACTAGATCGGTTGGTTCCGTTCCTAATGTTTTATTTAACTATACGGGAGAAGGGAATAAATATAGAGTTAATTGGTCAAATGGTTTTACTTATAAGGGCTTTTCAGCAGGGGCTAACTTGGGGCTATTATTCGGAAAAATAAGCAATAATACCTATATAGATTTTCAAGACAGTGCCTATGCTGTAGCTTATGACGAACGATTGATTGTGGAAGAAAATGGTGTAGGATTTATCTGGGATTTGGGAGTACAATACGAATATGTTTTTAAATCTACCAATGGAAAAACTTCACCCGATCCAAATTTTAGCATCAAAAATAAACTGACAATAGGAGCTTATGCAGGAGGTGTTTCAGATATTATCACCACTTCTAGCAAACAGTATACTAGACAGAGTAGCTATCACCCAGTCGATTCTATCCAGAATATTAGTGGCGTGAAGGGAACGTTAAATATGCCAATTAAAATTGGTGGAGGTGTTTCTTTTGGTAAGGAATTAGGACTAATAGTTGGTGCTTCTTATGAAACAGAAATGTGGTCTATGTTTCGTAGAGATGGCGTAGCAGATGCTAATTTGGAAAACTCACATAGAATAGCAGTGGGGATGCAAATTGTCCCAGATTTTTCTGATTATACCAGCTATTTCAATCGAATTCGTTATCGAGTTGGAGCACATTATGGCTTAGATGCTCGTGCCTTTACGGCAAAGAATGGCACTCGCTACCAATTAATGGATTACGGTTTGTCTGTAGGGGCTGGTTTCCCTATGCGTCCTCCCAAAGCAAAAAGTATCTTAGGTTTTGTTAATCTTGGTTTAGATATTGGTTATTTAGGGCATCCAGAATTGATTGGCGATGTCTATTTTAGAGTTAACCTTGGTTTTGCACTCAACGCTAGTGGTTGGTTCAACCGCTCTAAGTTTAGATAGTATAGCATAAAAAAAAGTGTTTAGAACTGCCAAATTGTTGATTAAGCGTCAATGGTTTGGCAGTTTTTAATTTTAATACTCCGTTAATTAGCTAGTGCGCTAGCGCTTATGAGCTCCCTGAGGTCGGTTCGTTACACTCGTGAGCCAGCAAGCTGGGTTCGGGTTTTCAACGGAGTAATGTAATTTTAGACAAAATTTTAACATTTTTTCTTACACCAAGATGGAGCATCTTATCATCTAGTTGGTTGTAGTTCGTTCCCCACCAACTATAAACATGACAACTATGGCTAGATGGATGCAGGGCAGTTATTTGTTGCTCACACTAGGAATTATATGGACAAATTTGCTGCAAGCTCAATGCAATTCATGGGAGGAACACCCTAAGGGCATTCAAAGTGCAAAAGAAGCGCACCAACGATATAGAGATTTATTTCGTGCGAAACAGTACGAAGCTGCTTTCCCAATCTGGCAGGCTTTATTTCAATCGGTACAAATGCCTAAAGAAGCGCCAAGCAGGCATTTTAAAGATGGGATAAAAATGTATCGAGTCTTTGCAAAAAAAGAAAATATTCCTACCCAAAAGGCATTGTTGGTAGATACCATTATCAATTTATACCAACAAATGGAAATTTGCATTGGCAAAAATAGTCAAGATAAAGCTTGGTTGGGCTATAGTCTCTATGCTTTAAAAGCAAAACCCGCATTGGCTGTACAAGCACTAGAAGAGGCTTTGGTTTTAGGGGAAGATAATACTTCTAGCATGGTGATTGTTCCGCTTGCGCAATTGACGGTTTATTTGTATCAAAAAAGAGTTGCCTCATTTACAAAAGACTATTTAACTCAGTTGTATTATAAATTGGAGCGACTTGTTGAGGCAAACCAAGATGAAAAAAATATTTATCGAGAAAAATGGATGCGGGCAAAACAGGAATTTCTAAGATTACAAGACGAATTGGAAGAAATATGGGATTGTGAATTTTTTGAAAAACAATGGCAAGCTGCCTATCTGTTGGATTCTAATAATAGAAAACAAAATAGCATCATTCTAAAAAAAATAAAACAGAAATGTGGAAATACTTCAATGTTGTATCAACGGATTGAGCAGCATCAAGAATATTTGATGATTAATTATTGCGATGGTGTTCTTGTTGATAATTTGCCGTTGTTTCGGCAGGGGAACCATTGGGAAAAACAAGCTGCATCCTTATCAGAGAGAGGAGATAGCCTTCAGGCAAAAAGCTATTTAAAAAAGGCTTTTATCTTGTATGAGCAAGCCATCGAAAAAAGAGACAGTGCAATGACAGATGAAGAGAGGGGAAGGTTGTGCTATCGGTTGGCATATAAGGAGTATTTAGCAAAGGATTATATCAAAGCGAGAAAGTTTTGCCGACAGGCTACGACTTACAAAACCAATTGGGGAGCGCCTTATTTATTGGTTGGTGACATGTATGCGAGTAGTCTAAAGCTTTGCCAAAGTGGTGACCCTCAGAATCTAAGTGGTAGAGTGGTCATTTGGGTGGCTTTGGATGAATGGCGAAAGGCAATAAAAGTAGATCCTAAAAGTAGAGAAAAGGCAGAAAAAAAGATTAAAACATACAAAAAATACTTGCCTTTAATTGGGGAGGGATTTCAGGCTAGTTTGAAGGAAGGGGAATCGTATAAGGTAGCTTGTTGGATCAATCAAAGAACACGAGTTCAGTTTGCACAGGAGTGAAATAAAGAATGATCGATAATAATAAAACATTAAGCCCTGTAATGATTTATGTGTTTTGAGCAAATTTTACTATTTTTGCAACGTCCTTGAATAATGATTTTAAAGTGTTGATTTGCAGTTGTTTATTAGTGCGGTTGCCTGTTGCGGATTATTGTGGCACACTTTTGGATTTTTATAAAGCAAGAACTTAGAAGGATGAGTGAAAATAGAACTTAAATTAAGAATAAAAAATATAGACAGTTATGTTAAAAAAATGGAAATCTCTTTTGAAATTCGGTTCAGCCTTGTCACTTACCGTTGTAATGACAGGTCAAGTTTCTGCTCAGTGTGAATCTTGGGAAGCCTATCCTAGTGGTGTTGAGAGTGCCAAAGAGAAACATGTCATTTATAGGGATTTGTTTAAGTCTAAAAAATATGTAGAGGCTTTTCCTGTATGGGAAGAGTTGTTTGCTACTGTGAAAATTCCATTGCCAGCCAAAACAACGCACTTTAAGAATGGAATCACTATGTATAAAGAGTTTGCAAAGACAGAAAAAGACAAAGAAAAGAAAAATGAATATTTAGATAAAATGATCACGCTTTATGATGAAATGGCTGCCTGCTTGGGAGAACAAGCCAAAGATAGAGCGTGGGAAGGGTACAATATCTACGCTGCACGTGGTAGCTCAGAAAAAGCAATTGAGGTATTTGAAAAAGCAATTGAATTGGGCAAAAACGAAACGCCTAATATGGTATTGGTACCACTTACTCAATTAACGGTTTATTTGTTTCAAAGAAAACATCCCAAATTTACCGCAGAATATATGCGCAATTTGCACCAACAGTTAAAGGGAATTGCAGAGCATAATATTAAGAACAATGAAAAAGATGGCGAAAAGTATAAAACCAAGTGGGATAAAGTAGAGGCTGAGTTCAAGAAAATTGGTGGACAAATTTGGGGCTGTGATTTTTACCAAAACGAATGGAAACCTAAGTTTGAGGCAGAGCCTAAAAACATGGAGCAAAATGCTGAAATTCTTGCTGTCATTAAGAAAAAATGTGGTGTAGAGAATGAGTTTTACAAAGAGGTATTTGCAATCTATGATCCTTGGAATAAAGAACAACTGTATATAAAGGCTCAAAAGGAATTTGAAGGATGGTGTAACCTGAAAAAAGGCGAATTCCGTGAAATGGAGTCGAGAAAGTTTAAGAAGGCAGGAGATGAAGAACAAGCAAAAAAATACAAAGAAGAAGCTTTTGATTGGTACGAAAAATCGCTAAATGATCCTAGTTCAGAAGACTGTGAAACAACTGATGAAGAGAAAGGTGATTTGGCTTATCGTATTGCTTATCACGCTTATGGAAAAGGTGCTTATGGTACTGCCCGTACATTTTGTAAAAAAGCAGCAAGTTTGAAGCCAGGATGGGGAGAGCCTTATATGTTAATTGGAAATATGTATGCTTCTAGCGGAAAGCGTTGTTCTGGAGGAAAAGGAACGGGTTGGGATGCGCAAGTGGTGGCATGGGCTGCTATGGATATGTGGGCAAAAGCTAAAAGTGTAGATCCTAGTCTAGCATCTAGTGCAAATAGCAAAATAGCAAAATACAAAAAATATTTACCAACTAAAGGGGACATTTTCCAACGTGGATTGAAAGAAGGTGGCAGCTACAAAATTGGTTGTTGGATCGGCGTTACTACAACCATTCGTTCAAGCGGAGAATAGTAAAACCGAATATTTTTTATCAAAATAAAAGATTATTTTACCTAGAGAGGTATTAAAAATCTAAAAAAAGTCATCCATTACCGGATGACTTTTTTTTAGATTAAATTTTATACTTGCAAATTAGATTGGATACCATCGAAATAGCTGTTTCTTTCCCTAATCTACCAAATTTTATTAGTTTTGTAACGACTGCTCTCTAATTCAATGATTGACTATAAATTAAGTAAGCGGGCATAAAAGAGTATAGGTAAAAAAAATAATTATTTTTAGTGCTAATCAAAGAAAAAAGTTGAAGTTTTAGCAAGCTAAGACAAAACTTTTTGATGAAGAGTAGAGCAAAAAGATTTATTTTTTCCTGTAAATTATTGTGAACGGTTACTTATCCTAATTTAAGCATTGTTAAAACTCAAAAATCAAAAATAGACAATAGATGACCAACAAACATTTACTCGCCCTTCTTACTGCTGCATTATTTTGGACGGCATGCAATACTAATAGTAGGATCATTACTGTTGATTATACGGTTGAAAATCGAAATTTGGATACCGTTGCGGTAACGGCATCTAGAGTATCAAGCTTTGAACGACCTGTATACAATCCTAGTGCAACACGTACAAATGATTTGTTGCATACCAAATTGGATGTTTCTTTTGATTGGGAAAGACAGTATCTAAATGGAAAAGCTGTTTTGGAGCTAAAACCTATTTTTAAGCCAACCAATCAAGTGCGTTTAGATGCCAAAGGTTTTGATATTCACAAAGTCGCCTTAATGGGGACTAGTGGACAAGTCCCATTGCAATATAAATATGAAAACAATAAGGATCTGTATATTACCTTAGATCGAGTTTATAAAGCCGATGAGGTTTATCGTTTGTACATTACTTATACCGCAAAACCTAATGAATTGCCAATAGGGGGGAGTGATGCAATTACTTCTGACAAAGGTTTGTATTTTATCAACCCATTAGGAAAAGAAAAGGGGAAACCCCAACAAATTTGGACACAGGGAGAAACAGAGTCTAGCTCTTGTTGGTTTCCTACGATTGACCGCCCCAATGAGCGTTGTACCCAAGAAATTTACATGACGGTAGATAAAAAGTATAAAACCTTATCCAATGGTCGCCTGAATAATTCAATTGAAAATTCAGATGGAACACGTACCGATCATTGGAAAATGGATTTGCCACATGCTCCTTATTTGTTTGCTATGGTTGTGGGCGATTTTGCGGTAGTTACGGAAGAGTGGAACGGTAGATTGTTGGAGTACTTTGTAGAACCAAAGTATGAAAAAGATGCGAAGGCCATCTATAAAAATACTCCTGAAATGTTGACTTTCTTTTCAAATAAATTAGGCGTAACTTATCCTTGGGCTAAATATTCGCAGGCTGTTGTTCGTGATTATGTATCGGGTGCCATGGAAAATACTACAGCGGTTATTTTTGGTGATTTTGTTCAAATGACTACCCGTGAATTGATTGACAATGGCGACTTAAACGAGTCCATTGTTGCGCATGAAATGATGCATCATTGGTTTGGTGATTTGGTCACTTGCGAAAGCTGGGCTAATTTGCCGCTGAACGAGTCTTTTGCTAATTATAGCGAATACCTTTGGTTTGAGCATAAATACGGTAGAGATGCTGCTGATTATATTCGAAAAAATGAAATTGATGGATATATGAATCAAGCAATTATAGGCGCAGATAAGCATCCTCTAATTCATTATGGCTATGCAGATAAAGAGGATATGTTTGATGCTCATAGTTATAATAAAGGAGGGGCGATTTTGCACATGCTGCGTTATTATGTGGGGGATGATGCCTTTTTTGCAAGTTTGAAAAAATACCTAGAAGACAACAAATACCAAGCAGCAGAAGTACATAATTTGCGATTGGCTTTTGAGAAAGTGACAGGAGAGGACTTAAATTGGTTTTTTAATCAATGGTTTTTTACTGCTGGGCATCCTGATTTGGAGGTAACCAAGACTTATGATGCGGTAACTCGCACGCTAAACGTTACGGTGAAACAAACACAAGATTACAAAGAAAGCACGGTATTTATGTTGCCTTTTGCGATTGATGTTTATACTTCTAAAGGGGGCAAAGCTCAACGTACTAATGTTGTAATGACAGAGCAGGAACAAACGTTTTCTATTTATACAGGTGGAGAGCCTGTTTGGGTAGGAGTGGATGCTGAACGTGTCATCTTAGGCAAGAGAAAATACAAACAAACAAAGGAGGAATTAATCAGCCAGTTTCGTTTGAGCAAGCGTTTTCAAGATCGTTTTGAGTCTATCAAAGAATTGAGATACGCACAAGACAAAAATCCTGATGTTCAACGATTATTTAAAGATGCCTTAAATGATCCTTTTTGGGCGATTAGAGAAAGAGCAATTGATGCCATTGACATTGATCCAAGTGATGAATTGTTGATTAGTAAAATCATTGAAATTGCTAAAAATGACCCTCGTTCACATGTACGACGTGCAGCGATGGAGCGTATTGGTGGTTTAGAGAATTCGAAGTATTTAGAGGTTGCTAAGCAGGCTGTGGATAAGGAGCAATCTTATATTGTGGTTTCAGCAGCTTTACAAGCGATTTATCGTACCAATCCTACTATGGGAACGCAGTATGCTGAGCGCTTAAAGGGGGCTGAAAATGTTTCTATCTTATTGGGAATTGCTGCAATATTTGAAAAAACAGGGGATAGAAAACACCTTCCTTTTTATGAAAATAATTGGAACAAAACAGATAATTATGCTCGCTTTACATTCTTTAACAGCTATGCTACTTTGTTAGAAAATACAAAGGATGAAGCTTTGGTTAGAGAAAAAACGACCTATCTGAAAGGGGTTGGAACCAATAAAGATGTTTCTCAATGGGGGCGTTATGCTGCTTCTAATGCGCTCAAAAAATTACGAGATGACTTTTTTACAGAAGCAGAGCGAGAATGTAAGAAAATTGAAATGCTTCTTAAGGAGCTAAAAGGACAAGATACAAAGGATGCTATTGCCAAACTTCAGACGCTATTAAATGATAAGTCAAAATCAAACTACGAAGATGCTGTGGATGCTATTCAACGTCTAAAAGGCAATGAAATAGGAGGCATATTAGATAAGGTGGATGCTTTTTCGAAAGTAAATACTTATGATATTATTGCAGATACCATTGAAGAAATTAAGGCTTGGGAAACTGATCCTACTTTGTTAAAGCTATATCGTTCTTGGTAAACTTAGGTTGCCTTGCCGCTAACAGGAGCCATCTCTTAGATTAAGGGATGGCTTCTTTTATCATTACTCTTATTATAGCAATTTAAAAATAAAATGGATGAAATTTAACAGCTCCCAGTGTATTGATTTCTAAGGTAGGAAAGGGGACTTTAAAAATATTCAGTATTCCAAAGATTGTTTTTAGCCATTTGTGTTTGGTGGGAATTCGCTCAAAGTCAATGTCTAAGGATAGAAAAAATTGACTGTGCCGTTGATAGTGGGCAGGAGCCGTAAATGAATTCCCTGCCTTATCTTCCCAAGTATTACTTTCTGCTCCAAATACATTTTCTATTCCATAACCTACTGCTACATTGATCCAAGGAGGGGGAAAACCATGTGGTCTGTTTTTTAGAAAGGAGGCAATATTGACCGAAAGCCAAATCGTTTGCCCATTGTATTCTTTGAATAGTAATTCAGGAATGCTATTCCCAAAAAGTGCCGTTGTACGGGCGTGAATGGAGGAGGTTGCATTGCTATTGGTGGCTTGGATGGGAGTTGTAGAATATGATGGGCGGTGCGTTGACATTTTTAAGCGAAATCGCTGCTCTTGCCACAATAATTCTTGCCCTAAGTACAAGCTAGACCCCAATAAATTAAAGCCCATATCTCCCCAAGAAAAGCCCCATTTTTCAGAAAAACCATCCATGATTTCTAGTGTTGTTTGGAACAACAACCCCGTTCCAAAACCAACCCAAGCGGCTTGATTTCTAGAAAGCCCTGCCCAACGATAAAGATCACCAGCCCATTTACTTTCGAAATAACTGGTCATAGCGTGACCAAACTTATCCATTTGCCGCCAGCCATTCCAATCGTCAAAAGAATGAAATTTACTTCTGGGGTAATTCGCATACCAAGCTTGGTTTAATCCTATGGTAACCGCACTATAACCCGCTACTCCAATGGAAGTAATTGTCCAGAATCTAGCCTTGTTAAAACTTGGAGCGGTGTCAAAAAAAGTCAATTTTGGGGACGCTAATAAGGATAAACTATCGGTTTGGGCACTGGATGGAAAAGTAAGCAATAGAAGCAATAAGCAGTAAAGTAGTTTTTTCATAATCTTGATACTAGATGGTTCTAGGCGGCAAGTTTCAAAAGTACAATAAACAGCCTGCTTTTCAAAAGCCAATAACAACCTTAATAAAAAGAAAAAGTAGAACAACCATTTTACCTGCTGTCCTACTTTTTCTTTTTTATAAAACTAAAAATAAATTATTCTATAATGCTTTTGCCTCGACGCATTTCATAATACAAAATACTTTGTCTGTTTTTTTCATCTTGCAATTCAATAGCTTTTAGAAATGATTTAACCCCACGATGCATAAGAATAAAGAAGTTTTCCTGTCGAACTTCATCTCTGACTTCTACTTCAAGAACAGTTCTGTCAGCATCTCGATTTTTATATTGGATTTCTTTCATTTTTTTGACCAATAATTTTCTGCGAGTACCATCTTTTTCATTAAAAATAATGTACTGAAGCAATTTCTCTTTTTTGCCTTTTATCACCGTTTCTTCTTCAAAACGAATGTCGATGTCATCGGTAGCATGAATGCGAGATATTTTGCGAAAATCAAGATTGGATTGTTGATCAAAAGATAAAAAAGGATATAAAACCTTTCCCCAGAATTCATCTAGGGTTTTAGCGTCAAAATCTTCTTGATGTGTAAAGAATTTGCCATCTTCTAATAGCTGTTCTTTGGAGGCTCGTTCAATCATATAGGTGTGCTCAGGATCGGCCATGCTTGGGCGATATTTGATCATATCCACAAGACTAATTCCATCGATATAGAATTTTAAATAGCCGATTAGCTCTCTATTTTCAGGATCAACTAATTTAAGTTCATAACCATAGACCGTTTTGCTGATGCTGGATATACGCAAACGATAGGGTTTGTCATCGGTAGGAGGGTCAACAATTCCTGCTGGGGTATATCTGGCTCGCTCATGAATGATTACATTGGATCTTGAAATCACAAAAGAAACAATACCTGGTTGAATAGGGTCAGGATAATGTGCTGTACTCATTTTCCCTTGAGAAGGAATGAAGGTGTAGCCATAAAAATCGGATTCTTTTATAAACTGATGATCTTCAGATAAGGTATAGCGAGTAGTATCACTTTGTGCCCAAAATAATACAGGGACTAAATTCGCTAATATCAGTATAATAAATTGTTTCATAATCTATTTAGTATTGTTTTAGAAACTGCTATAAGAGATCTTTAAAAGCAAAACATTATCTTTAGGGAAACACAAAAATAAAAATTTATTATTGTATTCTTTAAAAATAGGGAGATTAAGCCCCTAATGTTCTGACTAAAACAAGTTTAAAAATGGTAGTTTTGTAATTTTTTGTGTTTATTGGATGAATAAAGTTTTATAGAGGGGAATAAATGGTTAAGGGAGAATTTTTTTTGCCTTATAATAAATTAATACTCCGTTATTTTTTTGCTTTTTTACAAAAAAAGCAAAAAAAACATTGTTTTTTCCTTTATAGCTTTAGCTATAAACTAGCGCAGTTAGTACGCTAACGGGCTTTACCTTTACCTGCGGTGCTACTACGTGGTGGTACATTGTACCAACCCACGCAGTTAGCTCCCTGCGGTCGTGAGCGTTTGACTTATAGTTCGTTATCACTCGTGAGCTCGCAGGGCTCGGTTCGCTTTGCTCATGTATTCGATTATTACATGAGTGCTATACTGTCTTATTGATAAAAAATTGTGCAACACTATTGGTATATTACCCCAAGCTGCTCGTTTTATTAGTAGCTTGCACTCAGAGTATTACTAATGTTCTTATCTTGTGGAGCTTATTTTGCTCCTGTTTATACTTAGTTTGGACTGGATTGTTCAAACAATTTTAATAAGATATACGCAATATTACTGATCGGGTATACATTAATTGGGAGAATGTTGCAAAAAAAATTATCCTCGTCTTATCTATGGCAAGGCTTATGCCATTTTAAATGAATTAAAGGTAGAATTGCATTTTATCTGTTATTCTTGTTGTTTAATGACTAGTATCTAATTGGATAACACTATCCTATAATGAAAGAACGATTAACTAATATATATTATACTTTTCCAGTGCAGTTGATAAAATTGCAGCTCAAGCATAATATTTTATTATTAAGTATTTGGGCTGCTCTATTTGCCCTAATGAGTGGAGCGTTGGGGGCTTCAATGGGCTTTCACAAGATGTTTTTGGATCCAGAGTATATGGGGGAAGTTACCTTTTGGAGCTTTTTTATTATAGGGCTGGCCTATGGTAGCTTTTTTATTGCATGGAATACAAGTGTTTATATCTTAAATAGTTATCGTTTTCCTTTTTTAGCTTCGCTCTATAGACCCTTTGCCAAATTCAGTTTTAATAACTTTTTTATTCCCGTATTGTTTATCGTCTTTTATGTTTATAAAATTGTACATTTTCAGTGGTATAATGAATACACAGGACAGTATAGTATTTTGTTTTATTGCCTAGGTTTTCTGTTAGGATCCTTTGTAATGGTATTGAGCTCAATGCTGTATTTTCAGTATACGAATACAGATGTGCAGACTTACCGAAAATTAAATAAGTTAAAGCTTTCTAAAATGTTGAAAGCAATTGTTGTTAAGCGAAAAGAAAGAGAAAGAGGGCTTAGAGATAATGCTTTGTATAAAAATGCATGGAGAGTCGATTTCTTTTTAACGGAATATTTCCAGTGGAGAATTGTACGAAATGTAGAACATTATAACTCTAAGTTATTAGAGCGAGTTTTTCGCCAAAATCATGCGAATGCTTTAGTGATTCAGAGCTTGAGTATTACGGCTTTGATTTTGATGGCTGCGTTGGTAGAATACGAACATTTTAGAATCCCAGCAGCAGCAAGTTTATTGTTGTTGATGTCAATTATTACAACAATTATTGGTGCTTTAACCTATTGGATGGAAGAATGGAGGATACTGTTCTTAATGGTCGCTTTTTTTATCATCAGTCAAATGATGTCTTGGGGCTGGTTTTCCTACCAAAATAGTGCCTATGGGCTAAACTATCAAGAACCCTCTGTTCATTATTCTATAGAGACACTAGACTCTATTTGTTCCAAAGAACAGTACAGAAAGGACAGTAAAAATACAATAGCAATTTTAGAACGTTGGCGGGCTAAGTTTGGACAAAGTCGTTTGTTGCGGAAACCTAAATTAGTATTATTGTGTGTAAGTGGCGGAGGAATACGAGCCAGTTTGTGGTCCAATCATGTCATTCGAGAAATCGATAAAACCTTAAATGGTAAACTGATGAAGCATACGGCATTGATGACAGGGGCTTCTGGGGGAATGTGGGGCGCTTCTTTATATCGTGAATTGTACTATAAAAAACAAAAGGGGGCAGCAATTGATTTGTACGATAAAAAATACCTTGATTATACCTCAAAAGATTTAATGAATTCATTGGCGTTTACTTTTTTGGTAAATGATATTTTTATTCCATGGGTAAACAGAGAAGTAAATGGTTATACCTATAGGCAGGACAGGGGATATATCTTTGAACAACAGTTTATTGAAAATACAGAGGGGCTATTGGGGCAACGATTGGAATATTACAAAGAACCAGAAGAGCAGGCTGTGATTCCAATGATGTTCTTAACGCCATTAATTTCGAATGATAGTAGGATGATGGTTATTTCTCCTCATGGTGTTAGTTATATGATGCGCCCTCCATTTAGTTATCAGGGAGGAGGTGTAAAAACTAAGATAGATGCAGTAGATTATGGTGCTTTGTTTAAAAATCACGATCCGCTTAATTTACGTTTTGCAACGGCTTTAAGAATGAATGCGACTTTTCCTTTTATTTTTCCAAGTGTCCAAATGCCTACGAACCCAGTATTGGCAATTGTTGATGCAGGTTTTAGAGACAATTTTGGCTTAGAAACGGCTACTCGATTTGCGGCTATTTTTAGAAAATGGATTCGTGAAAACACAAGTGGCATTACAATTATCTCTATACGGTCTTATGCGCAAGCCGAAAAAATAGCAGAAACAACTTCTAAATCACTAACAGAATTGGCGTTTAATCCTTTAGGACCAGTCTTTGCATTGGATGCGCTTCAAAACTATCATCATGATGCCTACGTTTCTTACCTAAAATCTAAAATTGGATATAATAAGATAGATGTGGTCGATTTTGTCTATAAACCAACAATTTTGGATGAACGAGCATCGCTTAGTTTGCATTTGACACAACGAGAGAAAAACGATATACTGAATGCAATTAATTTAGATGAAAATCAACAAAATATAAAGCGACTAAAAGAGTTAATTAAGTAATTTTAAAATTTTATTTGCTTAATTTTTTTGCTTTTAAAAAATCTATTTAATTTTGCTTTTGGACTTACAATCAGTGTTTTAGTGCGTTTTTTGTTTTGCTTGTTCTAAAATAAAAAACAAAAAAAATGCAACTATTAAAGCTATTGCTTTGAATATGAGAAATAGTTTTTTATCTTTGCACGTCCAAAAAGAAAAGTATTTACTTAGAATAAAATATAAATATTCAAATGAAAACGATCGCATTAACAGGTACTTCAAGAACTGAATTAGGCAAAAAAAGTACAAAAGCACTACGCAATGCAGGTTTGGTACCTTGCGTTCTTTATGGTGGCGAAAACAACGTTCACTTTAGCGTTACTCCTAAAGCTTTACGTGACTTAATTTATACCAATGAATTTAGAGTTGCAGAGATTGAAGTAGAGGGTAAAAAAATCAATGCTATTATAAAAACTGTAGAGTTTCATCCTGTTACAGATGTTATCATGCACGTTGACTTCTTGGAATTGGTTGAAGGAAAAGCTGTAAAAGCTGAAATTCCAATTCGTTTGGTAGGAGCTGCTAAAGGTGTAAAAGTAGGTGGTGTTTTGATGCAAAAAATTCGTAAGCTAAAAATTCAAACTACTCCAGACAAATTGTCTTCTGTTATTGATGTAAATGTTGAGCATTTGGCTTTGGGTAAATCTATCCGTGTTCGTGAAGTACAAGTTGAAGAAGGAATCGAAATCATCAATGCTGGAGGAACTCCATTGGCATCTGTTGAAATTCCACGTGCATTGCGTTCTGCTGAAGCTAAAGCTGAAGCTGTAGAAGCACAAGAATAAGTATAATTTACACACTCTGAACAATAGTTTGATTTAGGTCTGACTAACTGAGTTCGTATATAAATATAATAAGACGTATTAGAATGCTATTCTAGTACGTCTTTTCTTGTATCTTGCTAATTCATTTTGTCATTTAAAGCAAGGTTTATGTTTAAGTTTATCGTTGACTTATTCAAGAAAAAGAATCCAGAAACGTTAAAAATAGATAATAGCGTGAAATATCTTATTACAGGTCTTGGTAATATAGGACCAGATTATGAAGGCACTCGTCATAATATCGGGTTTGATGTAGTGGACTATTTGGCTGGCAAATTTGATGTACAGTACAAAAGCGAACGGTATGGCTTTGTTGGGTCTTTTAAACACAAAGGACGCACTTATATTTTGCTAAAACCAACTACTTATATGAACCTTAGTGGGCAAGCTGTACGGTATTGGATGCAAAAAGAAAAAATCAAAGCGTCTAATTTATTGGTCATTTTAGACGACTTGAATATTAAGTTTGGACAAGTGAAAATGAAGACCAAGGGGAGTGCAGGTGGGCATAATGGACTCAAAAATATTGAACAGCTGCTTAATACTGCGCAGTATCCTCGCCTAAGAGTTGGTATTGGAGATCAATTTGGAAGAGGTCGCCAGGTTGATTTTGTGCTGGGACGCTGGACTTCTGAAGAAGAAGATTTATTGCCTAAAATCATCAAACATGCAGCAGAAGGAGTGTTGAATTTTGGTACAATAGGAGTAGACCGTACGATGAATCTTGTTAATAAGAATCTTAATGCTCCACCCAAAAAGAAAAAGGCAAAACCCAGCTCAGATGATTTGCCCCAAAAAGACTAAAGAAAATGATGTAAATAGAGACGATTTGAAAAAGCAGTAACAAGCTTTTTCAAATCGTCAAAAGCTTAGTCCTCTTTTTGTTTTGGAGGGGCATGGTAGGTATAGTTATAAACATCCCGTTTCTTTAATTCATTGGCTATATAGAAATCAATTTGGGTATAATTTCCATGTTGATTGTAAGTTTTTATTGTTTTCCAATCTTTGCCATTTTTTCGATATTCAATTTCTGTATGTGTATGAATCTTGAAAGTTGCAGTATCGTAGGTAATTTCTTTTCTCAAAAAAGGTTTCCCCTCTAATGTTTCTGTATATAATGTCAGGCATTGCTGGTTGCTATCCAAATATTCATAGGTTTTAATTTCTTGATAGTTGCCCTTAGGAGTTGTAATATTCTGGATGTCTTTCTGGTCTTCAAAGGCATAGCTTACCTTTTTTATCGTTTTTCGGAGTTTTTTTTCTGTTCTTTTGAACGGCAGGTTGTTTTTATAAATTGTAATCACCTGATCTGTTCGTTTTACCTTGCCATTAGAATTCCTTGTACCGATATTCGAAATGCTTTTCTTTAAATGGTTGTTGCGATCATACTTATTGATGACTTGGTTCCAGTTATGGTATAAATAGCCATCCGATTGAAGGAGTAAGGTGTCATCTTTATATTTTGCATTAAAAGACCTGGCTTGCATCTTGGTGTCTCCATCGTCATCAAAAGATTCCCAATGGGTGATATTCCCTGCGGCATTCCGTTGTACTTTTTCGGTAGAACTATTGGGGGGAGAGCTGCTATAATTGGTTGTTTTTGTATGCGTAACAAAGCCATTTTTATCAAATGTTTTTTGAGTTTGGCGCAACAATAGCCTACTATTTTTTTTAAATATTTTAACCCATTCACGCTTAAATTTATGATCGTAACTCTTAAACTTTGATTCTTGTTTACTATACTTTTTGTTCGGTTTTGATTCATGCGTCAGCTGCTCGGTATAATAAGTGCCTAATTTATTAGTAGGGTTATAAGTAAAGTAATAATGGGTGCGTGCAGCGAAACCTGTATCTACTTTCATATAGTTATAACGATGTTGACGTATTAGGATCGCATTGGTGTCAAAAAGACTTTCTTTGATGCTTGATAGATTCGAAACCCCATTTTTAAAATTGTAGGTGGTATGAACAATAGTAGCAACGCTATCTAAATTTAGTTTGGACTGTCCCAATAGGGGCTGTTGTAAAACAGCCAATAGAACAAAAAGAAGATAAGGACGTGTAAGCAAGGTTTGCATAACTGTTTTTTTGATTAAAAATAAGAATATCTGCCAATTAAACAATTGACAGATATAGGTATTACTTGTTATAGAACAAAAAATGAATAAAGCTTATTCTTTCGGAAAGTATTCATAGGTATAGCGATCTTCCGATATTACTTTACCATTCTTTTTAATTATTTTTTTGGATGTATTTCCCCAGTCATCGTATTCATTCAATTCTTCTTCTTTTAAGTTCTTTTCTTTGTCAACCTTAATCATTTTGATCTGGTTGCCATAATCGTCATAAACATATTGAGTAACTGTAATGACGGTTTCATTGGAACTTTGAGTTGTCACTAAAATATTACCATAAGCATCATACTCTGTATTTGTGATAAATACATTGGTGCCCTTAATTTCTTTATTGATTGTATTTCTGTTTTTTCGTTTTTCTAGGCGCTCTTTTTCTTTTTCGGCTTCTTCTAGTGTTAGTATTTTGCGCTTATTTTGGCGAGTAGTACGAATAATGACGCTATCTCTATATTCATTAAAAAAGTGACTTTCTAATTTTCCTTCAATAAAGGTTTTCCATTCAATGACATAATTTTTGCTAAAGAATCGAATATCTTTTCTAAATTCTTTGCCATTAACTTTTTCGGTGGTAATGGATTGTGCTAAATCACCCTTGTTGTTACGTTTGTAAATGGTTAGAATCTCTTTGCGAGGCTCCTTGTAGTTCTCAATCCAAGTAAAAGATTTGCTAATTTCTTTTTGGTTATTATAGAACCAAGTTCTTTCTTTTACTTGTGTACCATTAGGCGTAAAGAATTTTTCTTGCTCTTTGTTTCCATCTTCATTGTATTCTAATAAATAAGTAACGGCTACAGAGGTTTGTTGCCCATTGTCATATTCAATCTGCTCAACTTTACTTTTGTTGTTATAAGCATCCCAATAAATTTTAGTTTCAGCCTGAAGAATACCCTCCTTATCATATTCTAGCGTATTTTGATGACGTCCCTTTGGATCATAGCTAAGTCGTTCTTGGCGATCCAATTCTAGTTCCTTTTTGTTGTTGATGAGGTACTTTTCTAATAAGGATAGTTTGTTAAATAAGTTAAATTCTTTTTTTTCTTGGGATGACAAGGTCATTTCGCCATCTTCTGTAAGGAGGTATTGTTGATGTAAAATAGATTTTACCTGTAGCTTTTGTGCTTGGGCACTTGTTCCCCAAAGCAATAAAAATAACAGCGTAAAGATATATGTTGATTTATGCTTGTCCATAGCCTTTAGAGTAATTTTAATTACTAGAAAATAATTATGTCTAATTTGTTATTTAAAAGATATACAATCAGCATTCAAACTGATCAATTTATCGTTGATGATAATATTCATAACTATACAAATGCTGTTGCGTTAACAACCCATTATAGAAAATTTTTTTGATCGTTGGGTTTTTATTAGGATCATATTCGTACTGAATTTCTTCTATATCATGAGTTAACTTATCGTGTTTTTTCTCAGAAATAAGCAAGCCTACCTCGTTATAAGAATAATAAATAACCTCACTGACCTGATTATTGGTGCGGGTAATGCGTTTAGTTGGCAATCCTAATTTATTGTTCTTAAACGTTACTGTTTTGAAAGGGGTATGAGGAATATTTTCGAGTGGATCCCTTTTGGCATCGTCATATTCTAATATAATTTTTTGTTGGGGGATAGGAGGGGGAAGTTTATATTCTCTTAGTAGCGGTGAGGAATCCTGTTTTATATTTGTAAATTGGCTAATTAAGCGACCATTTCTATACTTAGTCCAGTCAATAATAGCATTGTTCTTAAATAATTTAATATCCTTTATCCGCTCTTTTCCTTCCTGAGAAAGTAAAGTAGATTGGATAATTTGCCCTCGATTATTGTAAACATTATCTAGAGAAATTGTCTTTTTGATCACTTTGGAATTATGATGAACATAAGTCCAACTGATTGCAGAAATCAATTCCCCTGTAGCGGCATACGTTCGTTTTTGTTCACTCACTTGACTATCTTTTTGATCAAATGTTTTACTAAGAACAACATGCCCATCTTTGTCATAAGATAGTACTGTATAAGTAACTATTGGTGTTTCTTCATATTTAGTATGTGTTATCTTAACAACTTGATCAGCCTCATTATACGTGTTCTCTTCGCTCCATATCAATGCATTATTATTGTCATAGACCATTGTTCCAATGTATAAGCCCTCTACATTATACTTGATAAGTTTTAGTTGTTTAAGAACGGGCTTTCCTTTATCATTTTCTATGTATTCAGCATACTCAATAATCTCTCCATGGATATTGTATTTTGTTTCTGTATGCTGTTCTAATATGGGTTGATCCGATTTAATTAAGAAAAATTTATGACTTTTGGTTTTTACTTGAGGAGGGGACTGTGGATACAATTGAAAAGCTACCAATACGATCCAAAGCATTGATAAATTGCATAGTATAAATAACCTAGAGGTGTTTTTAAAAATATTTATAATCATAGGTATATTTAGTCATTAGTTTGCCATCTTTATAAGACTCCTTTTTTAAGATATTTTGATACTGATCGTATTCTACTACCTCTTTGTTAGTGCCCGTTTCTTTTCCATCGTTATAAGATGTTTTTAGGGTTTCAGTAAGATTGGAGTGTTTATCGTAAGAATAAGTCGTAACCTGAGTGACTTCCTCTCCTGCCATTTGAGTCGTTTTTATTTTATTCCCCTTATCGTCAAATTCATCCTCACTAGTCCATAAGCCAAAACCACCAAAACCACCACTATTGCCATCGCCACCATTCCCAAAGTCCATTAAAACTCTAGCTTTGGACGGGTCATACTTAGCTTTTGCACCACCAAAAGCACTAATTTGTTCTCCATTCTTAAACTTCAGGTGTTCCTTTACTTTATTGCGTTGGAAAGTAATCAAATCTTTATAGACATCCTTTCCGTCTTTTACAAATTTCTCAGAAGATGCTAAAAAACCTTCTTGTGTATAGGATGTTTTTTTTACTTCGGTGTATTTTTTTCCATCGGGGAAAATTTCCCATTTTTTGTAGTAAGTTTCCTCATAATCCTTGTTGTATTTATAGAGTTCTTCCCCCACTTTTCGGTTGTCAGGATTCGTCAAGGTGATTTTTTCAGGTTTGCCAACGGTCGTATAACTAAACATCTTAGTATACTTCATATTAGGCGCTTTGATATAGTCGGTATATTCTTCTTTTATTTTTAACTTACTCTTATTAGAAACAAAAGACTTGGTCGTAATGATAGGGTCGCCCATTTCGTCATACTTAGAAACTTCTTCCGTTCTAAAATTTTGTTGCCACTCTTTAATCGTAACCTTATTTTTTACCAACTCACCAATGGGGTTGGCAAGGTGTATTTCTGTTTTTAATATTCGTCCTTTTTCATCAAACTCTTTAAGTTCCTTTTTGGTAAGCGTTAAACCATCCTTTGTTTGGTTTTGTAGACGTTCATAATTGTTAAATTCTACGGATTTTACTTTTGCTTCTTGCGCTTGTAAGTCATTAAATAGTGCAAAAGCTATCAATAGCAAAAACGGCATTATTAGCCTATTTCTCATAATTCTATAAATTTGTTTTGATAAAATAGAGCGAATATACTAGGTACTATAGCGTAAAATATTTTAATTCATAATCAATGAAATGAACCCTAAAATTCCATCTTTATTAAGATTAAATAAGGAATAATCATATCTGTTGATGTTAGTAGTACTTATAAATATACAGCGTTTTTTCTAAATTCTTATTATTCTTAGCCGATAAACTTTGCACAAGGGGATTCCCGTGTTTGTCATATTTTATTTCTAAAACAGATAAGGTTTTTTGACCTATAATTTGTTCTTCTTTTATGACATTGCCTTTTGGGTTAAAATGGGTAATAATAGAATAGCGAATTTTTCCATTTTTATGGTATTTGTTGGTGGTCAACTGAGTCAAGATAAGCTGTGCGTTATAGGTATAAATTTTTTCTACTACTACGATGGTATTAAGACTAGTCGTTATTGTTTTTGGAAGACTATCTTGATAGGTAATCTCCTTTTTTTTGGTTTCTTTTTTGTTAACCAATTGGATTTCTTTGACCAAAAGACCATTTTGATAATGGAGTGTTTTTTCTTCTTTATGGATATAAAACTTCTTTTGGGGTGGATTATCTTTCGTCCCCACTTGCCTTGCTTTATGTTTAACAATAGACTTATCTTCTAGAATTTTATGTTGTTTGTCGTATTTTATTTTTTGGCAAAAGCGTTTTTTGTAATGTCTGCCAAAGGATCGGGTCAACTGTTTGTTTTTGTTGTATTTGTAACGGAAATCTCGCCGTTTAGCTTGACGCTCAACAACCATTCCTTTTACATTAATGGTAGTCCATTTAGTATAGGTAGTCCATCTTGTTTGTAAATTATCCTTATAGGTATAATAATTACAAAATAAAGAGGTACTCCCTTGGTAATTATAATTACAAACGGCAATTAAGTTACTATCCTTGTCATAAGTAAGGGTATCTTCTTTAGAGAGCTCTCCATATTTATCATAAAGCTGTCGCAAAATGTGTTTACTATTTTTTTCATTTGCTTGGTAATCCAAGTATTTTGTTCTTAGTTTTTTATAAATAGGATCTTTACCCAATGGATAAGTAATGATTTGTTCGGTTAACCATTGATCTTGAGGGTTGAAGAACGCTTTTTCTTCTTTTACTAAAACCCCTTTCTCTCTATGGTGATAATAATAATTCTGTCGATTTATTAATCGACCTAATGAATCATAATTCACTGTTTTTCTAAAGCGAATTATACTGTCTTGTTGTCCTATACCATAAGCTACAATTGTTTGTTCTTTTATTTGGGCTTGTCCATAAACAAAAAAAGTTAGGTGAACCAAAACGAAAATAAAGATGCTTTTTAGTATGGTGCTCATATATAGTTAATTAAGGTTTGATAGTATTTGTGGGTAAGTAGAAGAAGGAAGAATGTTCTATTACTTCTTCTTTAAGAGCGAAATAACATCAATGAATTGATCTTATATACCAAAAGTAAGCCAATCTAGTGGAAAAGACGAACGCTATTAAAAACAAAAAGGCAAATCTATATAGATTTGCCTTAATTGTAACGAAAGTTTGCTTCTAGTAAACTTTTGTTTTAGCCTTTTACTCGACTTCAATACTTTTATGATGGTAGAATCAATAGAAGTACAAAGTCATTGGGTACGTAACGAAAAAAATTGCCTTTGCTTATAAAACGTCTAAAACTTGAATACGCTGCCTAATAAATTATTTTTTTTTATGAGAATCAAAAAATGTCGTTTATTCTCCTAGTTAACCCAATCCTTTTGGGAGTAACTGAACTAAAAATAGCAGGCGAATGTTTTGAGTAGGTAAAAGAACTTCAACTACAAAATGGACTCAAAATTGTATTTTTTATAAAAAAAGCCTAACTTTTGTAATTATTAAATCATTAACCCATTTAATCTCATCTATATTTATAATTCCTAATCCTTTACGGTACAAAGGTGTATAAGATGGGCTCTTAACTGCTTGCTATCCCGATATCGTTTATGTGGAAAAAAATAATTCGTGTTTTTACGCTTCAAGATGTATTTCTAGGTGATCGTTTTTTTTGGTTATTTGGAGGGGTAACCGCTTTGTTTATTGCCAGTTTTCCTTTCCCTTTTCTTTTTGCAATAGCCAAAGCTACCTTAGTTGCTGCTATAGCTTTAGTTTTTGTCGATGCTTTTTTATTATTTAATAAGGGGGTACAGTTACCCTGTGAACGTGTTTTGCCTCGTCAATTATCATTGGGAGATGAAAATACCGTTTTACTAAAATTGCACAATCAATATGGTCTAAATTTAGGAATAACGATTATAGACGAATTGCCTGTGGAGTTTCAAAAACGTGATTTTGAAATCAAAGACGACTTAAAAGCGAATGAGCAGAAAACCTATCAATATAAACTAAGACCAACCATTCGTGGAGAATATACTTTTCACAATGTCAATCTTTATCTTCATACTACCTTAAGCATATTAGAACGGAGAATAAAACATCGAATTACACAGAAAATTCTGGTTTACCCATCTATTATGCAAATGAATCGATTTTCTTTAATGGCAATTGCTAGAATATCTACCATGCGTGGGGTCAAAAAAGTACGTCGATTAGGAGCTAGTTACGAATTTGCCCAAATTCGAAATTATGTAAAAGGGGATGATTATAGAAGTATCAATTGGAAAGCAACAAGTCGTAGAAATGATTTAATGATTAATCAATTTGAAGACGAAAGATCCCAGCAGATTTTTTCAGTCATTGATAAAGGGCGTTCTATGCAGATGCCTTTTAATGGAATGAGTTTGTTGGATTATGCAGTGAATACGAGCCTCGTTATTTCTAGTGTAGCGTTACAAAAACACGACAAGGCTGGTTTAATGACTTTTTCTGATAAAATTGGTGCAACAGTAAAAGCAGAGGAAGGCTCCAAACAACTCAATCTAATTATTGAGACCTTATACAAAGAACAACCTCGTAATTTTGAGGCAAATTATGAACTGTTGTATACAGCAACCAAACAATTTATAAGAAGGCGTAGTTTGATCTTTTTGTATACCAACTTTGAAAGTTATTCTGCAATGGCTCGTGTGCTACCACTTTTGAGGCGCATCAATATTGCGCATCTTCTGGTCGTGGTCTTTTTTGAAAATACCGAAATTGTAGATTATTCTAATCAAGAGGCGCACACCACAGAGGAAATTTATTACAAAACGATTGCTTCCAAATTTGTAGAAGAAAAGCATCGTATAGTCCAAGAGTTGCGTCAATATGGTATCCAAGCAATTTTAACTCGCCCAGAAGATCTTTCTGTGAATAGTATTAATAAATACTTAGAAATGAAATCAAGAGGAATGATTTAAGTCGCTATTGAATATGAATAGAACTGTCCTTTATTGTTTTTTAACGTTACTTTTGTTAGGAGCAGGTATGGAACCAACTACTGCTCAAACTTTAGAGTCTTGGTACCAGCGTTATCGCAAATTGCCCAATAATGACATTGCTTATTATGAGGAAAGAATCGGGCTGTTAGACAGTATCATAGGAAAGGAGATTCATCAAGAAGTAGAACTTGTCCTCCCCCTAATTGATACCTTAGCATTTTTACATCAACGTTTGGGCCATAAGGCAAGGTGTAATCACACTCGTTACAAGACAAAGGGGTTTATGTATGCCATTCGAGAGAATTACTTGGAAGCCTTAAATTATTATCAAAAATATAGTGAGAGTGAAACCTTTAGAAAAGAAAGTGTCGATGATGGGTATTTTCTGTTGGATGTAGGGAATCTATATTATGACCTAAAACTGTATAATTTAGCAAAGACTTATTATCAAGATGCTGAGCAAGTTTTTAAAAATAAAGAAAATTATAGGGGCTTAGGCACCATTAATTCTAATTATTGCTTGGTGGCTCAAGAATTAGGACAGATTGATAGTGCTTTGCACTATGTCCAGAAAGCGCTTTCTTTGCAAGAAAATATGGTAAAAGATTCTTTTCAAATTGCTTATACTTATCAGGTAATTGGACGCTTGTATAGCGAGCACAAACATAATTACCCTAAGGCTATTGCCAATTTCCAAAAGACGATTTCTTTATTGTCTAATGAGGATTTAAAAGAAGATTTTGGTTATAATCAATTTATTCGGTATTTACCTCAAACCTATATGCGTTTAGGGCAGGTTTATTATGCTTTGAATGAGGTAGATTCAGGTTATTTTTATCTCCATAAAGCACTAGAGAAAGTCAAAGCAATTCACCAAGATCATGTATTTATTTATATCGGTACGGAATCGGGCAAAACATGGCTAGAACAAGGACAATTAAAAGAAGCAGAAGATTTATTGTTGGCTACAGAAAAGCTGGCAGAAGCGAATGGTAATGATAAAGGCTTAGAGCGTTGTTATGCTTACTTGAAGCAAATTTATACTCAAAAAGAAGACTACAAAAAAGCAATTTACTATGCTGCTAAATATGAAGTGTCTAGAAACTTTTTCCAAGAGGAGGAAAAACGACTGTTCTTAATTAATGAGCAATTATTACAGCAAGAAAAAAATCAACGGATACTCAAGCAGGAACAAACAATTGTTGCAGAACAACGGCTGCGCATTCAATTGTATGGTATTTTGGTGCTTGTAGTTATTATCTTATTCTTGCTAATTGGCTTTTGGTGGAAATTGAGGAGGCAAAATAAAGAAATAGAGCGTTATGCCAAAAAGTTAGAAAACTCCAACAAAGTCAAGGAGATAATTCTTGCGGTTATTGGGCATGATCTGAGAACGCCTTTTAATGTAATTAGTACCAATGTTAGTTTGATATTGAGGAATCTAAATGATAAAAGAGCTGTTGCCTTAAATAAATCAATAGCGCAAGTTGATCTAGCTGCTAGAAAGGCTTATGTTATGATGGATGGCTTGATGCAGTGGGTGACCTTGAACAAAGAAGAAGTCAGCTTAAAAAAGAAAAAAAGAATTGTCCTAGATGTCTTGGTCAATAAGGTGTTAAATGAGTTGGATGCTTTAATAGAAGTGGGGGGACTTGTTGTTAAAAAGGAGGTTGATTTTATTCAGTTGAATACAGGAGCTAATTTATTGCAAATTGTTCTGCGTAACTTATTAACCAATGCAATTAAAAATACGCCCTTTAGCGGGGAGATCTGTATTCGTACACTTCTGAATAAAGAGGGCTGTTTGTTGCAAGTAGAGGATAGTGGTTTGGGAATACCTGAGGAGCAATTAGAACATTTATTTGCTTCCATCGATGTTATTCATGTTGCTCAAAAAGGAAGTGGCCTAGGGTTGAAAATAGTCAAAGAGTTATGCGATGAATTGTCGATTGAAATTAGGGCGTTTAACCGAGAGGGAGGAGGAGCAGTTTTTGAGTTGCAGATTCCTGATCGTGATATTTGTCGCTCAGAAATGGTAGCGCACAATGTTGATAATAACACTCCCTCAATAACTCAACAAAAATTAACAACGAACGAGAAACAATTTTTAAAGCCCTATATTACCCAATTGTTGGCACATGAGGTATTTGAAGGAACGGCGATTCGAGCAATTGTAGAAACGATTAAACAACAAAGCAGAAAAACAACTGTTATGACTTGGGTTACAGAACTAGAGCAGGTGGTTTTTCTTAACGATGAGCATACTTACAAGGAATTTTTGAAAGAAAGCGTTTCAGATGCAAAATAAAAATAGTTTTTTAGTAGACAAGGTATTACTGGTGGTTGATGATGACCCTGCCAATCGAATGACAATTGTTGATTTAATGCTTCAACAGATGCCTACAATGTCTGTTTTAGTGGCGAATCATGGGAAACAGGCCTTACAAATTATAGCGAAAAAACAAGTAGATGTTGTTTTGTTAGATTGGGAAATGCCCGTTTTAAATGGACTAGAAACACTTCAAGAAATTCAAAGAAATAATAATTGGAAGAACATCCCTGTTATTATGTATACGGGGGCAATGACCGCTTCCCGAAATTTAGAACAAGCATTAGAGCAGGGTGCTGTTGATTTTTTGAGAAAACCAGCAGATCCTATTGAGTTATTGGCTCGAATACAGTCCATTTTATATCAAAAACAACTAGAACAAGAGCGGATTGCTATAGAAAAAGAATTGCTAATTACTCAGCAGAATTTCCTTCAAAAAGAAGTCAAGATGATCCGACAAGAGCTGAACAGCAATTTGTTGTTATTGGCGCATAAAAATAAGGTCTTGTTAGAAATAAAGGAACGTTGTGAAACAGAAACAGAGAACCCTGCAATGTTAGTGCGTCATGTGGCTAGGCATATTGATAAGTTGATCGTGGAAGATAATTATTGGGAGGACTTTATGGATAAATTTAATAAAACAGACCCTCTATTTATTAAAAATCTATTGGCTCGAACCCCTAATCTATCTTCTAATGAAGTTCGTGTTTGTTCCTTAATACGTTTTGGAATGAACAATAAGGATATTATGAATATCATAAATATATCCATAGAGGGAATTAAAAAAAGTCGCTATAGAATTCGGAAAAAACTGAGTTTAGAAACAGGAACAAGTCTAGAAAAATACTTGATGAATTTGTAAAATAGGCTACCTAGTCCCAATAGGTAGCCTTGGAAAATTACACAAACATTAAGAATACTCTGCTACATTAAAAATGTAACTAAAGTGATTCTATAATTAATTTTTGATTAAAATAACGATCATCATCCAATGCTATATGGAGTAGGTAAATCCCACTTGGGAAACGATCCAAATTCAATAACTTGATATTTTTTTGAGCGCTGAGAATGGTGGTATATTCAAGTACCTTTTTTCCACTCGCATCCAACATAGAAACAACAGCCGCTTGACGGTCTACATTACGTAGTAAAATAGTGACTTCTTTGGATGTAGGGTTCGGGAAAACCGATAGATCAGCTTCCAGTGCCTTGCCTGCTACTGCCCTTATCTCAGAGTAACTAATCGTACCGTCAAAATCTACTTGGCGTAGTCGATAATAACTCATTCCTGTATAAGGATTTTCATCCGTTAGTTGATACAATGTTTGCTGAACAGTATTGCCTTGCCCTTCGACATAAGCAATGGTCTCAAATTCATTTTCAGGGGCTAACATTCGTTCAATATAAAAGCCTTCGTTATTAATTTCAGTAGCCGTTGCCCAGTCCAACTGAACGAGTATTGCATTGCTGCGTTTGGCATTAAAGGCGATTAATTCCACAGGCAAATCAATCTGCTGAGTCGCTATTCCAAAGGGCGAAAAACTACTAATGCCGCTAGCACTTAATTGATATTGCGTGCCACTTACCAAACTTGCTGTTCCAAAGCCTGAAGATTGATCCCAAGCCCCATTGGTATAATGGGCAATCCCTGCATTGCTGCGGATAAAATTGGGCAATTCTTGGCTGCTATTCCATTGCAATGTCATATTGACTAAAGAACCTCCTGTTGTGTTTTCTTCAATGAACCAAGTGTTGTTAACAACTCCTTCTGTAAATGCTAAACCGTTTGTTCCATTTTTTAATAGCTGATCAGCGACTCGAATGCTAAAGATATCGGTCAAACCTGTATTGTTAATACTTGCTAGGTTGTAAGAAGTATTGCCAATAGGGTAATGAACAGTAGATACCCCAACTTCTTGTGATAAGGTTCCTGTCCCATTTGTGATAATATAATGATTAGCATCATAACCTGTAATTGTTGCGCTGTTGGCTAAAGCTAGTTGGTAATTCCCTAGCTCAATATTGCCATTGTTATTTAAATCAACAGTTGTTGAAATACTTAAATTATTGGTGAGTAATAATCGGTTGTTATTATTCACACTCAAATTAGCAAGAGCTAAGGGAGCCGTGCTATTAATCGTTTGGTTGTTGTTGCCTTCAAAGCGTAACCAGCCCGTTCCCAGATAGGTAGTACTGCTGCCCGTTTGAGTCCAATTATCTTTTAAATAAATCGCACCATTATTATTAATCGTGCCGTTGTTTTCATTGGTTACGGCACCTTCAACATAAATCGCAGCGTTATTATCAAGAACTATATTTGCTCCATGATTGACTAAATCTCCTTGGGCTGAGACAAAACCCGACAAAGCAGTCAAAAGGGCAATTTTTATAAATTGCTTCATTTATTTCAGCTTTAAAGGTGAATTAGGGTTGTTTAGCAACTGTTTTGTCAGCGCTTAGGAGTGCTTTGATTTGAGCCACTTCCATTTTGAGCTGTCCAAGTTCTTGTTGCTGTGTTTTTAATTGAGCATTTTCAGCTTCCAATACCTCTATTCGCTTTAACAGAGCCTGAGTGGCTGAGATATTTAAAGTGGTTAAGGCATCATAGTCAACCACATGAAAATCATTGACAACACGCCCATAGACAAAGGCTTGGTCATAATTTAGTTTTTTGTTGATTTGAAAGCGTTTTTTTTCTACGGCTATAACAGCTACTGTTTCTACTCGTTCTTGATCATTCTCCGTTACCATCAATTCAATCAATGCTCCAACCTTAAGATCGGTTGCTAAATAAACCCATCCATCTTGTACGGCACTGTATTGATAAAGATCAGGAACAGCTCTAGCCGTATAGCTAATGGCTTGTGGATAGACTTCTTTTAGTTCCTGTGCGATTACTTTTTTTACCTCATTTGTGCCTTTGCCAATGGTATCAATGTATGTATAATCTGTTATGCGAATGGTTTTTAGTCGCTCCAAATCTGCAACAGGATTAGAAAGCCCTAATATTTTTTTGATGCGTTGGTCAGAGTGCGCAAAAAAGTTACCTCCTCCAATGTTATATTGAGCATTGATAGAGAATAAGTCTATAGGGTTAGTATGGGCATTCGAATGCGTACTCACTACTCCTACACTGTCGTATTCTCGTATATTACTGCCATAAATAGGGCGTACAGCACCTGTTTTGATTTCTAAAGTAGCAGATTTATACCCACCTAAATAAGCATTGCTCCAAGGAGTTCCCCCTAGGGTTAGTTTGCCATGAGAATAGTCTTGCATATTAATAGAACCATCGGGATTGCGTACGATAAAAGCTCCATTTCCAGTGATTTTTTGTAGGTCTCCTTGTGCATCAACATACAAAGGAGTAGAGCCACTACCTGCAAAGTCATTCAAGCGAATCGTGCCATTTTCTACAGCTAGTGCAGGGGCTGGAATAGGTACCGTATAAGTAAACACATACTCTATCCATACTCCTGTATGACCACAATATGCTGCTCCAAAACCACTTCCTCCAAAATCTTCTGCCGATAACGTCAACGTCGTTTGACCAGATACCGTACTTGTAACATCTGCTGCTGTAATAGTGGTAGGGTAAAATACACCACCATTGTTCGGATCACCACAACCATCTACTCCTGTAGGGGCTGTTAAATTAGAACCTATATTAGCGCCTTGCAAATTAGCAGAGATACTAGTGGGAAAACCAAAATTTCCATCTACATCACCTCCTAAATTAATTGCTAAACTTATACTAGAGGCATTATTAGCAATATCTGTAGGAATTCCCAAGATTGCTGCTCCTACTGTGCCGTCAGAAGCTCCTGTAAAAGACCCCGCAGATTCATAAACATAAGCTCGATAAACGGCATTAAAGGTGCCTGCGGTACCACCAGTTCCTCGCACATGTAGCTTTCCCATACTTGGAGTAGTGGTGCCAATTCCTACTCGTCCTGTATTGGCATTGTGCATATCATTACTATTGATGCTCCAATCGTTATCTATAACTCCTACAGCTTGCCAAGTACTACCATTGTAATAATAGAATCCACTTGTTCCATCGGTTTGAAAAATCAACAAGCCTGTAGCGGGACTACTAATGGCATTGCGTTGACTTTCGGTCATGCGTGGGGTCAATAATCCTTTGTCAGTAGATTTAACATCTAACATGGCTGAATTATCAGGGGACGAATTGTCGTTGTTAATCCCAACACCTCCTTGAGACCAGAGTTGTGAATGGATGAATAGGATTAAAAGGGGGAAGATAAAATTTTTCATTCTTGTATGTAATTTTTTGAACACAGAAATGTCTGTGTGTTATAATTGGCGCAAATGTAGGGGATGGCTTTGGGGAGTACAAAAATGATAGGTGGACAAAAGGTGGACAAGAGAAAAAAAAGATAAAACTAAACCATTCAACTATTTGATGGTTTTATAGTAATAGCTAAAAAATAGCACTAACTTAGTGAGTGATATTAAAAATGCTTCTTTCGTAATTCGATCATACCATTCAAATGGCAAAAAAAATAAAAGTGGCACCCAGCATTCAGGAGCAGATGGGCGGAGCTTGGAAAATAGAAATAAATGCTCAACCTTTTATTCCTGGAAAAGGGGGGAACATGCCAGCGTTGGGCTACGCTTGTGCGGTTTGTGCTAGCAAAGCCACTAAATTGCGTTTTGCAGAAAGCACAGAAGAGGAGGAAAGTACCTTGAAGTGGATGGAATTGCAATGCAAAGATTGCCAAAACTATAGTTTATATACTAAAAAATAACGTTCTTTGACAAATCGTGTGGAAATTTTAATTAACGGTTTTACTTATGCCGTTTGGGGATTAGATTTTAGAAATAAGATCGCTTTGCTTTTAGACTATATAGGCATGAATTACAGCCATATAGTCTAAAAGCGAAGCGATCTAACAACAACGTGGTCTAGGCTCTAATATCCCCAAATAGAATAATTTTACCTTACAATATAAATTAGTATCACACAATTTGCCAAAGAACCAAAATAAAAATAAAAAAAATGAAAGCTGTTGTCCTCACCAAATTTGGAAAAGCAGATACCGCTTTTGAAATTCAAGAGCGTCCAATTCCTACTCCTCAAGATCATGAAATCTGCATTAAGGCAGAAGCTTTTGGGTTAAATTTTGCCGATGTAATGGCTCGTCAGGGCTTGTATCAAGATTGCCCACCACTACCGACGGTCTTGGGCTATGAAGTAGTGGGACATATTCATGCTATTGGCAAAGCTGTGAAAGGTTTTGAAGTAGGGCAACGGGTTGTTTCTTTAACTCGTTTTGGAGGTTATGCAGAATATGCCGTTGCGGATGCTCGTGCCGCTGCTGTAATTCCTGATGATATGGATTACTGTGTAGCCGCAGCCATTGCAACACAGTATGCTACGGCTTATTATTGTGCCGCTTATACTACTCAGTTGCATGCTGGAGAACATGTCTTGATTCAGGCAGCAGCAGGAGGGGTAGGAACAGCCTTGGTGCAATTGGCAAAAAGCAAAGGGTGCATTGTTTATGGAACCGCAGGATCGGAGAAGAAACTGGACTATTTGCGCAGCTTGGGCGTAGATCATCCCATTAATTATAATACAACAGATTTTGCAGATTATATTGTTCAAAAATCAGGTAAAAATGCCATTGATGTTGCCTTCGATAGTTTGGGCGGTAGTGCTGTTAAGAAAGCTCGTAAACTGTTGGCTATAGGAACTGGTCGTATTATTTGTTATGGTGCAGCAAGTCGTTCTGGAAAAGCAAAGGGAATCTTAGGAGACCTAAAATTAGTATTTGGCTTTGGTTTTCTAGCATCTGTTGAATTATTGCTAAAATCTCAAGGGGTGACTGGGGTAAATATGTTGCGAGTAGCAGATAACCGTCCAGAGGCATTGAAGTATTGTATACAAGCTGTGGTTAAGTTGGTAGAGGATGGGACCTTAAACCCAACGATAGGAGGAAAATTCTCTGTTGATGAAATTGCCAAAGCGCACGACTTTTTAGGGGGGCGCAAATCAATTGGAAAAGTTGCCGTTCATTGGTAAAGATAAATAGCGTAGAGGTAGAGGAATTGCTTATAATTCCTCTATTTCTTGCTCAGAAAGCCCTGTAGATTGGCTAATTAAAGGAATAGAAATGCCTTTGTTTTTCAGTGTTTTTGCAATTTGAATTGCCTTGCTCTTTTCACCTTGTTTAATCCCTCGTTCAATTCCTTGTTCAATGCCTTCATCCTTAGAGGAATCAATGACATTTTTTAAATCTCTATAATGTTTTAGACTTTCTTGATATTGGTAGCGTTCTTTAGGTGAAAGCTCAACTAACTCATCATCATCCAAGAACTTATTGAAGCCAAAATCACTAAATTGGGGAATATATTTATCTTTCAGTGTCATTATTAAGCCATTAAATAGTTTGGAGTAACAACAAGTTACTTTTTGCACCCATGAATTAGCGGGTTAGCACGATATAATCGTTGATTAAGGTTCGTAAAAACTTGCTTCTATCTTTTGGAATTTTGTTGATGTCCAATTGCTGAGCAACATGCTGAGATAATTCATTGACTGCTTTTCGATGAGAAGGGTTCGGGTAACGGCGTTCACGCTCTAAGACTTTTTTGATAAACAGCATGTCCTTTTCGTTGAATTTTCGAATTTGGGGATAACTAGGATTGTAAGTATCTAGCGTAGATATTTTTAGAATATCATTTAGGGTGAAATTTCGTTGAGAAGTGGTGCGGATAACAGTAGTTCCAGAAAGCAAGCCCCCAAGCCGTTGACTCTTGGCAGAAGCATTGATTAATAAGGCTCCAACAGAACCCAAAGACATCCAAAAATCAACAAACCGAAACATCCAACGCATGAAATAATCGTGTGTTGTTGGAGCATCACCATTTAGTTTGACGACTTTTAGCCCCATTGAACGCTTGCCAATGGTTTGACCGTGCATAAAGATTTCGGAAGCTAACGTATAAAATAGAAAAACAGGAGCCAAAACTAGATAAATATAGACCAAAAAGTTATCCCAATTATCAATTGCCGAATTGCCAATAATGGACAAGAAGGTAATAATACCAGCCATAATTAAAGCATCGATAAAATAGGCTAAAAAACGATTGCCCAAACTAGCTAATTCATACTGGATGGTTACTTTTTGGGCGGTATTGATTTCTATTGTTTTCATCTTAGGATAAATCTAGGGCAAAAGGTTAGTAGATTTGAAATATACAAATAAAATATGATTAAAGGGAAATAAAAATTAGGGATTCTATTGAAAAAAAATAGAAACTTATTTATCTTGTAAGAAGTGTCTAACTTCTTTAGTTTAAAAATAAAGACCATTTCCATTGGTAATTTAGACAACAATAAAAAAACAAAAAAAATCCCAAAAGGCTATCAATAAAATTCAAATGGAGTGAATTTTATTAGACAAAGGTTTGTTCTAATGAACAGAAGGAACCTCTTTGTTCTAGTTAATAACAACAATAGCTTTTTTGTACTAGTCCTCTAACCCAATTTCAAATGCGTGAAACTCACTTCATAAAACAAAACAAAGATAAATGGGCAAAATTTGAACGAAACTTAGGGAAGGGAAACGCCAATCCTGATGAGTTAAGTGATTTGTTTGTTGAAATAACAGATGATTTGTCTTATTCTAGAACCTTTTACCCCAATCGTTCGGTTCGTGTTTATCTAAATAACATTGCCCAGAAAGTCTTTTACAGCGTCTACAAAAATAGAAAGGGGCGTTTGTTCAAATTCTTAGATTTCTGGAAAGAAACGGTTCCTCAAATCATCTATGAGTCTCGTAGACCTTTTTTCTTGGCCTTGACAATTTTTCTTGCTGCGGCATTTATTGGTGTATTTTCTTCTTATATGGATGCAGATTTCCCTAGGGTTATTTTGGGAGATGACTATATTGATATGACACTAGAAAATATAGACAATGGCACCCCTATGGCGGTCTATCAAGATCCCAACCAACGGCAAATGTTTTTTAGGATTGCACAAAATAACCTAATGGTTGCCACTTTATGTTTTATGGTTGGGCTGTTTTTTGGCGTTGGGACGATATACGTTATTATTCAGAATGGGATTATGTTAGGGGCGTTCCAGTACTTGTTTATTCGAGAAGGGGTGTATATGCAATCCTTTTTTACGATATGGATGCATGGGGCGATTGAGATTTCTTGTATTATAATTGCAGGAGCTGCTGGAATAACCTTGGGGAGTGGGCTTGTTTTTCCAAAGACATTAACCCGTTTACAAAGCCTACAACTTTCGGCACGGCGAGGCTTGTTAATCATGTTGACTATTTTGCCCTTAATTATATTGGCTGCCTTTATTGAGGGCTTTATTACTCGTTACACAGGAGCCTCTTTTATTGTTAGAGGGGTTGTTATTTTTGGCTCTTTTGCCTTTATCATAAGTTATTATGTCGTTTATCCGTGGATGAAGGCAAAAAAAGGATTTACTTCTTTTATTAGTGATGTTAAATTACCCCCAGAACAATCGTCAGAAATTAAATACAATCAAATAAAAAATAGCGCACAAATATTTAGTGATGCCTTTATTTTTTATCGTAAAATCATAAAACCAGTTGCCTTTGTTTCTTTTTTATTGGCTGCAATATATACCCTTATTTTATTATGGGATGGTGATAGTTATTCTTTTCAAACGATTACAAGTATTGAGCAGTTTTTAGAAAACCCATGGGCTTTGCCAGCTTATACCTTAGAAAATGTATCGCAGTTTTTACTGGTTGGAGATTTTAGTATTCCGTGGATACTCAATTATATCACTTCGGGTGTAATGGCTTATCTCGTACTGTTTTGGGTGCAGAAGGATGCGAATAAGGCGAAAAATACCAAGTATGGTTGGCTCTTTTTCTTAAAGACAATAACCGCTACGTTTATTAGCATGTTTGTGATTCATTCGTTTTTATTGGCGGTAGATGGATGGTTATTTCTATTGATCGTTTTTGTAGTTCCTATTTTACTAATGATTTTAGCGACTGTATTTAATGAAAATATTAATTTAATATCGGGAATAGCACGATCTATTTCTGTGGTTAGCGGCAATTGGGTGGTTATGATGGGGGCTTATTTGGTTATCACCATCATGTGTTTGATTTTCTTGTTTATGGCAACTGCCCCAATAGCGGGTTTTTATTTGGGAGTTATTGTTAATGCATTTCCTATCACAGATTTAGCATTGGTTCGACAAGGTTTTTATATCTTTTTGTACTCTTATATGCTTAGTTTTTTATTTCCATTAGTTTTTGTGGTAATGGGGGTTGGTTTTTTTAGTTTTAGAGAAACCAAAGAAGCAACAGATTTGTTGGAACAAATTCCTAATGTTGGTATTCGTAAAATCTCTTACGGAATGGAAAAGGAGAATTAAATCAATAACGATTATTTATTAGATAAAGGATGAAAAAATACCTATTATATATTGGTTTAATTATGTTTTTGCTCATAGGGCAAAACCCGCTTTCTTATGCCAATAATGCTACAGATGCTTATCAAAAAGAACCATTAAAGACCACTTCTTTTGACAAAAAAGAATGGAAAAGCAGTGGGAGTGGGATGGAGTATTCTAAGAAGCCTAAAGCCAAAAAAAGAAAAAAACGTAGAGCGAACGCCTCAACAGGCACAGGAACCATTTCTCCACCTAGGGAATTTCCAGTCTCTAATTACACCTTTCAAGATTTTGCTCAAACGTTGTTGGTCTTTCTTGCTGTGGTTATATTGGCATTTGTAATTTTTAAAGTAGTAGCAGGAGATGCCGTACTTGTGAATAAGCAAGTACAGCGACGAAAACCAATTACTTTAGAAGAGATAGAAACCAATTTGGAAGAGGCAGACGTTGAAGGTTTCTTAAAACAAGCACTAGCCGATCAAGACTATCGTTTGGCAATTCGTTTGTATTATTTAGCGATCATCAAAGAATTGTCTGCCAAAGGAATTATAGAGTGGAAGAAAGATAAAACGAATGGTCATTATATGCGAGAACTGAGAAAAAAGAAACACCCTAAGTTGGAGGATTTTAAACAGGTAACACGCATTTTTGAATATGTATGGTATAGTAATATGGTATTTGATGGAGGGCAATTTGAGGAAGTGAGAACCAATTTTAAAAACTTGTTAGCTGCTATTAAATAAGATGAATAAATTTGCTCCATTTATAATTGCTGGCTTTGTTTTGATTGGGTTGATTGCCTATTTTTCGCAATACCAACCTAAGTATTACAATTGGGCGCACCATTACGAAACAACTGGAAAAAATCCGTATGATATGAAAGTATTATACGATTTATTGGAAGAGCGGTTTGAGGTTGAAAAATTTGATGACCGAATAGAAGCAGAGTTATCTAGATCTCCTGAAAAGGCGAAAGGAACGACCTATTTGTACATTGGAAACAAAGCCAAATATACAGAAGATGAAGCTTGGCATTTGAGAGAGTATGTTAAAGCAGGGGGGGAAGCTTTTATTGTCACGGAAAATATCCATGATAGTTTAGCTGAAATCTTGTTGTACCCAGAAGATTGTGGTGGCGTAACAACTTGGAATGGACAAAATCCTGCTGTTTATAAAGAAAAGGTTTATGCAAGTTTTACGCATCCTAGCATCAACGACCATTATTACGAATTTGAGTATCTTTATAACAATTACTCTAGAAATTACTATTGGAGTTTTATTCCTATAGATGCTTTTTGTGATAGCGATAAAGATGCTGGTTTGTTTCGAGAATATCCAATTGCTTCTTTGGGAACATTTGTTGATAAAGAAGAAAAATTATACACCAATTTTGCTCGTTTAAAGGTTGGAGAAGGCTATTTTTATTTTCATACCAATCCTCTTATGTTTTCTAATTTGTTTATGGTCGATACTGCGGGATTTGAATATGCCAATTATGTATTCTCTCACATCAAAACGGATCAACTGTATTGGGATAGAGAAAGTGCAAGTGCTCCAGAGAAAGATAAGGCTAAACGTAGAGATCGCCCCACTGTAGCAGCTAAGTCACCCCTAGAATATATTTTCTCGCAACCCGCTTTGAGGTGGAGTTGGTATCTATTTATGGCATTAGGAGTTATTTATGTGGTATTTGGTGCTAAGCGCAGACAGCGGAAAATTCCAATCTTAGAAACCAATCGAAATACATCCTTAGAGTTTGTAGAAACAATTGGGCGGCTATATTTTCAACAGCAAGATCATAAAGGCATTATCAAAAAACAAATGCATTTATTTTTAGCGCATTTGCGTCAACGTTATAATTTGGTTACACGTGACTTAGATGATAAGTTGATTCATAGAATTTCAATACGTTCTAAAGTAGATCGAGAAATTATCAATGATATATTTGTAGAATACTTTAGGTTGAGAAAAGTGTTGCAAACGCCTCACTCAACCGTTACAGCAGAAACGTTAAACAATTTTTATTTATTGATTGATCGATTTCATACAGAAGTTAAAAAACAACAATTTTTAGAAAAAGAAACGGTATAGATAGGGTTTGAGAAAACCTGAAAAACAATAAAATTAAAACGAAAGATGAACGAAGATTATTCTTGGGGCGCAGAGGACGCTTCTGTTGCTAAAATACAAGAAACCGTAAATAAAGTACGAGAAGAAGTACAGAAGGTAATTATTGGGCAAGACGACTTGATTGAATTGGTAATGGTTTCCATTTTTGCTGGAGGGCATGTCTTGTTAGAGGGGGTTCCAGGTGTCGCCAAAACCTTAGCTTCTAAATTGTTGGCTCAAACCTTAAACATAGGCTTTTCTCGTATTCAGTTTACGCCAGATTTAATGCCGTCAGATGTTACGGGGACCAGTGTTTATAATATGAAAATAGCAGAGTTTAGTTTTAACAAAGGGCCTATTTTCTCAAATATGGTTTTGATTGATGAAATCAATCGTGCTCCTGCCAAGACACAGGCTTCTTTATTTGAAGTAATGGAAGAAAAGCAAGTAACAGTAGATGGAAAAACCTATAAAATGGCTTTCCCTTTTATGGTCATTGCCACACAAAATCCGATTGAACAGGAAGGAACGTATAAATTGCCAGAAGCACAATTGGATCGCTTTTTATTTCGCATTCAATTAACTTACCCTCAACTCAGTGAGGAACAATTGATCTTGCGTCGTTTTAGAGATGATTTTTCGAAACGCCAAATTTCGGATGTTCGTCCAATTCTAAATGCCAAGGAAGTTAAGCAATGCCAGGAAATCGTAGAAAAAATTCATATCAAGGATGAATTATTGGATTATATTGCAGCATTGGTTCACAATACTCGCAACAATGGGGATCTATTTTTAGGGGCATCTCCTCGTGCATCGTTGGCAATTATGCAAACGGCAAAAGCGGTAGCTGCTATTAATGGGCGTGATTTTGTAACACCAGATGATATACAATACGTTGCTTATCCTGTCTTAAACCATCGTATTATTCTTACGCCTGAACGAGAAATGGAGGGCATGGATGTTCAAGATGTTATTAAAGATATTATTGCAAAGGTAGAAGTTCCTCGTTAGTCGAGCTTGCCCCAATCTTATCGATAATTATTAAATGTAATTATGTTCAGTTTTATAAAGAGGAAAGAAAAGAAGCCTGCTGTTCCAGTCGAGAAGCCATTGGTAGAGCAGGAAGATTTTTATATTGAGAATGGTTGTTATGTTTTTACGGCATTGTACTTAAAAAAGAGAGGTTATTGCTGTGGAAATGGATGTCGGCATTGTCCTTATCCAAAAGGGAAGGAGGGACAACAGGAGATTCGTAAAGATTAGTGTACTAGTACCTTTTTGAATAAGGAAACAGTTGGTTGAGCATTTCCCAAACGAGATGAGATTCAAAGCCTTTTTCTATGGTGTATTTTGCTAATTTTTGTTTGCGTTTAAAAGGATTGCTTTCTTTTAATAGGTTGTCTTTTTTTCGGATTACCTGTTCTAAGGTTTGGTTATAATCAAGGTCAGGGAGTTCACTTTGGATTGCCTTTTTGATGCAATAAGCAGAAATCTGATTCCTTTTTAGTGCATTGATAATTCTATTTTTTCCCCATTTCTTAACACGAAATTTCCCGCCAGCAAAGGCCAAAGCATAGCGTAATTCATTTAGGAAGTTATCTTCGATGAGATCTGAAATAATGGCATCAACATCATCTCCCCAAATACCCAATTCTAATAACTTGGAGCGAACCTCTTTGTGACAGCGCTCTTGGTAGGCGCAATAGGCTTGTAATTTGGAGCGTGCTTCTTCGTATGAATGGTGTTTTTTCATCATTAAATTTAATAAAAGAAAAAAGAATGGTCAAAAATGAAACTTTTTGACTATATTTCATCGTAATAAAGGATCAAAAGCATTAAAAAACAGTAATATGAGCAATATCTCTTTATAACTTTTTTGAATATCTACATATATTTGTATATTTGCGCTAGAATTAAGCGAGATTAAAAAGAGGGAACAGAGGCTGTTCCCTCTTTTTAATACATAGAATTGGGTGAATTTACCTACAAGAAGAAAAATAATAATGATTTCACTAACAGAGAAATTAACAGCGCTTCTTGAGCAAAAATTCCAAGAAGAGGAATTTAGCCATTTGTTTTTGATCGAATTAAAGCAATTAACCAACGATGTTATCCAAGTTTTTTTGGATAGTGACAATTCTGTAACTTACGAACATTGTGTCAAAATTAGTCGCTACCTTGAAGAGCATATTGAAGAAGGTGGTTGGTTAGGCGAAAAATATACCTTAGATGTTTCATCGGCGGGTGTCGGAGCTCCCTTAAAATTTAAACGTCAATACCTCAAAAATATTGGTCGTAATGTAAGTATTGAGGTCAACGATGATCATAAACACATCAAAGGAACTCTTACAGAGGTCAAAGACAGTAGTGTTGTTATTGAATATGAGGAAAAAGTAAAAATTGAAGGTCGAAAAAAGAAACAACTGATGACCATTCGAAAAGAAGTTTCTTTTGACAATATTAAAAAAACGATAATTACAATATCTTTTAAATAGTTAGTTGCTAAGGTTGTTTACAACAACTTTCCACACAGTTTTGTAAAAGATAAAACTGTGAACTATGAATTTAGATAAACATAAAATATTATGAAAGCATGAGCATCAATTTAATAGACTCATTTCAAGAGTTTAAGCATATAAAGAGCATTGATCTTCCGACCATGATCAGAGTATTAGAAGATGTTTTTCGTACTCTAATTCGTAAGAAATATAGCACAGATGAAAATTTTGATATTATCGTTAATGCTAATGAAGGAGATTTGGAGATTTGGAGAAAACGAGAGATTGTGCCTGACGGAGAAGTAGAGGATGATCGCTTTCAAATTACGATTACAGAGGCGTTAGAAATTGAAGCGGATTATGAGGTAGGAGAAGAATGCTATCAGCGTGTTCATATTATAGATTTTGGGCGTAGGGCTATTATGGCTGCTCGCCAAACCTTGATTTCTAGAATTTTAGAACTAGAAAAAGACAAGGTCTTTCAGATGTATGTTGATCGTGTAGGGGATGTTATTCGTGGTGAGGTGCATCAAATCTTAAAAAGAGAGCTAGTTGTTTTAGATGATGAGTCTGGTGTTGAGCTTTTATTGCCAAAGAGTGAAATGGTTCGTGGTGATTTTTTCCGCAAAGGAGATACACTTAAAGGAATCATTCGCAAAGTGGATATGAGAAACAGTAACCCTGTGATTATTTTGTCTAGAACGGATAATTCTTTCTTAGAGAAGTTGTTGGAGCAAGAAGTTCCTGAAATAGAGGATGGGTTAATTACTGTTAAGAAGATTGTTCGAGTACCTGGAGAACGTGCAAAAGTAGCGGTAGAGTCTTATGACGAAAGAATTGACCCTGTAGGTGCTTGTGTGGGAATGAAAGGTTCTCGTATTCACGGTATTGTACGTGAATTAAGAAATGAAAATATCGATATTATTAATTATACAACCAATGAGTCTTTATTGATTCAGCGCTCTTTAACACCAGCTAAAATTTCTTCTATTGAAATTGATGCGGACAAAAGAAGAGCTTCTGTGTTCTTAAAACCAGAAGAAATTTCTAAAGCAATTGGTAAAAAAGGAATTAACATCAAATTGGCGAGTAAATTGACCAATTATACAATTGATGTTTATAGAGAAGGGTTTGAAGAGTCTGATTATGATGTAGAATTGGACGAATTCAAAGATGAGATTGAAGAATGGATTATCGATGAATTAAAATCAATTGGTTGTGATACTGCTCGTAGCGTATTGGAACTTAACATTGATGAGTTGGTTCGTCGTACTGATTTAGAAGCAGAAACAATTTCTGATGTTGTGGCTATTCTAAATGCAGAATTGGAAGAAGATACTTCTGGAAATAATGAAGAATAATTTTGTACTAAAAAACTTGTAAGAAATTATGATGTAACTTAATTAAATAGTTTGTGGCATAAGTAGTTGCGGAAAATGCCTATTAAACTATTGTTCTCGTCCCTTATCAGGGGGCTCTTCAGCAAAGGAGTATTGAATCCTAATATTAAAAAAATTAAATAAAAGGAGTATTTATAGTTCGTATTTTGTCACAAAACGATTCTTTTTAAGGTCACACGAGCTATTTATTTTAAAGTAACGTAAAATTATAGGATGTCAAAACGTTTAGTCAAAGTAGCTAAAGAACTTAATGTTGGAACAAAAACTATTGTCGAGTTTTTGAATGGCAATGGCTTTGCTGTTAGCAACAAACCGACTGCAAAGATTTCGGACGAAATGTATGATGCGCTCGCCAAAAACTTTCAAAACTCTATTGCTATTAAAGAAAAGGCCAATCAAATAACGATTGGTACTAGAAAGACAAAAGAAGAGCCGCTAAAAGAAAAAGTAAAAAGTGAAGAGGGAGAAGAAGAGCAACAACAAGAAGTACAGGATGCCCCTAAAGTAGTGGAGCAAACTCCAACTCCTGTGGTTGAAGCTGTGCCTGAAGTGGTTGAAGAGAAAAAAGAAGAGCAGGATACTGTCGAAAGTAAGGCACCTCAATTGACAGGACCAAAAATTTTGGGAAAAATTAATTTGGACAACCAAAATAAAAAGGGGAGAAGAAAAGTTCAAGAACCTAAAGAAGAAAAAACAGTAGAAAAAGTGACGCCTAAGGATGTTGTTGAACCTCCTAAGGAAAAAACTGTTGAAACTAAAAATACTCCTGAGCAAAAACCAGTTAAAAAGATCGAAGAACCTGTTGTGGAAAAACAGCAAGAACCTAAACAAGAGGTCATTGATCCTAAAAAAGAAACACCTAAAGAAGAAGTGGCTAAAGATGTTATCGTGCCTGCTGAGCAAAAGGATACTCCAACTAAGGATAAGGATTCAAATTCTGACTTAGATATAAAAGTAGATGCTCCTCAGCTAAAAGGGTTAAAAATTCTAGGTAAAATTAATATTGCTTCTTCTAAGCCTAAACGCAAGAAGAAAACGAAGGACAATAGAAGAGGCGCTCAAGGACAGGGCAACTCTGATCCTAAGAAGAAAAACTTAGTGGCTTCGTCTGATAGTGGGCAAGGACAGAAAAAACGTAGAAAACGTACTAGAGTTAAGACCGATGGCAATACTAGTAATAACAAAACTGGTAATGAGTCGTCTAACCAAAATAAAAATACTACTTCAACATCATCTAACAAAAGCTCGTCGGATGATAACAAAAGAAAGGTATTTAAAAAACCAGATAAACCAGCTGCTAATGCTGGAAAAAGAGGCAAGAAGAAGGGAAGACGTAAGGAAATTGATGAAAAAGAAATTGGCAATAAGCTGAAAGCTACCATGAACCTTTTAGGTGGTCGTGGTGGTAAAAAGAAAAAGTTTGGTGCTTCTCGTAAAGAGAGAGATGAGCAACGTGCAGAACGTTTGCGTGAAATTGAAAACAACTCGGAAGAAGCGCCTAAAATTCAGGTGACAGAATTTATTTCTGTTTCTGAATTGGCAAGCTTAATGAATATTAGTGCAACTGATATTATTATGGCTTGTATGAACGAAAAGCGTATGGTTTCTATCAATCAGCGTATGGATAGAGAGTTGATTGAATTGATGGGAATTGAATTTGGTTATGAGGTTGAGTTCGTATCTGCCGAAGACCAAATGGAAAAAGATTACCAAATTGAAGATGATGAACTGGAAGATAACAGCCCTCGTTCACCGATTGTTACGGTTATGGGACATGTTGATCACGGTAAAACTTCTTTGTTGGATAGCATCCGTAAAGCAAATGTTGCTGGTGGTGAAGCTGGTGGTATTACACAACACATTGGAGCTTATGAGGTAAAAGTAGGGGATCAAGGGACAATTACTTTCTTGGATACACCTGGTCACGAAGCCTTTACAGCAATGCGTGCTCGTGGTGCCAAAGTAACGGACGTTGCGGTTATTATCATTTCTGCAGACGATAGCATTATGCCACAAACCAAGGAGGCGATTAGTCATGCACAGGCTGCTGAAGTTCCAATTATTTTTGCCATCAATAAGATTGATAAAGAAGGGGCTAACCCAGATAAAATCAAGCAAGAACTAGCTTCAATGGATTTATTGATTGAAGAATGGGGAGGAAAATATCAGAGTCAAGATATTTCTGCTAAGCAGGGCTTGAATATTGATTTGCTCTTAGAGAAGATTTTGTTAGAATCTGAAATGTTGGAGTTAAAAGCAAATCCTGAAAAACGTGCTGTCGGTACTGTATTAGAAGCTTCTTTGGAAAAAGGACGTGGATATGTTGCCAAAATCTTGGTGCGCAATGGTACGCTTTCTGTTGGTGATGCTATGGTTGCTGGACCTCATTATGGTAGAGTTAAGGCGATGTTCAATGAGCGTGGCAAGCGTGTTAAGAGCGCAGGACCAGCTACTCCTGTTTTGGTATTGGGGCTTCAAGGTGCTCCTCAAGCGGGGGAAACCATTAATGTACTTGCCTCTGAAAAAGAAGCAAAAGATTTGGCAGGTAAACGAGCAAATTTAGTTCGTCAACAGCAAATCCGTGCAACTCGTCGTGTTACCTTGGATGATATTACAAATCGTATCAAAATTGGTAATTTCCGTGAGCTTAACCTTATTGTTAAAGGTGATTTTGATGGTTCTGTTGAAGCATTGTCTGATTCTTTACTCAAATTGTCTACAGATCAAGTTCAGACCAATATTATCTATCAAGCAGTTGGACCTGTTACCGAGTCAGATGTAAACTTAGCCGCAGCTTCGAATGCGATTATTGTTGGTTTCCAAGTTCGTCCGAATCCTATGGCAAAACGCTTAGCGGAAAATGAAGGGGTTGAAATTAATACTTACTCTATTATCTACGATGCCATTGATGAAATTAAATCTGCTTTGGAAGGAATGTTAGAGCCTAAACAAGTAGAAGAAATTACAGGTATGGTTGATGTTCAACAAGTATTTAAAATTTCTAAGGTCGGTGCTGTTGCAGGATGTTTTGTTCAGGAAGGAAAGGTTACTAGAAATAGTTATGTTCGAGTGATCCGTGATGGTATTGTTGAATACCCGAAAAAAGAAGGAGTACACGGTGAACTATCTAGTTTACGTCGTTTCAAGGACAGTGTATCAGAAGTTAAGAATGGCTTTGAGTGTGGTATTACATTGAAAAACTACAACGACTTGAAAGAAGGAGACGTTCTTGAGATTTATGACATTAAAGAAGTGAAACAAACCTTATAGTTTTTATAAAAAGGTTGTCTAATAAATAAAAAACGCCATTCAATTTTGAATGGCGTTTTTTTATTTTTAATAAACCTAAATGCTGCTTTTATTCTGCTAATTTAGGGGTAGTCGTAATGCTGGTTTTTAGGTCTAAATTGTCAAATTTAGCAACGGAAATTAATGCATCTCTAGCATCGTCATAAGCTACCATAACGGAGTCGCTAACTTCTGTTAGGGGAAATTCGTTAGAAACGATTGATTCGCCCAAAAAGATCTTGTTGGGAACATTGTCTAAGGTGAAGTGATAATAGGTTTTCCCATCAATGAGACTTGATTGAATGCGTTGAACATGACCATAAGTGGCGTAAATCCCCTCTTTTTTGTCTACTACTTTTCCTCCTCTATAAGAACGCAACGCTTCTTCAAGTGTCTCTCCAACTCCAACAATGGAATGATCACGAACAGAAACCATGGCCACCATTTTGATTAACCCTGCTTGATCTTTTAAGGATAAAACATAGGTAGGAACATCATTAATATTATATAAAATAGGGAAAGATCCAACATACTTTTTTTCTTGTACTTTTCCCATTGCAGAACGGCGAGCGGCTTCTTCTGTTGCACCTACTTGTTTGTAGCGAGTGGTTTCTTTTGTTCTAGTATTGACCAATACAAAACCAATGGTTCCTTCTTCTTGCCCTACTGATGTCAATCCTGTATACCAATAAGATTGTTCATCTTTGCCATAAACTAAGGACATTCCTTTAGTGGTTGTTTTTTTGTCTAAATTAGAAAAGTTCCAATAACCATGAATGTATTCTCCCCAATATTCTAATTGTTCTTGTACCATTTCCATCGGTTGAATGCGGTCGATCCATTTGGGGGCTGTTTCTGGGGTGTATTCATCAATTTTTCCTGTTTCTGCATTCACAACCGCAACACCATAAGCATTCATACCACTAAAACCAACTTCATGGGTATAAAGTGTTACCACCCAGTAGGGGGTTCCTTCATCATCAATTTCAAAGGTATAATCTGTTAATCCTGTTGTTAGGTAGCCGTGAAGATAAAGATGGCGATGTAAGTTGCTACCAAAATAAGCTTCTGGCTGATATTTGACCTTAACATTGCTGACCAACTCTACTTGTGGATCGGAAGTAGCCGATACTTTGATGTAAGCAGGAGTCCCCGAACGGTTATTAAACCATTTAAAAAATCCAGAATGTAGTAAAGGAGCGACCCAAAATAATTCACCATTGACATTTTGAATTCTAAAATCACCTACATAGGCTTGACTACCTAAGGTACGTTCTTGTCCTGGTAATTCTTGCCCCAATACTTTATCTCCCAAACGATGTGCCACCTGTTGGTCGATAATACGAATTTTATCTAAATCAACGGGCGGAATTTCGGCGGCGAAGTTCTCACTTAATTTAATTTCGCCAATTAATTCATGATAAGCAGTTGCTCGAAAACCTTCCCAAGTAGCAATACTGATGACCATAATATAGAGTACCGTAAGTACTGCTGTAAGTATAGAGAGTTTAAATAAAATTGTTTTTCGTTTGTTAATTACCCGCAATTCAATAACCATAACGGTTAGGGCAATAAAAAAGATCCCTACAGGCAAGCCTGCAAACCACATATTGAGGACAGGCATATTCATATAGAGATAAACGGGAGCAATTATTAATAGGAATAAACCATATAACACTTGGGCTATACGATTTAGAATAGAAGTCGGCTGGTTGGTTGTTGTACTCATCTTGAATTGTCTGATGTTTGTGTTAAACTAGAATGAATAATATAAAATAAATAATGGGTTGTATAATGATTCGATGGGTATTGATAGAACAGAAAAGGCATGAAATTGGTTTCATTAAGCGATTTCTTACTTCAAAAATAAGTTTTCTTTTGATAACTTTCCTAAGTACTCGGTCGCTAAAAAATGCAAAATAGTTTAGCTTGTTATAGGTTGATTATTAAACCGTCATAAGCAATTTTTATATTTGAAGGTAATAATTGTTCTATAGCTTTATGAGGTCCCATTTTATGGCTTAGGTGTGTAAAATATGCCTTGGGAATGCCAAGTTGTTGCACAAAATGGATGGACTCATTTAGGGTGGAATGGGAATGGTGTTGGTGATGTTGCAAGGCACTAATGACTAAGGTTTTTACCCCTTTTAACTTAATAACTTCGGTTTCACTTATGGTTTTAAAATCCGTAAGGTAGGCAAAATCCCCAATTCTAAACCCTAAAATAGGAAGTTGACCATGGAGAATTTCTATTGGTATAATTGGAATGCCCGCCACGGAAAAACTCCTGTCTTTAGAAATCAGTTGTTGTTGTACTTGAGGAACTCCAGGGTAGCTGGCCTCAAATATATAAGCATATCGTTGGGTAAGGGCTTTGTGAACAGCAGCAGTAGCATAAATAGGCATATCCATTTCATACCTAAAGTTAAATGGACGGATGTCATCTAAACCTGCAATGTGATCACTGTGTTCATGAGTAATTAATATTGCATCAATTTGTTCCGTACCCGCTCTAAGCATTTGTTGACGAAAATCAGGTCCTACATCTACAACAATTGTTTTTCCTTCTACTTCTATTTGTATAGAAACACGTAGTCTATTATCTCTGGGATCAGAGGAAGTACAAGCCTCACAATCACAACCAATCACAGGAATGCCTTGTGAAGTTCCCGTACCTAAAAAAGTGACTTTCATGATTCGGTTTTTAATTATTATTAAGCTCAAAATGGTTAAAAATAAGCTCAAAATGAGTACTATCAAAAAAATTGTCCATACTTAATACATCAATGGTGTTTTTAGCAGTTCGTTTGGGGAGCAAATCTTCTTGAAATACCGTTAAAAAAATATCTCGCATCATTTCAATACAATAAAGGGATTTACTATTGCCATCATCAAAACTTAGATCAAAAGGAACTTGTTGAATCAGTAAGCGATTGGCTTGACTTAGCACCTCTTCCACCTTTTTAGCATCATATTTAAGCCGAACAAGCACTAGACTATTCTTTTGACTTTGCTGTAAATAATTGCTTAACGGCTCTACAAGCATTCCATTTGTTGTATTGTTAGAAAGCGTGTGCAAGACTTTGGGGCTAGCACTATTGGTTTGAATAAGAAATGCACAATGGGTAACAGGATATTTTTCTTGTAAAAAATCAGCGATATAGTCGCTCATTGCTCCATGCCCCTTACGCAAAAGAATATCTCCATCCTTTAATTGTTGCAATTCAAATTCTGATAAGGTATCGGGGCTAAAAATAGTCTTGTTTTTGCTGCCAAAAAGCAAATACTGAATGGGGTTGGGGCTAGTGCTGTCCCATTTTGTAGTACTTGTTATTCTTTTGGAGGAGACAAGGTTGGGAGAGGGATTACAAGATAGGTAGAAGCAAGAAAGGACTACTGTCAACAGTAGTCCTTTCTTGATGAAGTGGAGCGTTGGTTTATTGTTCAACAGTTGATTCTTTAGGCTGGTCAATCAACCATTTGCCGCCCTCTTTTATTAGGACAATATCTTTGCAATTCTCTGTAATCTCTTCACAACAATTGCAAGTTGTTTTGTCCTCACTTGTTGTTTTGCAAGTGATCTTAATATTTTGGCTTAAATCAATGCCTCCAAACAGCGCAGCAATTTGATCCTCTTTGTTCATTTGCTTAAGCATCTCAATGCGTGTTTTCATAAAATCCATTACGGCATCTGTCGTATTGGAAGTAAATTCTTTGGCACCTTGAAAGTCATTGGCTTTTATTTTTTCAATAAAACCGTTCATCGTTTCTTCGGGCGAACGAGCAGGTTCATTGTTCCCTCCTATAGATTCACAACTAGTAAGTGCATAAAGTCCAAATAAGATGGCAATAAAGCATATCGTTTTCATTGATTATATTTTAGTTGGGTGATTATATTTAGTTGTTTAGTCTACTAAAAAGCAAATTCCATTTGTGCAAACCACTTATCATCCTGTTGAATCATTTCTATTGCAATATCATCTTCACTACAACAAAGTTTACAGATAGTAGTACCTTCTTGTTCAGAACAATCTACCTTAGAAATCTCCATTTTAAAAGGGGCAAGCAGCGCCTTTTTCTCTTCTTCATTAATCATCTTTAGATTAGTAGCGAAGTTTTGAATGGACTCTTTGGTAGAGATTGTTCCATAGTGCTTTGCTTTTTCAAAATCACTTGCTTTTAGAGCGTCAAAAAGTCCCCGTACTGCTTCTTCTGGTGTGTTTTGGGCAATATCAGGTGTCCTGTTGCAAGCAACGCAACATAGAAAGGCAATTCCAAGGGATAAAAACAGATGCATAGTTGAACAATATAATTAAAAAATAGCGGTTTTCTTAAATTGTTTTAGGAATCGAACATCATTTTCAAATAATAAACGAATATCATCAATCTGATATTTGAGCATGGCAATACGCTCAACGCCCATTCCAAAAGCAAAACCAGAATATTTATCAGGATCAATACCACAGTTGGTTAAAACGGCAGGATCAACCATACCACAACCCAAGATTTCTAACCATCCCGTTCCTTTTGTTATGCGTTTATCGGTTTCTGTCTCGCAACCCCACCATACATCTACTTCAGCACTTGGCTCTGTAAATGGGAAAAAAGAAGGGCGCATGCGAATTTTAGTAGCACCAAACATCTCTTTGGCAAAGTAGTAAATGGTCTGACGCAAATCTGCAAAACTTACCTTCTCGGCAATATACAAACCTTCTACTTGATGAAATTGGCAATGAGCTCTAGATGAAATGGTTTCATTTCTATAAACACGACCAGGCGCTATAATGCGAATAGGAGGCTTCTGGTTCATCATAACATGAGATTGAACAGAAGAAGTATGCGTACGCAACAAACGGCTAGGATCGTTCATAATATAATAGGTATCCTGCATATCACGAGCAGGATGATCTGGTGGGGTGTTCAACGCCGTAAAGTTGTGCCAGTCATCTTCTATTTCACTATCCTCTGCAACGGTAAAACCAAGGCGATCAAAAATTTCAATCATTTGATTGAGTACTAAAGAGACAGGATGGCGAGAACCTAATTCTAATGCCTCAGCAGGAGCCGTTAAGTCAATTTCTTCTACCTGATTGGCTGCTTGTGCCGTTAATTGTTGGTTAACAGTATTAAATTTAGCCTCTGCTGCTTGCTTGACCACGTTGAGTAATTGCCCATATTCTTTTTTGCGCTCATTAGGAATATCACGAATCGCCCCAAATAAAGGCTTAATGATATTTTTGGTGCCCAAATACTGGATACGAAAAGCTTCTAAGGCTTCTTTATTATCAATTGTAGTGGCTTCGATAGCCTCTTTTATTTCTTTTACTTTATCAAATGCTTCAATTACCATAAAGCTAGTTGGTTATTTCTATATTATTAATGAATAGTACAAATTTAGCTTTTTCTTTATCGAATGTCAAAAAAGACACTACTCATTCTACATTGAATGGTTCTTTTTATTGTTTTTCAACCAAAGGCAGCCAAATATAGTTTCTTAATTAAAAGCTTTCTGTGGAATAAGTACGGAATTATTCTAAGCTAAAAATAGTATAATTGATCTTTTCTCTGTATTTTAAAATGGAATAATACTCCCCAAGATAGAGCCCAAAAGCTTAAACGTAATAGTAGAGCACTAGGACCTATTATCAGGAAATAAATCCTCAATAACTTTATTAAAAATAACTTTATGAATTACCAATCCTTCAAGCACTGTAATTTATTGATTTTAGCATGTTGTATCCTTTTTAATGTAGCAGGAACGGCTCAAAAAAGCGGGAATGTCAATCGATCTTTAGGAAATGTTAATTATAATAATAATGATTATAGTCCTAATCATCAAGTGCCTCAAGATGTATTGCCACAGGCTCGAATGACAGGGGGACGGATGGTAGAGTTAGATGTTCAGTTGTTAAGCAACCAAAAAGCAGATAATTATGTTGCTATTTTTAACCTGACTCAAATGGGCAAAACGGTAGAAGAAACCAATAAAATATTAACCGATCGATACAATGGATTTGCCCAAGAGTTGCAATCCGTTGGGGTGCCTAAGGATGCGATTTACTTAGACATGGTTACCTTTGTTCCTTTGTATGAATACGAAAAAGAAAAAAAGCTTTTTTCTAAAACACACAATGAAGTGCCCAAAGGCTTTGAAATGCAACAAAATGTTCACATCAAATATAAAGAGGCTAGCATGATGACTAAAATCATGGCGGTTGCAGCAAAATATGAAATTTTTGACTTAGTAAAAGTAGATTATTTTGTGGATAATCAAGAGGCGGTTTATGTTGAAATGCGAGAAAAAGCAGTGGATCATTTGGTTAAAGAGATTGAACTCTATGTTGAGAAGTTGGGGGTTGATTTGGAGAGTGGTTATCGTATTGTGGCAGAGAACAAAAGTGTGAGCTTTCCGCTAGATCGCTATTCTAGTTACAATGCATTCTCTAATGTGTCCTTAGGTGGAACGCCAGAAAAAGGAAAAGTATTAGATATGTATAAGCCCAAAACGATGTATTATGATAAGGTAGCCTATGATCAATTTGATATTGTGATAAACCCTACAATTTTGGAGCCTGCTATACAGTTTATGTATAATATGAAAATACAAATAGCGATAAAAGACCCTAGTTTGCCCAAAAAAGAACACTTTTGGCTAACACCTGATGGCGATATTCTTCCTGTTAAAATGGATTAATATTTTATGGGTAAATATACAATGTATTTAAGGCTGTTTTATCGGTTTTTAAAGGGCTCTGTTTTTTTGAATTCTCAAAAAAATGAATTAGATTTAATAGACTACTAATAAAATAATCTAGATGAAAAATGGTACCAAACACAGATCAACAAGAGTGGGAGGATTTGTTAACAAAAAAGGAGGAACCTAAACTTAAGAGTTTATCCTTGCAGCTAAAACTTGCTTCCCTAAAAGCAAACATCAAAATAGAAAAAATACTGCTATCTGACGCAATTGAAGAATTACATGCTTATTGTAGCAGGAATGAAAAATTGTATGCAAAAGACCTAAAAATTATTTTTGAAAACTACTAAATACCCTTGATGAGTATGGAAAATAAATTAATGTCCGTTCAGGAGACCAATCAGCTTATAAATTCAGGACATATTCTTGTTATTGCTGGAGAAGAAGAAGTGCTCAACAAACTGAACACTGGCGATTGGATAGGGGGAACAATTCCTTATTTTATGAACGGCGAATCAGGGGGAGTGGTTGACCAAGAGCAAGTTTTTGTAACTGACTTTACAGCGGTAGTTGCTCAGGCTAAAATTCAGGTTTATAATGAGGAGCAAATTACTAAAACGATGTTAGAAGATCGTTTTAAAGATGGATTTAGCTATGTTCTATTGCCCGCATTTTCATCGATTCATCAAACCTATGCTTTAAAAACAGGGGAAGAACCTACCTTGTTTGATGTGCCTACAATGGGCTGGATTACAGGGGTGCATTTGGATGATATTGGAACAAAAACTCCCAAAGTGATTAATGGAAAAACAGGAGAGGTTCTTAGTGACAAAGGTTGTGTATTGCATTGCCAGTTGCCTACAGACAAATATGGTGAGTTGAGCATTGTTAATATCTACGAGCAGGGGCTTGGGGATAAAATTACCTTTAAGGAAGATGATTTTTCATGTTCAGATTGTTGGATAAATGGAGAACCTGCTAATCTTGCCGATTATTATGTGAAAAACGAAATAGATGTTTCTTTACCACTTGTGGCGGATTACTCAGGGGCTTCTATTAATGTGAGTATTCAAAGTGTCGATGCAGAAACTGGGAAGGTGGCATTTTTTGCTCCTGTTCTGAATACCCGAGAGTATCACATTGCAAAGCCTATTGACGATTTATATGCTGCGTTTTGTGGCGATTTGCCTGAGGATACCTCTGGTGTGGTTTGTTCTTGTAATTGCGTGTTAAATTATGTCAATATAGGAATGAAAGGAAAACTTTCAGGCAAATTTACAGGACCGTTTACTTTTGGCGAAATTGCTTATGTTTTGGTGAATCAAACGATGGTGGTTTTATCAATCCATGAATAAGCATGGAACTTAATCAACAACTTGATAAATAAGAGGACCCGTTTCTGCTGTGCTGATTGACACTAGATCCGTAAAAACAACAATTAGGCTTATGGTGAAGGTTTGTCCTGCTTTAAGTTGCTTAATAAATTGTTTTTGTTCTTCGGAAAAAAATGAATTGATTTCATTTTCAAGGAAGTAGAGCTCGCTAGATGGAATTTCATTATTTTGAGCATCCACAATGATTATATGGCTTATGGCACGATCCAAATTAGTAAACAGGTTTTTGATCGGTCTGTTTTCTTCACAAAATCGTATTAAGGAATCTCTTTGAATCCCTCCATCTTTTACAAAACTCTTGATCAGTTGGAGGGGCTGATGCAAGTGTCTTAGATCTTTTTTTTGGCTAGTTAGTCTATAAAAAGGTAGAAAGGCTTTTTTGCCAACTGGTTTTAAGCAAATTAATCCTTTTTTGTAAAAAAAAGAAGTCTCATTAGGGTCGTCATCTCGCCAGCCCCAAAAACCCTCTAAGTAGTCATGGTATGCTGTCCAAATTTGATTTTTAGGAGCAAAATAATTAGCTCTGCCACAAAGATCAATTCCTTTTCTTTTTAGTAATTCCGCATTAAAAGAATAGGTGTTATTCAGTAAAGCAATGGTTACGAGTTCATCAAAGCTATAGCAATCGTTGTTATAACTGCGAAAAAAACAGGCTTTAGAATGAAGACTCTTAATAAGTGAGTCATTGAATATGGCACAGTATTCTTCCGTTGTAATCGTAGCATATTCTAATGTATCAATCTTCATGGTATCTTGGCAAAAGCAATAGGAAGAGAGGCAAAAACAAGTGATAAAAAATAAAAATCTCATAAGCGCATTATTTGGGGGATTGGATGGAGTTGTGCAAGTTTTATTTCTATTGTAAATAGTATTAACTGACGCTTTAGTTTTCCGAATAAAAAAAATCTCTGCAAGCAAAAAACAAAATTTTATAAAAAAACATCAAATATTCCAACTTTGTAGTTTACAAATTCGTATAATTGATTGGATTTGTAAACCATTTAATCAAATTTTGAATGAAAGAAACTTTTGGAAAAAGACTTAAAAGTGCAAGACTCCTGTCATTAATGTCTCAAGATAATCTTGTGTCAGCTATTGATGGAATTGTATCTAAAAATGCAATTTCAAAATACGAAAGAGGAGAAATGATGCCTAATAGTAAGGTACTCATTAAGCTTGCTTTTGCTCTTTCTGTAAAACCTGATTATTTCTTCAGACCCTTTACAGTTGAAATAGAAAGTGTTGAATTTCGAAAAAAAAGCCGCCTAGGAAAAAAGAAAATAAATGCTATAAAACAAAAAGTTACAAATCATGTAGAAAAATATTTAGAAATTGAAAAATTGCTTGATATTCCTTTTCGTTTTGATAATCCTATCGCAAAGTTTCAAATAAACTCTGGAGAAGATATAGAAAAAGCTGTATATACCCTCCTTGATGAATGGAAACTTGGTTTTAATGCATTACCTAATATAATTGATCTTTTAGAAGAAAAAGAATTGAAAGTAATTGAGTTGGATGAAAATGATAGCTTTGATGGTCTTTCGGGATGGGCTGATGGTAAATATCCTATTATAGTGATTAATAAAAATTACCCTATCGAAAGAAAACGCTTTACAGCATTACATGAATTAGGGCATCTATTAATGAGTTTCAATCCTAATCTCAATCATAAAGACATAGAAAAATTTTGTCATCGTTTTGCAGGAGCAATATTAATTCCTGAAGAGACATTTATTTCTGAATTGGGAAAAAGAAGAACTCGAATTTCAGTTCCAGAATTAATTTCAATTAAAGAATCATATGGCATTTCAATACAAGCTACAATGGCAAGAGCTTTTCATTTAGATATTATAAATGAACATGTATATATTAAATTCAGAAAATACATTAGTAGAAATCTAACTGAAAAAGGCTTAGGACAATATCAAGGAAAAGAACACTCTAATCGTTTTAAAAAGCTAGTGTATAGAGCTGCTGCGGAGGGGGTTGTGTCTGTTAGTAAGGCTGCGAATTTATCTAATATGAAATTAGCTCTATTCCGTGACGAACTCAAATACTTATGAATATAGTAGTAAATGACGCTAACATTTTGATTGACTTAGTCGAACTTGAACTTTTAGTTCAATTTTTTGAATTAGATTTTGAATTTTATACTACAGATTTAGTTTTTGAAGAATTACATGAACATCAGCAAGATGCCTTATCTTCATACATAGATAATGGGAGTCTAATAGTTAATGAGTTTTCTGATGAAGAATTGATTGAGATAAACTTGATAAATGCAGAAAGACCAAGATTATCCCAACAGGATTGCTCTGCATTTTATCAGGCAAGAGAATTAGGAGCTACATTGCTTACAAGTGATAATATATTAAGAAAATTTGCTAATGAAAATAAAGTCAATGTTCATGGACACTTATGGGTTTTCGATTGTATGGTAAGTGCAGAAACGCTCTCTCCTTTTGATGCTTCAGAAAAACTTGATGAACTTTGCAATGATGTAAACCCTAGACTTTCGTTACCTCAGACTGAATGTGAAAATAGAAAAATACTTTGGTCAAGTTAACTTGAAAGTCAATAGGTGATAATTTATATATGTCTATCTTTACTATTTGCAGAGGCTAAAATGTCTCATTTGCTCTCGCCTAGCAAAATCACAGATTTTGCTAGCTTGTGGAGCTTAGATTTTGTCCTTTGTGTGGTCGCATGGCATATATAGGGACATTATAGCCCATCAAATTTTAGATAGTTATATGAGTTTAAAAAAAGAGGATTAAAAATGAACTTTATGGTTAAACCTGATGTTCTATAAGCTTAGTGAATAAAAATAACTCGAAAGTGCAGGTATAAAATAAGCCAGCACTTTCGTTTTTTTTTATAAAATACTATTTTTGTTGTCAATAAACTTTAATCATTATAAAAATAGAGCATAGCATTATGGCTAAGGAACAAAATACACAATTTCAGGATGTTGTTTCACATTGTAAAAAATTAGGATTCATCTATCAATCTAGTGAAATTTATGGCGGCTTGAGTGCAGTATATGATTATGGTCCTTATGGTATTCTGTTGAAAAACAACATTAAAGAATATTGGTGGAAATCTATGGTGCAAATGCACGAAAACATAGTGGGATTAGATGCTTCTATTTTTATGGATCCTAGGGTCTGGAAAGCGTCTGGGCATGTTGATGCGTTTAATGATCCTTTGGTAGACAACAAAGATTCCAAAAAGCGTTATCGTGCAGACACGCTAATTGAGGATTATATCCAGAATAAAATCCAAAAGAAGATCGATAAAGACGTTGCCAAGGCAGCAAAACGATTTGGCGATGCTTTTGACAAAGCGGAGTTTTTGGCGACCAATCCTAGAATTATTGAGCGTCAAAAGAAGATTGATGAAATCATGAATCGTATGAATACAGCGCTTAACTCAGGGGATTTGGCAGATGTTAAGCAGTTGATTATCGATTTGGAAATTGCTTGCCCTATTTCTGGTTCTAGAGAGTGGACAGATGTACGTCAGTTTAATTTGATGTTTTCTACGCAAGGAGGTGGAGCTACCAGCGATGATGTTTTGTACTTGCGTCCAGAAACAGCACAAGGAATTTTTGTCAATTTCTTAAACGTATTAAATACTTCTCGTCAGAAAATTCCTTTTGGAATTGCACAAATCGGAAAAGCATTTAGAAACGAAATTGTAGCTCGACAGTTTATTTTCCGTATGCGTGAATTCGAACAGATGGAGATGCAATTTTTTGTACGTCCTGGGCAACAAAAGGAGTTTTATGCGTATTGGAAAGAGGCTCGAATGAAGTGGCATCTAGCTTTGGGGACATCACCAGACAAATTGCGTTATCACGATCATGAGACCTTGGCACATTATGCAGATGCAGCATTAGATATTGAGTTTGAATTCCCATTTGGTTTCAAAGAGTTGGAAGGGGTGCATTCTCGTACGGATTTTGATTTGAATGCTCACCAAGAGCTTTCTGGGAAAAAATTGCAGTATTTTGATCCCGAATTGAAAGAAAGTTATGTGCCGTATGTAGTGGAAACATCAGTTGGGTGTGATAGAATGTTTTTGGCAATGATGAGCAATGCTTATCAAGTAGATCAGGTACCAGATGCAAATGGAAATCTAAAAGATCGCACGGTTTTACGGTTACATCCTGCTATTGCACCGATTAAATGTGCCGTTTTGCCCGTTGTAAAAACCAACGAAGCGTTAACCACTAAGGCAAGAGCAATCTTTAATGAAATTAAGTACTCTTTTGAATGTCAATACGATGAAAAAGATACTGTTGGGCGCCGTTATCGTCGTCAAGATCAATTGGGAACGCCTTATTGTATTACAATTGATGAACAAACAGTTGAAGATAATACGGTAACCATTCGAGAAAGAGATAGCATGGAACAAGAACGAATTCATGTAAGTGCCATTGAGCAAAAGATTGGTGAACGAGTAGATATGCGTAATTTATTAAAGCAATTATAAAAAATAAAGGTTAAAACTTTGTTTTGTAGCTTTTTATAAGGGGAAGTCATTTTTAAATGCTAATTTTGTAGGTGGCGTTCGAATGATTGTTCTATTATAAATAAAACTATTTGTTATTTTTGTCGTTAAACAATTTAAATTATTGTTTTGTGATCAGAGCTTATGTTGTATCTTATAGAGGTGTTTATTACTCAAACTCAAAGGAAATACATAAGTTACAGAATAATAACAGTATAGACAAATGGTCATTCTGACAGCTATTTAGCAATCATAAATCAATACAACATATTTACCATGAGATTACACATATTATTTATTTACATCGCCAGCTTTTTGCTATTGGTTGCTTGTGGTTCTACCACTGGAACAACTAGCAATGATACGGTAGCTTCTACTGAAAAAAAGGCTCCAGATGAGGATTATGATGGTGTGCCAAATGATGTTGACCAATGCCCATATATCTTTGGGACGGCTCGTACATTTGGTTGTCCTGATGCAGATGGGGATGGAATTAAAGATTCAGAAGATCGTTGCCCTGATGAGAAAGGTTATGCCAACTTATTAGGCTGTATTGATAGAGATTATGATGGGGTCATTGATCCTGATGATGAATGCCCTGATGCCTATGGTGAACGAGAAACAGGCTGTCCTGATATTGATCCTTCTGATGTAGATGGTGATGGGATCAAAAATGAAGAAGATGAATGCCCTGAATTAAGAGGTTTATTTACCGCAAATGGTTGCCCAGATGGTGATGGCGATGGCACCAAAGATGAATTAGATGCTTGCCCTGATTTATTTGGTGTACCAGAGCATAATGGTTGCCCATTGGCAATTGGTGATATGATGGAGTTGGCTCGACTAAATGGACACCCTGCTAAGGTAAATGGCATTGCTGAAAAAGGTTATTACAAAAGCTATGACGGCAAACTATACGATAGAAATGATATGCGTGTAGATGTTGTATCGGGTGATATTGTAGACCAGAATGGGACTTTTATAACGGCTACTCAAGGTTTTAATATTGATAGAAAAGGTTATATCCGTGATGCCAATGATGGTATTGTCCGAATTGATGAAGAGGGTTATGCCTTTAGCCCAGATGGCTTATTGAGCAAGAAGCAAGTTAATAATGCTGAATCTGGTGGCGGTATTAAATTTGGTAAGGGGACGATTCCTTCTCAAAAAAAGGATGGAATAAACTATACTCCTCAAGGTGGTTCTAACGATAATATTTCTAGTGGAGGGTATGATCCTAGCAATATTTATAACAACCCAAGAAACGAACAAGAATTAACACCAGCTGAATCGGCGAACTGCAATAGAATTAACCTACAAACACTAACGGCTGCTATTTATTTTGATTATGATGCCTCTAAAGCAAATAACAGTTCACTACGTCAATTGAATAGAGTAGTGGATGCCATGCAAAAATGTGCTAAATTAGAATTGCAGGTTGGTGGTTATGCTGATAGTGATGGTAGCGAAAATTATAACTACAAGCTATCTGAAAAACGTGCTAAATCTGTTTTAAAATACATTATGGGACAAGGAATTAGCGATAAGCGTTTGAAGTATAATGCTTATGGAGAAAAATATCCTTTGTCTGATAATAGCACAGATGAAGGAAAGCAACAAAATAGACGTGCAGAAATTCAAGTTACTCGCAAATAGTGATTTATAACGTATACGTTTAATAAAGATAAGAAGGAGATGCAGGCATATAAGTCTTGCATCTCCTTTTTTTTTCTTAGTTTTGAATTTATTTGAACTCTTACAAAAATAATCTCCCCGATATTAATGATCACTAAAAAATCGTGAAATAAAGGATGTATGATATAATTCCAGCGTTTCTAACGGCCTTTTTAATCACCTACTTTGCTATACCTTCTATTATAAAAGTAGCAGTAGAAAAAAATTTGGTAGATGAGCCAGGAGAACGTCGTTCGCACTCAAAAAGTGTTCCTACATTAGGAGGGTTAGGCATCTTTGCAGGGCTAATCTTCTCTACTACTTTTTGGGTTCCCTTCCATGAACAACCTTCACATTTGCAATATATTCTTTGTGCATTTATTGTGATTTTTTTGATTGGAGCCAAAGATGACATTATCCCTTTGTCTCCTTCCAAGAAGTTTACGGGACAAATTTTTGCTGCTTTTTTGTTGGTTTATTTTGCCAAGATACAACTGACAAGTTTGTATGGCATTTTTGGTATTCATGAAATCTCTGATATAATAGGCATTCCTTTGACCGTTTTTACCATAATTGTAATCATTAATGCTTTTAATTTGATAGACGGAATCAATGCATTATCAGGGACAATAGGTTGTATTATCTGTGGAACATTTGGTTACTGGTTTTACATGATGAATCAGCCAGCCTTAGCCATTCTTTCCGCAGCATTAGCGGGATCGTTGATTGCTTTTTTGCGCTATAATCTAACCGCTGAAATTTTTATGGGAGATACGGGGTCTTTATTGATCGGGTTGACGGCTTCTATTTTGGCAATATCATTTATTCAAGCCAATGTTAGTTACGTCAATGAATACAGTGTAGAATCTGTCCCCGCCGTTACCATTGGTATTTTGATCATCCCTTTGTTTGACACCCTTCGTGTTTTTACATTAAGAATCCTTAAAGGACATTCCCCATTTAGCCCTGATCGAACGCATATACATCATTTGTTATTGGATTTGGGCTACACCCACTTGCAGGCTACAGGTTTGTTAGGTTTTGTTAATCTCTTGTTCATCGTAGTTGTATTTGAATTACAATGGTTAGGTACACTAGAGTTGGGCGGCTTGGTTATTCTTTTGGGGATACTATTTACAGCAATTGTAGAATATGCTTTGCGTCGCAAAAAAAGAAAAGAAAAACATGCTTAATCTAATTGCTGTATTTATAGGAGGAGGGTTAGGAAGCCTGTGTCGTTATGGTCTAAGTTTGTGTTTACCCAACTCATCTTTTCCCTTAGCTACTTTATTGGCCAATGTATTTGCCTGTTTCATTTTGGGCTTTTTGACAGGGTATTTGCTAAAAAATAGCCTTACAGAGCACTGGAAGTTGTTGTTGGGAACAGGTTTTTGTGGAGGATTTAGCACGTTTAGCACCTTCTCAAAAGAAGTTTTAGAGTTGACTCAAGATAGTTTGACAATAACTGCCGCAGGTCATTTAGTGATGAGTTTAGTGCTTGGAATTTTGGCAGTTTACCTAGGGCTTTTGCTCGCTAATTATAGGGCATAACAGCCGCTAATTGGATGGTGTTTTATGAGGGAGAAATCATAAAAAGAGAGGTTCTTTGACAACCCGTAGGCTCACGCAGTAAATTGTGTGAAATCGTAAACTACCTTGCCTGCTTATTACTACTTTTGTTATAAGTTAATAGGTCGTAAGTCGTATGTCCTGTATTTACAGGAACTAAGCATACGACTTACGACCTATAACTTTCTTCTAAACCACATAAACGTAGTGCACGAGCAGTTTGGTATGGTGTACCAACGGGGATGCCTAGCAGCGAAGCTAAAAAGTAGTTAAAAGCTTACCCTTTTTAGTGTTTACCACACGATTAGCTTCACTGCTACTGCGTGAGCCTACGGGTTGTCAAAGAACTAAAAGAGATAATAATTAATCAAATTAAAGGACCTAATTCACTAAAAAAGATAATTTGCACAATACAAGGATATTACAATAGCAATAGCTATCTTTGATCCTCAAAAGTTAATTTTAGCTTTTATTATTGCATGTAAACATTCAGGTCTCGTAGAGTATTAAATAGTTGGTTTAAGATGAAAGAGAAGTGGGATTTAATTATAAAGCCACAGCAAAAATTGCTAAAGATTAATGTAAAAGAAATTTGGCAATATCGTGATCTATTGACTATGTTCGTTAAAAGGGATGTAGTAACAGTATATAAACAAACTGTTTTAGGTCCCATTTGGTTTTTTATACAACCAATAATGACAATGTTTGTATATGTGGTTGTTTTTGGTCGTATTGCAGGAATTGCTACAGACGGAATTCCTCAACCGCTGTTTTATTTGTCTGGCATTATTATTTGGAACTATTTTCATGAATGCTTTATGCAAACCTCCAATACTTTTGCTCAGAATCAAGACATGTTTGGGAAGGTTTATTTTCCTCGCCTCATTATGCCTTTGTCTAAGGTTGTGTCTGGATTGATCAAATTTTTTATTCAATTTACGCTCTTTATAGCGGTGTATGGTTACTTCATTTATAAGGATGTAGGAATTGAAATTTCCAGCAGCATTCTAATGGCTCCTTTTCTTTTAATATTAATGGCTGGTTTAGGCTTAGGATTTGGCTTGGTTTTTACTTCCATGACTACCAAATATCGAGATTTAAAATTCTTGGTTCAATTTGGAGTACAATTATTATTGTATGCAACTCCTATTATTTATCCAATGAGTTTAATTGAGGGGAAATTAAAAGATGTAATGAGCCTAAATCCATTAGCACATATTGTTGAAGCATTTAAATATGGTTTTCTAGGACAGGGAGAAATCTCTACCTATGGCTTAGTTTATTCAACCATTTTTACGATCGTAATTGTGTTTGCAGGTATTTTGATTTTTAATAAAACAGAAAGAAGTTTTGTGGATACGATCTAAACGTATTCTAAAAATATAAAGACTATAGTATATGTCTGATATTGTATTAAGTGTTGAAAATTTATCCAAGCAGTATCGTGTTGGCGAGATAAGCACAGGAACTTTGTCTAATGATATGAAGCGTTGGTGGGCACAATTACGTGGCAAAGAAGATCCTTTTAGTTTGGTTGGACAGGTCAACGATCGAACCAAAAAGTCTGAATCTGATTTTGTTTGGGCCTTAAAAGACATTAACTTTCAGGTACAAAGAGGCGACGTTCTAGGGATTGTCGGCAAAAATGGAGCGGGCAAATCTACCCTCCTAAAATTAATTTCTAGAATAACCTCGCCTACAACAGGAAGTATAAAAGCAAGAGGCAGAATTGCTTCTTTGTTAGAAGTTGGAACAGGAATGCACCCTGAAATGACAGCTAGGGAGAACATCTATCTGAATGGTGCAATTATGGGAATGACCAAAAGGGAAATATCTCGCAAATTTGATGAAATTGTTGATTTTGCAGGCTGTGCTTTATATGTTGATACGCCCGTTAAGCGTTATTCTTCGGGGATGCGGGTGCGCTTAGGCTTTGCCGTTGCCGCTTTTTTAGAACCCGAAATATTAATCGTTGATGAGGTCTTAGCAGTTGGTGATGCCGAATTTCAAAAAAAGGCGATCGGAAAAATGAAGGATGTGAGTAGCGGAGAGGGTCGAACTGTTTTGTTTGTTAGCCATAATATGGAGTCTATAGAAGCGCTGTGTACCAGTTGTACCGTTCTTAAAAATGGAACTGTCCTAAGTCATGGTAAGACGAATGATATGATTGAGTTGTATTTAAATGATAATCGAGAAAAAACAACTCAACTATTGGGGCATCGTACGGATCGTAAGGGCAACGGACGTTATAGAATTATGGACACCACTGTTTGTACCAATAATCAGCCTACAGGTTATTTGAAGGTTGGGCAACAGGGGCAAATTATATTGGACGTTGTTCAAAAAGATAACGTAAAGATTCCTATTAGTATTAGCATTGGTATTCACGATTCGAAAGGTATTCGAGTGTCTACTTTGTCTTCTATGTTTTTTCCTGAAACCTTGTCTATTGATCGAAATTTTAAGGTAGAGTTTGCCTTGGATAAGGTAGCTTTGTATGCTGGAGAATATTTTTGTAATGTCTTTTTGAGAGAGGGCGAACAAGGAGATATTGTAGATTGGGTACAAGATGCTTTTATCCTTCGTATAGAGGGAGGCGATTTTTATGGTGCTGGAAAAAATAATGTGTCACAAGGTGATAAAGTGTTTATTAATCATAAAATTAATTTGATTTAATGAAGTATCTATTTATTGGAGGTTGCGGAAGATCAGGAACTTCTTTTGTTCAAAAGATAATTATTTCTCATTCAAAGATAAAAGGAGGACCAGAGTTTGATTTCCTTCAACCTTTGTTGACTACTTACAAAAGGATGATCACACCTTTTCACTTAGAGCGGCAACAATATTTTTATGATAGAGCATCATTAGACCAATACTTAAGAACCTTTATTGATAGTGCTTTATTAAATAAGCATAAAGATGAAGCTAACATTGAGTTCTTTTCAGAAAAAACGCCTAATAATATAGATGTTGCAGAACAATTATTAACCTTATTCCCCGATGCTTTTTTTATTAATATAATTAGAGATGGAAGGGACGTTTTAGTTTCTCACTTTGATGTAGAAGCACGATTTATAAAATCTGGAACGCCCTATAACAAACAAAATTTTGCATTAGAAAAAGTTTGCAACCTTTGGAATAAAAGTGTAAACACCTATTTTGAATTAGCAAAAAAAGAGCAGTTTAAGGATCGAGTTATTAACTTGATTTATGAAGATTTATTGCAACATCCAGAACGAGAACTCGCTAGAATTTGCCAACAAATAGGAATTGATTTGGAACCCGATATGCTCAGTCCTGGCAAAAAAAAGGTAGAGGATGGTCCTTTGCAAGTGGATAATATTTGGCACACCAAGGCAATGTTAAATGCTAATTTTGACACCTCTAAAATAGGAAGATGGAAAGGAAAGTTGAGCTTCCTACAAAAGAGAAAAGCAGAAAAACTAATGCAAGCTAATTTGAAACGATTGAATTATCTATAAGTAAGAGTATATGTGTGGAATTTCAGGTGTTGTCTATTTTAATGAGATAGAAGTATCTCATGAAATCATCTCTGATTTTAATAATCAGTTGGTTCATCGTGGTCCAGATGGATATGATGTCTGGGTTGATAAAGATTTGAATATTGGTTTAGGGCATCGTCGTTTATCGATTTTAGACTTATCCGAAAAGGCGAGTCAACCCATGTCTTTTGCCAACGATCGATATTGGATGGTATACAATGGAGAAGTCTACAATTTTATTGAATTGAGAGATGAATTGACCAAATTAGGGCATTCTTTTCGTTCGGATAGCGATTCAGAAGTTGTTTTAGCGGCTTATACCGAGTGGGGGGGCGATTGTGTGAATAGATTTAATGGAATGTGGGCGATTGCTATCTTAGATCGACACAAAAAAGAATTGTTCTTATCCAGAGATCGTTTTGGCATCAAACCATTTTATTACACCAATGCCAATGGTGTTTTTGCCTTTGCTTCAGAGTCCATTGCTTTTCATAAATTACACGGATTTAAAAAAGAATTCCATAAAAATAACCTCCTTTATAACATTACCAATCCTTACTCTTTGGAGGGAACAGGACAGACAATTTATAAAGACCTCTATCAAATCAATGCTGGGCACAGCGCAGTACTTGATTTAAAAACAGGAGCTTTTAATGAATATCAATGGTGGGATACGTTTAAAAATCAAGTGGAGGTTCCCACAAAATATGAGGATCAAGTTGCTGTCTTTAGAGAGCTGGTTGAAGATGCTACAAGAATAAGAATGAGAAGCGATGTGCCATTGGCTAGCGCACTGAGTGGGGGAGTGGATTCTTCGGCGGTTTATTGTTTGATTAATCACATTATGAAAAAGCAAGATGTCCGTCGTGTTCACAGCGATTGGCAGAAGGCTTATAACATTGGTTTTCCAGGTTCTATCTTTGACGAAAGCCATTTTGCACAGCAAGTAATTGATTATACAGGCGGACAAGGACGTTTTTTATTGCCAGATTACTCTAATTTGGTAGATGATATTGTTGCCTCGACCTTGTTGTTTGACAATATCTATAACATCCCCATTTATCCACTGTCTATGGTTTATGGAGGGATGCAACAGGATGGCTATAAGATCTCAATGGATGGTCATGGAGTAGATGAAATGATGTTTGGTTATAGAGCATCTATCAAAGGAGTTTATCGAGATGCGCTCCAAAGTGGAAATAAAGAGCAAGAGCAGGCGATCAGAGAAACTTATATTGGTATGTTTCCAAAAGAAGAACAGAGCAAACAAGCCAAATTGTTAGAGGCTTTGGGGCATACTCAAAAAGAAAAATTGAATTTATTGCAACGAGGGATACGAAAGGTTGGTCGCTTCTTGAATCAAGAAAAGCCTTCACCTTCTTTCTTTTCGTTTTTAGAAAAAAGTACTCCTATTGCTTACCCTCCATTGAGTCTAGACAACTCTATGTCAAAAGGCAATGTGCATTTATACGAGATGTTTCATCAGTCTGTACTGCCTTCTATTTTGAGAAACTTTGACCGTGGAGCCATGCAAAAAAGCATCGAAATTCGAATGCCTTTTATGGATTGGAGATTGGTTTCTTATGTTTTTTCGCTTCCATTAGAAAGCAAGTTAGGAGGCGGCTATACCAAGAGAATACTTAGAGATAGCATGACTGGAATTATGCCAGAAGCTATTCGTACACGAAAGTTAAAAGTAGGAATGTCTTCTCCTATGCCCAAGTGGTTTGGTAATGAACTAAAACCTTTGATTATGGATGAACTACAATCTATTGCTTTTCAAAATAACGATCTGTGGGATGCAAAAGCGATCACGGCCTTTGTTGAAAATAGGATAAAAAACAACACTTGGACTTATGAAGAGTGTATACAGTTTTGGCCTTTGTTTAACGCACATATAATAACTAAAAACTTAAATGGATAATCTAAAGTTTGCTATCGTTGGTTGTGGACGAATTGCTCAACGCCATGCTAAGCACATAAAGAATACAATGGGTTCTACCTTAGTAGCTGTTTGTGACATTGTAGAAGAAAAAGCAAATCAGTTAGGGGAAGAATATGCTGCTAAAGCGTATTATACAATAGAAGAAATGCTCAAAGATGAGCAGATTGATATTGTTTCTATTTGTAGCCCAAACGGTTGGCATGCCCAACATTCTATCTTGTCATTAAAGGCAGGAAAGCACGTGCTCTGCGAAAAACCAATGGCTATTTCTGTTTATGATTGTGGTGAAATGATTAAAACAGCAGAAAAAGCCAATAAACGTTTGTTTGTCATCAAACAGAATCGTTACAACCCACCAGTTCATGCTGTTAAACAACTGATAGAAGAGGGCAAGATGGGGAAAATTAACAGCGTACAACTTTCTTGCTTTTGGAATCGAAACGATGCTTATTATGCCAATAGTTGGAAGGGGACTAAGGATCTAGACGGTGGAACTTTATATACTCAGTTTAGTCATTTTGTCGATTTGCTGTACTACTTGGTTGGGGATGTAAAAGAGGTAAAGGCTTTTGGTGCTAATTACTGCCATCAGGGAGTCATCGAATTTGAGGATACTGGTGTAGTGATTCTTAGATTTCACAATAATGCCATTGGCACCATCAATTATACGGTTAATAGTTATGGTGGTAATATGGAAGGATCATTGACGATTTTTGGAGATAAAGGAACCGTTAAGATTGGAGGACAATACTTAAATGAACTGGAGTACCAGAAAATTGAAAATTACACCATCTCTGATTTGCCAGAAGGAAACACGGCGAATAATTATGGGCAGTATCAGGGCTCTATGTCTAATCATGACATGGTTTACAAAAATGTCGTAGATGTTTTATTGAATAGTGGTCAGATTACAACCAATATGTTTGAAGGGCTAAAAACGGTAGAAATTGTAGATCGTATTTATAATGAAATAGAAAAAAATGGCTAAGAATTATCCAGATAAGCGCTACCAATCTACCATCCGAGATGTTGTTTTTGGAGAAAATGTCACGGTAGTAGAGCCTGTCAATATTTACGAATGTGAGATTGGAGCAAATTCTTTTGTAGGCCCTTTTGTTGAAATTCAGAAAAAAGTAACGATAGGGACACAAACTAAAATACAATCTCATACATTTGTGTGCGAATTAGTAACGATTGGTGACAATTGTTTTATTGGTCATGGAGTAATGTTTATCAACGATTTATTTGAGGAGGGTGGACCTGCTATGGGAGATACTACCAAATGGAAATCTACCCATATTGGGAATGGAGTCTCTATTGGCTCTAATGCTACAATTTTGCCCGTTAGTATTTGTGCTGGTGCTGTGATTGGTGCTGGTGCTGTGGTTACAAAAAATATAACTGTTAAAGGTGTTTATGCAGGAAACCCCGCTAAATTATTAAGAAAATTATGATTCCATTTGTAGATTTAAAAGCTCAATACAATAGTATAAAAGAAGAGATAGATGAAGCTATCCAAAATGTGATTAGTCAAACTGCCTTTATTGGAGGAAGTTATGCTGCTAAATTTGAAAAAGAATTTGCTGATTTTTTAGGTGTCAACCACTGTATTGCTTGTGCCAATGGAACCGATTCTTTAGAAATTTTGCTTCAGGCTATGGGTGTCGGACAGGGGGATGAAGTGTTGGTGCCTGCCATTTCTTGGATTTCTACCTCTGAGGCGGTTTCTTCATTAGGGGCAAAACCTGTATTTGTAGATGTTGATCCCAATTTTTATACCATTGATCTGGATTTGATTGAGGCTAAAATTACCGCAAAAACTAAGGCGATTATCCCTGTTCATTTATATGGGCAGCCTGTTGATATGGTGCGCTTAATGGAAATTGCTCGCCAACATGGTCTAAAGGTCTTGGAAGATTGCGCTCAAGCACATGCGGCTGAATTTAATGGACAAAAAATAGGAACTTTTGGGGATTGTGCTTCTTTTAGTTTTTATCCAGGAAAAAACTTGGGGGCTTATGGAGATTCTGGAGGTATGGTTACCAATGACCCAGAAATTGCACGAGTAGCTCGAATGATTGCCAATCATGGACAGGAAGGAAAACACAATCATTTGATGGAAGGACGAAACAGTAGAATGGATGGGATGCAGGCGGCTATTTTATCCGTAAAATTGAAGTATTTATCAGAATGGACTGCTGCTAGAATTGCCAATGCTAAAAACTATACAGCACTTTTGAAGGATAGTGGTCTTGATTTACCTGCTGTTATTGAAAATGGAAAGCATGTTTTTCACCTATATGTAATTCGAACAAAGGATAGAACTGCATTAATGGAAAAGCTTAAAGCAGAGGGGATTGGCGTTGCTATTCATTATCCTACGGCATTGCCATTTCTAAAATGTTATGAAGCGATGAATCATCAAATTGAAGAGTTCCCCGTGGCACATCAACTCACTCAAGAAATTGTTTCTTTGCCTATGTTTGCAGAGTTAAAGCGTAGTGAAATTGAATTGGTTTGCCAACAAATTAAACAGAACTAGTATGAGGGTCTTTCAATTTGTAAAGCAGGTCACTCCCAATACAGAACAATTTGAAAAAAAATATGAAAAGGTTCTGGATTCATTGTCTTACAATGAAATGAGGGAGTTGTACTTAAATGATAGATTCTATTCTACACATATTCTAAAACCTGTATTAGATTTTGATTGGCAACAAGTAAATTATACGGTCTGGGATTATGAGCGTTTGCAACGCAAGTGGGCAGAGGAAAAAGGCTTTACATATAAAAACATAAAAGAGGTTTTATTTGCTCAAATTGAAGAGTTTAGACCAGAGGTGATTTATAACCTTCAACCTATTTACTTTTCAAAGGATGAAATTCAAAATATTTCAGGTAATCCTAAAAAAATCTGTTGGTTTGCAGCGCCTACCAATTCTAAAATGGATTTTTCGGCCTATGATATTCGATTGACCAACTTAACCTTGGATTTAAAAAATGAGGCAACCGATACCTTTAGAAACGTCTATTTTTATCCAGCGATTGATGATTGCATGAATCGATTGAGTAGCAATCAAAACAGAGATATTGATATTTTGTTTTATGGGCAGTATGTAAAGGGCTATTTTTCGAACAGAAATGCATTGATGAACCAACTAATAGACTTTAAGTTGGAATCTACTTATAATATTAAAATGCATTTGCTGTGTCAAGTAATAAAAGAACCCATTATTAATATCCCATATATTCGAGGAAAGTTCAAAAAGATGGTTTTTCCTCCTAAAAAAGTTTGGCAAAACAAGGATCATGCTTTATTTGGGGCAGATTTATATTCTACTATATCAAGAAGTAAAATTGTCGTTAATGCAGGTGTTGACTTTTCGGGAGAGCACAAAGTAAATATGCGCAATTTTGAGACAACAGGTTGTGGAGCAATGTTATTATCGGATAAAGGAATTTATCCCAAGGGGTTTGTAGCGGGGAAAAACTATGTGGCTTATGAAAATTTTAGCGACTTAGTAGAAAAAGCAACTTATTATTTGGAGCATGAACAAGAGCGTTTAACAATTGCTAATAATGGCAGAGCGGAGATAAGCCAGATTTATTCTAAAGAGAATCAATGGAATGAATTTGTGAAAATTTGCGAATCAATTGCCTAAATATACTGTAACAAAAGTTATGGATGGTTTTTACAAAGCGTTTTAGATGAGATTCGATGAAAATTACAGCCTGATAGCAGCGCTATCAAGGCGAAAATTTGAAAAAGAAGATTGCTAAAAGACTCGATTAAAAAGTATTTAGAAATTTTTGTTACAGTGTACTAAAATAGTAGACTATAATTTTATTGTGAAATGGTTGAATTAACTTCTTACTTTCCTGATTTTATAATTGTTGGGGCAGCAAAATCAGGTACCTCTTCTCTGCATAGATACTTAAGTACGCATCCAGATATTTATATGCCTAAACTTAAGGAGTTGAATTTTATGCATACCTATGGGCAGGGACCCTTGCCTATTTTGGAGCGTTTTCCTGAAATGCCAACCAATGAAATGGCTTATGCAGGGCATTTTTATGAAGCTAAGGATCATCAACAAAAGGGAGAGGCTTCGCCTTCTTATTTGATTTATTATGAGCGAACGATTGCAACCATAAAAAAATTCTATAAGGGCAAAAAAGAACCTAAAATAATTATTATTCTTAGAGAACCTATTGATAAGATTTGGTCGCATTTTAGGTTTAATAGAATGCACAAGTTAGACCCTGATTGCTTATCTTTGGAAGAAGCCCTTGAAGTAGAGTCAAAACGATTAAAAGATCCCTCTTACTTGCCAGATGTACATTATATTCATAATACCAAGTACTTGGAGCAAGTGAAGGCTTATCTTGACAACTTCGAGGAAGTAAAAGTAGTTTTATTTGATGATCTAAATGAACATCCCGTAAAGCTGATGACAGAAATCCATGCCTTTCTTGGGGTAAAAGATCTCATTCCAGAGGATTTGGGTAAAAAGTATAATAAATCAAACACGAAGGCCGTTCCTACCAATAAAATGATTGCTTGGGCAATGGAAGCAGGACTGACTAGAGTTCCTTTTCCTTTCAAAGAACAATTAAAAAATAAGTTACTGAAGAAAGAAACAATGGACGAATCTGTTCGTGCAAAATTGGTACAAATCTTTAAACCAGAAGTGGAGCAGTTACAAGAGTTGTTGGGGCAAGATTTATCGTCATGGTTAGCCAATTATTAAAAAAATTAAGGAAGCAGAAGGAAAATATTCTTTAAACTATTGAGAGCGATTACTTATTATTGTTTAAGAGCTGAAAAGCAACGCAATTATAGTTAATTTCAATTGTTCATCGTTAAAAATAGATTCCATCGTGCTGTGATGAATCAGATTTTATGTCGATTGTCTAAGCCTTAGTATTCTTTATGGTCGCCATAGGATCGATTCCACAAAACAGCCAATCCAGCTTGCTGGTTCAGGCAAGAAACACCACGTAACTAAAGCATTCGCAACGTAATTCCATTTTTTAACAATTTCAACTAAAAAAGTGTGCATCAAAAACCTCATATCATAAAATTTGACCAAATTGGCGCTCCTTCTTTGGGCTATATTAGTGTCGCTGAAGTGGCAGACAATATACCTTTTGAAATAAAAAGAGTGTATTGGACTTATTTTACACCCAATCATATCGAACGGGGCAATCATTCCCACTTGGCTTTAGAGCAAGTTATTATTAGTGTTGCAGGAATCATTTCTTTTGAATTTGAAAATGTAGAAGGGGAAATTTTTGAGTTTGTATTGGATGAGCCAAGCAAAGGTATTTATGTGCCGCCAGGTTATTGGAGAAAGATGAAATTTTCGCATAATGCTGTTTTATTGTGTATGGCTTCATTACTTTATGATGAATCTGATTATATTCGAGATTATAATACATTTAAAAACTTAGGCAACTCTGTTGACAAGAATCTAGATTAGTATGATACATGAAACGGCTTTAGTTCAATCCAAACAGATCGGAAAGGGCACGAATATTTGGCAATTTGTTGTTGTGCTTCCCAAGGCAAGCATAGGCGAAAACGTCAATATTTGTAGCCATTGTTTTATTGAAAATGATGTTACGATTGGAGATAATGTCACCATTAAATGCGGGGTGCAAGTTTGGGATGGTATTACCATTCAAGACAATGTTTTTATAGGCCCTAATGTTACCTTTACAAATGATTTGTATCCTAGATCTAAACAGTATGCGGCTGAGTGGACCAAAACAAAGATTGAGTTGGGGGCTTCAATAGGTGCAAATGCTACGATCATGGCTGGAATAACTGTTGGATCTTTTGCCATGGTTGGTGCAGGAAGTGTTGTTACCAAGGATCTTCCTCCTTATACATTGTGGTATGGGAATCCTGCTGTTCACAAAGGCTATGTGACAGAAACAGGCGAAATTTTAGATTTACAGCTATTTTCAAAACAAAAACAGGCGCAATATATTATGGTGAATGGAAAACCTGTATTACAAGATTAATACAATTCATTCATGAATTATCGTTCTCCAATATTATCTATTGGCTAATTGCCACAAAATTAGAAGTTTAATAATATGGTCAAATTCCTCGATTTACAAAAAATAAATGCTCAATACCAAGACGAACTAAAAGCTGTTACTGCTCAAATTATTGATTCTGGTTGGTATATTTTGGGAAATTCAGTTGCTCAATTTGAAGCTGATTTTGCAGCCTACTGCAAGGTAAAGCATTGCATAGGAGTAGCAAATGGTTTAGATGCTTTGATTCTTGTTTTACGAGCTTATAAAATGCTGGGAAAACTACAGGATGGAGATGAAGTAATTGTGCCTGCCAATACCTTTATTGCTACCGTACTAGCAATTAGTGAAAATGGTTTGGTTCCTGTATTTGTTGAACCACAGGAAGCTACTTTTAACATCAATGTTGCTAAGATAGAAGCGGCAATTAGCCCCAAAACAAAAGTAATCATGCCCGTTCATTTGTATGGGCAGGCCGTGGATATGGCTACGGTTATGTCTATAGCCCAAAAGCATAATTTATTGGTATTGGAAGATGCTGCTCAGGCTCATGGTGCGTATTGGGGAGCTAAAAAGACAGGAAATTGGGGGCATGCAGCTGGATTTTCTTTCTATCCTGGCAAAAATCTTGGTGCTTTAGGAGACGGAGGAGCGGTGACAACCAATGATGATGAGTTGGCAAAAATGGTTAGAATCTTACGCAATTATGGCTCTGAAAAAAAATACCACAATCAGGTAGTTGGAATGAACAGCCGATTGGACGAGTTGCAGGCGGGAATATTATCGGTTAAGTTGGCTTATTTGGATCAAGAAACGAAGGTGAGAAGGGCAATTGCTAAACGATACAATGATGAAATAAAGAACCCTTTAATTACATTGCCAGAATGGAATCAAGAAGAATGGGGGCATGTATTCCATCTTTATGTGATTCGTTGCCAACATCGAACAGCATTGCAAGAATACCTTAGTGAAAACGAGATTCAAACGGTTATTCATTACCCCATTCCTCCGCACAAGCAAGCAGCATATCAAGCATGGAACGAGGACTCTTATCCTTTAACGGAAACCATCCACGAAGAAGTATTGAGTATTCCAATTAGCCCAGTGTTGACAGAGGAAGAAGTGACCGAAGTAATCCAAAAGATCAACAACTTTACGATTTAATGAAGAGCTGGGATATTGATATAGCGCTACATGAGTTACTTGTTCATCGAGCAGAACAATTATACCAAACAAAAGCGTATAAAAAAGCAGCGGAGCTGATTGCTGAAATCGCTGCTTTTGAAGCAAGCAATTATATTGGCTATTTGTCTTCTATTCGATTGGAAGAGTTATTAGTAAAGATTGCTGCTGAATTATTCCCAATAGCCAATTATAAAAGAAAAGAAACCGCACAAAGGAAAGTACTACACATCGGGACTCGATTCTATAATATAGGTGGGCATACTCAAGTTGCATTAAGTTGGATGAAGAATGACTTAAATAGCGAATCACATCTATTGTTATTGGATCAAGATCGAGCATTGGATTTAACCATAAATGGAACGCTTTATCAATTAGAAGAAAAAGAACCATGGGCTAAAGCGCAGGCTTTGAGGCGTTTTTTGGAAGAACATTATTTTGATGTTATAGTGCTGCATCAGCACATGGATGATATTGTGCCGACCTTAGCGTTGTGGGATCTTAAACAGAAAGGGGATAGCTTGGTATTGTTTTACAACCATGCCAATTTTAGATTTTCATTGGGCAATATTATAGCGCATAAGCGCATCAATATTTGTGAAGGGGATGTGGTTATTTCAGAGAAATATCGATATCCAATGGATGATCAGATTCTTTATTTTATCTTAGGAGAAACCATGCCCAAGCAATTGTCCATTCAAGAAAAATTAGCGTACAAAAAGCAATTGGGAATAGGGCAGACGCAAAAAATATTTTTTACAATAGGAGCAGCGTATAAATATACGCCATTTGAAACCGTCAATTTTTTGAAGGAATGGAATACGTTCTTATTGGAGCATGAAGCGTGTACCTTGATAATGGTCGGTTGTGGGCAAGAAGATTTTGATAAATTTTGTCCCAATACCCAAAAAGCTCCCAATCTTTTGCTAAAAGGGCATGTAAAGAACCCGCTGATGTATTATCAGATAACAGATTATATTGTTGATATATATCCTCTGCAAACGGGATTGGGAACGCTTAATGGCTTATACCATGGAGTGCCACCTATTTTACCTTACCAAGAGACGGTGATGGTGTTGGGCAATGAAATGAATAAGTTGTATCCAAGAGCAATTGAAAATTATCTTTCTTACAGCACTAAGGAGGGCTATTTTAAGTTTATAAAAGAAGAAATAGCAACAGGAGCCTACAAGAGTTGGGCTTCGAAAGTGATAGAACAGCACATTCAATCTAAATTTTTGTTGAAACCATGGCAAAAACAATTAGAAGAATTATATAAAACTCCAGTAGTAACAGGCATTGACGTTGACGCTTCTAACGATGTATTAAATACATCCAAACCCTCCCAAAGTTGGTATAAATTTACCGCCTCACCAGATCGAAGTATTCAATTGATTGCTTTGGGTTTTCGGTACAATATCCCATTAAGTTTTAACTTGTTACGACTTTATTTTAACCTGATTGCTAAGCAAAAAAAATTGACAGGGGCAGGACTCAAGGTCTTTAGCAACTATTTATTAGGAAAATATAAATAAACGGCTTAGTGTATTAAAAACTATTGCATGATAAACAATGGTTCGTTAAAAAAGTTACCTTCAATTAAAAAATAATGAACTAGGTATAAATGTGTCCATGAAAAAAGTAGATATTTCAATCGTTATTGTAAATTTTAATACCTTTGACCTGACCTGTGCCTGTATTGATTCTATCTATTTGTCTCAAACCCGTTACTCGTATGAAATAATATTAGTAGACAATGCATCAACGGATCGAAAAGCTACGGATTTTTGTGAAAAATATCCTGATCTTGTTTTGGTCACTAGTGCTAAAAATTGTGGCTTTGGACGGGCAAATAACATGGGAATGGAACGGGCTAAAGGGGCCTATATTTGGTTGATTAATTCAGATACGGAAGTTTCTGAAAAGGTCTTAGAAAAAGGAATGGCAACGCTTCAAGAGCATCAAGCAGATTTGTATTCTTGTGCACAGACGTTGGCAGATGGTAGCCCTTTGTTTTATAAAAAAAAATCGTTTTATCTCGGTCTTTCGCTAAAGGCCGTATGGTATAGTTTGCCTTTGTTTCATTTGTCTTATTTTAATCGTAAATTTATCGATCAATCGACCGTAAACGAAGTGATTGAAGCCAATACAGTTTCGGGGGCTTTTATGCTGTTTCGCCGAGAGGTGTTTGAGAAAACCAAGGGATTTGATCCTGATTTTTTTCTTTATTCAGAAGAAACAGAGTGGTGTTACAATCGAATCCGCAAGCAGTTTAAGATTATTTATGATCCATTTAATTCATTTATTCACAAACAAGGATCAAGCAGTAATCAGGATATGAGTGTGCAGGGATATATTAGTAATAGCTTAGGCTATTATAAACGAGGATATGGAATCTATTTGATTTACTTATTGATGCAATATTTGATTGCATTACCAATGAATATAGGATTTTATTTAATTTCTAAAAAGGAGTATAAAAAAGCTTATTCCGATCAAATAAAACTACTAATCAGTGGTTGGCGGTATTTAATGGTTGATATTCCTAGGTTTTCAAACAAATTTGGAGCAAGAAAACGTTTCTTGGTCATTCGGCAACTTGATGTTTAATTTAACATCAATGCACGGTTTAATAAATGCTTACTTAAAGTTTTATAGTTAAAATTGTTATGTCTGTTTCAGTAATCATACCTACTTATAATCGATCCAATTTAATTTTAAATATCTTAAATGCCTTAGAGGAACAAACCTTTCAAGGCTTTGATGTCATAATATCCAACGATGGATCTACAGACGACACGGTTCAAACCATCAAGGATCATCAAGCTAAGTATAGCTTTGATATTACCATATTAGATAATAAGAACGGAGGCAGAGCGATTGCTCGTAATGTTGGTGTTCGGGCAGCTAAAGGAGATTTGTTGATCTTTTTTGATGATGATGTGCGCCCCAATCCAAATTGCATTCAATTGCATGTTGACTTTCATAAGGAGCATCCTAATGCACTCCTAGATGGACCTGCTTTGTACGATTTGGAAATTGTTAAAACAAAAGGAGATTTCCAATGGTATCGTTCTAACTTGGAAATGAGTTGGTATACCAAGAACAATGGACCTGTTAAAAAAGAACGTGCAGGTTTGGTAGGTGCCAACAAATCAATGCCAAAAGCATTGTTTTGGGAAGTGGGAGGCTTTGATGAGCAATTGACGGATTCTGAAGATTTTGAATTTGCTTTTAGAGCAATGCATAAGCACAATTACGAGATTTATTTTGATTATCGAACTTGGGTTTACCACGATGATTATAAAGATTTTCAACAATATTTAAGACGGAGGGTAGATGCTAATGGTTCTTCTAAACGGTTAGTGCGTTTGTTTCCAGAAATACTAGATTATTATGCTGCCAAGTTTATTTTTAAACCCAATCAATGGAAACAACCTTTTTTCAATATCTTTAAGGCTAAGTTTTTTCAAAAATTACCCACGACAACGTTTTTTTTGAAATTCTTTCCTCAGAAAATACGGTACAAATTGTACGACATTATTATTACCGCAAATACATTATATAACTAACTTAACAACATTCAATGAAAACAGTCATCTTTGCAGGAGGGTTAGGCTCTCGTATTTCAGAAGAATCACACATGCGTCCAAAGCCGATGATTGAAATTGCTGGAAAGCCAATCTTATGGCACATTATGAAAATGTACCAAGCACATGGTTTTAATGAATTTATAATCTGTTTGGGGTACAAGGGATATATGATTAAGGAGTACTTTATCAATTATTTTTATCACAATTCTGATATAACAGTTGATTTAGCGAACAATCAAGTGGAAGTACACCAAACCAATTCCGAGAACTTTAAGGTCACCTTGGTAGATACAGGCTTGCATACAATGACTGCGGGGCGTTTGCAACGAATCGAAAAATACATTGGTGAAGATGAAAGCTTTATGTTGACTTATGGAGATGGTGTTTCAGATGTTAACATCAAAGCTTTGGTTGATTATCATAATCAACACGATAAAATTGCAACGGTAACTACTGTGCAACCTGCGGGTAAATTTGGTGTCTTGAATACGGATGCCAATGGTACCGTTACCGAATTTGTAGAAAAACCTAAAGGTGGAGGGACTTGGATTAATGGCGGATTCTTTGTTTTGAATAGAGGCGTTTTTGATTATTTGAGAGACAAAGATATGACACCAATTATGTGGGAAGATGATCCTATGCGTGATTTGGTAGCAGACAATGAATTGGTATCCTATAAGCACGATGGTTTTTGGAAGTGCATGGATATTTTGAGAGATAAGCGTGACTTGGAGCGTATGTGGAACAATGGAAACCCCGCTTGGAAAATTTGGTAAATAAACTTCCTTATCATGATGACAGCAGCAATGCTTAAAGCGTATTTTACAGGCAAAAAAGTATTTTTAACAGGGCACACTGGTTTTAAAGGTGCTTGGATGACAACTTGGTTACATAGTTTGGGGGCTATTGTCAAAGGATATGCCTTAGAAGCTACTCAGCCATCTTTGTATAATGACGTAGATGGAGATAAACTTTGTGAATCAATTATTGCCGACATTAGAGACAAGGCTAAATTGTTAGAAGCGGTAGAGACTTTCCAGCCAGATATTATTTATCACATGGCAGCCCAACCTTTGGTTTTAGATGCCTACAATCGTCCCGTCTATACATTTGAGGTCAATACAATTGGTACCGCTAATCTATTGGAGGCGGCCAAGTTGGTTCAGAAGAAGTGTACGGTCATTAATATTACTACCGATAAAGTTTATGAAAACAGGGAATGGTATTACCCATATCGGGAAACAGATCATTTGGGGGGGTATGATCCTTATAGTGCGAGCAAAGCTTGTTCAGAGGTTGTAACCGCCTCTTATCGTTCTAGCTTTTTTAATCCCAATGACTATGCAAAACACCAAACAAGTGTTGCAACAGTGCGAGCAGGAAATGTTATTGGGGGAGGTGATTGGGCTGAGAATCGAATCATTCCTGATATTGTGCGTGCAGTGAGTCAAAATCAAGAGGTTAGTCTGCGTAATCCGAATGCTATTCGACCCTGGCAACATGTTTTAGAAGCCTTGTATGGTTATTTGTTGTTGGCGATTCGAATGGACGAAGCTCCACTGCGTTTTTCAGATGCTTTTAATTTTGGTCCTTTGGTCGATGAGTCCATCACGGTTGAGTTTTTGGTTCAACAAGCCATTCAGGAGTGGGGCAAAGGCTCTTATAAAGTTGAGCAGCATGAAAATCAATTGCATGAAGCTAAATTATTGCGTTTGGATTGTTCTAAGGCGGTTAATGAATTAAGGTGGTATCCTAGATGGAGTGCTACAGAAGCCATTCAGAATACTATTAAATGGTATAAAAAGGTAACTGAGAAGGAATTAAGCCCTTTGGAAATGACAAGGTTACAGTTGGAAGAGTATGTTTCTTAAGCTATAAAATTGGAAGAAGATTAAGTAAATAGAGCTGTTGAAGCTGGAGGAATATTTATTTTCTTATTGATAGTATTCTATGGATGAATTATACTGTGTTGATTATCATTGTTATGTGTTTTTTGTAAACTAAAATTTTAAAAAAAATGATGATCAATGTGGTATAAGATGCTTTTTTATATTTTTTAATAATTATTCTCATGAGCATAGCGAGCTAACCAACGAGCAGCTTGGGATAGGGCAGTACCGAAGGTACCACGAAGGTGCAGTGTAGCTGATCAACGGAGTATTATATTAAGAAAAAAAAACTTAATTTCCCTTGAAATTAAAACTGATAATGGTATCTTAAATTCCTGATTTTGCAAAACCCGTAATAGATACCTATTAATCATTCAATAGATTTATGAGTACTTTAGACGCTCCAACTAGACTCAAAGCAAGGAAAATAATCAATAGTACTTGGTTTAATATGACGATTTTAGGACTAATTGTTCTAAATGGTTTGTTGATTGGTGTACAAACCTACAGTCATGTTCCTAGCTATGTACAAGTAATTCAGCTTTCAATTTTATTTGTTTTTTTTATTGAGGTCGTCTTGCGTTGGCATGGTCGAAGAAGTACCAGAGAGTATTTTGCCGACCGTTGGAATTGGTTTGATGTTTTTATTTTAGTTATTGGTATTATCCCTGAAGTTGCTGGTATCATTTTTACGGATATGAATGACCAACAAAACTCTGTGTTTGCTACTTTAAGGGTACTTCGTATTGTTCAATTGACTCGATCTATACGGGCTATAGAGGAACTGCGTGTGCTAATTGGAGTATTGTTGCGTTCCATTAAGTCACTTTCTTATATTGCGGTACTTTTCTTATTGATTATGTATATCTATGCAATTATGGGGGTGACCTTATTCAAAAATAAAGATTATCATAAATCAGAGCATTTGGAGTTGACCATAAGCAACCCTGACCCCTATGGTAGTTTAGGGGAGGCCTTTTTTACTTTGTTTAGAATTTTAACAGGTGAAGATTGGACCGACTTGCGTTACAATTTACTCAATAATGAGCATACCACTAAAGAGGATGGCATGAATACAGTACCCAATACTTCCAATTGGGTGGTGACGGCTTTTCATGTGTCTTGGATGGTAATTGCTGCTTACTTGCTGGTTAATTTGGTCGTAGGGGCTATTGTTAACAATTTTCAGCTCGTTTTGGATGCTAGGAGGGAAGAAGAAGAGCGTTTTAAAAATAAAATAGAACATCAAAATCCTACTGTGAATGACAATGACGATGGAAGTGGAGAGGATGACGATGATGATAGAACTCCTCCTTTTAGAAGAACGACTAAGCGTCCTAAAGTATAACACTATTATATACTAGCATAAAAAAAGATTTGAAGACAATCTTGTCTTCAAATCTTTTTTTTTATGGATTAGGCTTGTCCCTTGGGGGTATTAAAATTCATTGGAAAAGGGGGCGTATTCATATCTACATCTTTAATGGTACCATTACTGGCTTCAAAACGTTTGATATTTTCTCGTAGGGCATACATTAGACGTTTGGTCTGTTGGGGGGTCATAATTATTCTAGATTTTACTTTTGCTTTTGGAACATTGGGAACCAAACGAATAAAATCCATTATAAACTCTGAATTGGAGTGAGATATAATACTCAAGTTAGCATAGATCCCTTCTGCTATATCTTCAGAAAGTTCAATATTAATTTCATTTGACTTTGATTGATGATCACTCATGAACTTTTACCTTTATTAAGAACGTTTTGTTCTTTATGATTGAAAATAGCCTGCCCAAATGAATGGACACTTTTAGGCTTAATAACTAGTTATTTAGCTATAAAAATACAGAAAAAACTTAGGAAAATGGGTTACTCAGATAGATATATTCTAGAACTGTGCTAAAAAGAAAGGAGCTTTGCCGCAGAATTGCATTCAAGGAATAAAAAATTAAAATATATACACTATTATAAACTCTATTAAAGTTGGTTTGTTTCTTTTAATTAGGCACTAAATTTGGAGTAAAAGAACTTGCCTAATCACTTGAAAAGGGATATATTAGACTTCTTGTTAGGCCAAGAAAGAATTTTGTGCCAAAGTGGTAACACTTTCTTTTATTAAATCATTAAACTAGCAAAACCAATAATCAACGACCTCAAACTTCTAAAATAATTCTTATTATGAAAAATATGTCAAAATTACTAATGTTATTTGCTGTAGTATTGCTTGCAGCTTCTTGTGACAACTCTAATCCAAATACTCAAGCTACTACTGTTGTAGATAATAATACAATAGATCTTAATGCACATCGTGGAGCAAAAACAGAACATCAAGCTGTTGATCGTTTTTCTTTGGCGGATCTAGATATTAACCTAGATGCTATGGAAACAGTAGCTATGCAAAAAATGAATGCAGAAGATGATGATGCGCAAACGGTAATGAATATTAACCAAGCTTTGATGGGAGCAGAAAAAGAAGCTCAATTATTAGATGTTAATTTCTCTATGTCTGATGAGCCAGTAGAAAATGGAATGTTTATCTTCTCTATTGAATCTCCTGATGTTAAAAAATTGACCTTGGAGATGTTTGATGAAGAAGGCTATGAAATGGCTGCTAACAATGAATTTGGTGTGAATGAAGGAAACAACTATAAAGCACTAAATGTTAACGCTATGGATAATGGAGATTACCTATTCCGCTTGAAAGATGATCAAGGAAGAGAATTGGTAAGAACAGTAAATATTGCTAACGACAAGTAATTTTTGACTTTATTGTATATTGATAAGGAACGGGCGTCTCTTTTATTGGGGATGCCCGTTCTTTGTCTTTGTATACCTTAAATGGAAAGGAGAGATTCTTGATCTACAATAGCGTATAATAAAGGGGAAGCAGGAAATCAATCTTATCTTTTGAACCCAAATGGCTCAGTATAAAAAAAATGAGGGTGAAAGAAAATAAGAAGGGCTAAGCTTTATAGAAAAAAAAATAGTATAAATATTTGATTGATAGTTTGTTGCGTTTTTATTGTGTTTGAAATTTAAATTCTTTTTTGACCAAAAAAAAGCAATTTAAATTTGGAATTTAAAGCCAAAACGTATACTTTAGTAAGACTATAATAAACCTACATTTATACGTATTCCCCTCAAAAATGTATTTAATTAAAAGAACCAACTAAAAAAAGATTATGAAAAAGTATACGAATTTATTTATATTAGGTTTACTTGTAATTGTATTTACTACTTCTTGTAACAATCAACAACCAAATAATACTGCTGAATTGACAATCACAGATGATAATACAAGAGCAGCACAAGGAGAAGCTATGCAAGTAAATTTTCAGGGGCAAATGATTACGATTGAAGCTGCTGATATGATTGGAGAGGCGCAAGCTTTGAGTGCAGAAGATGCAGATGCTCAAACAGTAATGGGAATTAACCAATCATTGATGGGCGCAGAAAAAGAAGCTCAGTTGCTAGATGTTAACTTTACAATGTCTGATGAGCCAGTAGAAAATGGAATGTTTATTTTTGGTATTGAAACGCAAGATGCTAAAAACTTGACGCTAGAAATGTATGATGAAGAAGGATTTGGGATGGTTGCGAACAATAAATTTGACGTTAACGAAGGAAATAACTATAAAGCATTAAATGTTAAATCTTTAGAGGCTGGAACTTATAACTTCCGTTTGAAAGATGACGCAGGAAAAGAATTGAACAGACAAGTTCAAGTAGCAGAAGCTAAGTAGTTAATCTTAATATCATAAAAAAAATCCTCCTTCTTTTGAAGGGGGATTTTTTTTTGCTTAAAAAATGGCATATAAGCTATTTTTTGCTTAATTTATAGTTGTAAAGATTTGTTTACGGAAGGAACAACCTTCAATCTCCCCAAATATGTTTTAATCAATTTTCTTTGTTGAAGATTGCTAAATATATTGAACCTCAGCGGTAACAGAATATATATATTTTGCCATAAATTGAATACTCCCCCCCCTATATCTGAAATAATTGTACGGATACCTTTTGAATGAAATTTTTTAAAATAGGGCTGCTTATTTATTGGCAGGTTTTCTAATCACTTCAATATATTACCAACATAAAAACCATCTATTTTCCCTATTCTGATAGTTGGTTTTACTGTTTTACATTTATTTATAAAATAACAAAGATGAAAACAACGACACAACTTTTAAAACTATCGATTATTTGCAGTACTTTTTTTCTATTATTTTCCTGTAAACAAGAATGTGACTGTGATAAAAATCCAAAAATGTCTGATGCCACAACAAGAGCGGTTGATCTAGATATTAATAAGACATTTAGAGAACGATTAGTGAGCAGCGTTGGAACTCAAGTTAACAGTGTTGCCAATGTAACTCGATTTAAATTTTCGATGGATATGCTTCCTGAAGGAATTGAACCTCAGGATTTAACACTTCTAACCAAACAGGCTAGTGAAGGTAAAAGCGAAGCTTCTGCCAATGTTGAAGCAACAGAGCTGGTGACGAGTATTTTTAATGCTTTGATCGCAGCAGAAAGTTCTGCTAATCAGTTAGAAGTTGATTTTTCTATGTCAGAAAAACCAATTGATAATGGAAGTTTTATTTTTGGAATTACCGCCGTTGATCCACAGGATTTGACACTTATGATGTATGATGAAGAAGGATTTGGAATGGTTGCCAATAATCAATTTTCGGTATCAGAAGGCAGCAATTATAAGGCGTTAAATGTATCTGGACTAAAAACTGGTAGCTACATCTTTAAACTTAGAAATGAAAAGGCTGGCAAAGAATTAGTTCGACGGGTAGAGATTGTACAATAAATCGATAAGAATTGATTGAGGAGGGTTGAGTTACATCTGTAACTCAACCCTTTTTTATTTAGGGGCTTAAATGTATTGCTCCAAGTGTTTTAGATGCTATTATTTGCAATAAAAAGTTTTGACATAAGTTTCTTTTGAATGTTTTTAGGAGTTTTTTTTGGTGGGCATATGACTGATTGGGAACAAAGTACGCCGCAGAAAGCTGCTATTTTTCTGTAGGAAAAATAAGGTTTTCAGGTGTCTGAGCGAAGCGAGTTTCTGAAAGCCTAAGCTTTCAAGAAGATACTTTGTCCAAGAAGTCATCCAGTCCTAGCGTTTTTGGTTCTTTTTGGGCAATGCAAAAAGAACAACAGGTATTGATTACCCCGCTTTTTGCTATTTTGCCTCTAAAATGAGGGCTAGATTAAAATTTTCAATATTCACTTCATTAAAAAGAAACAATTGAATTTATTACTATAGATTAACAAACAACATTTTATAATTTAATGAAATTGCTAAAATATGTTTTTGTTTTACGATTGAATCACCCTATTTAGTCTACTATGTTGCTTCGGATGGGGATCAAACGACTTTTTAATAAGGCAATGATCTGTTGTTTGGATCGTTTAGGACGACCTGGGAGTTGAACATATTTTTGGGCTAATAAAGAATAGTTTTTAGTCATTAAATAAAACCAAAGGTGCGGATAATGAATATCTGTAAAGACAATTGAATCTTCTTGTGCATAGGTTATAATATTATCGTTAAAGTCTTGCTCAAGTAGGCTAAAATGAAGCTTAGGTTTGAGGTGATGTCCAATGTGAAAGCCTACATTAAAGGAGGTTTTATTGTAATGCCCTAGTAAGTTAACGGTATTGGTATAGGTGTTTTCTGGATTAGCTGGATCAATAAAAGCATGTTCTCCCCAATTGCCTACAATAAGGAAAGATCTAGTTATAATGGTTGGGATTATTATTATGGCAATAGCAGCAATAGGATGTATAAGCAATAGCAATAAAGTCGATAAGGTATATAACAATCCCGACAACATAAATTTATAGGCTTCCCTTGTCTTTTGTTTGTTCTTGCTTGTTTTGAGGTAATTGACTAACGGGAAAAAGCCAAACATAAAACTAAAATAATAGTGACTAAAATCTTTGAGCGAATCCCGTTGGTAAGGGCGGGTACTGCTGGTGTCCTTTTCTCCATTTTCTTCAGGGTGGTGCATTATAATATGATGACAAAAGTAACCATGGGGAGCTATTCCATTAATCAATCCAACCAAACTGATTAAAAGCTTATTCGCCATTTTATGCTTTAGTAAGGGATGATGGTGAATATCATGAAACATAGTAATAAATGGTCCCAATAGCCATAGGTAAATCAATAGATGGATTGGAGCTAAATAAAGCGAATAAGTAGGAAAAATTAAGATCAGTATAGCGGTCAATAAAATGCTCAGGGACTTTATTAAACAGATAAGAAATGGTCGGTCTATTGCTCGAATTAGATATTTCATAAGAGAATATTTAGAATGACTTAATATTTTGTAGCTCATAGCACTAACTTCAGTACAAATGAGCTACTCAATTTATGTTCGTACATAAATTAAGCCAATTAATTAACTAAATATTCAATTAATAAATTTAACGCATTAAATAGAGAGGAAACATAATTCTCGCATCATAAGAAAACTTATTGCGATAGGAGATTGGCAACTTATAATTCTTGATAAACGAGCGAAAAAAGGCTTCTAAATCTCTTAAGTCAATATTAATAGAAGTATCGGATAAAATATAGGTAAGGTGATCAATCGTACCATTTTCAGCCCAAAAAACTTTGATCCAAACTTTTACACCTTTGATGTTAAAGTCTATTTCTTCTGCATATTTTTCCATGGTCACCAAAAAACGCTTCCAGTTTTGCATTGTTTTAACCACATCACTATCCGATGCCAAAAATAAAGAACTTTTATAGTCTGCACTTAACTCTTCTAAAACAGTACTACTCTTCGAAACATTTAGAACCTTAGGGTAAGTATTCGTTTGAGCGGATAAATTGGCGTTTAATAAGCCGATAAAAAGGATTGTTAAGAGGTATTTCATTTTATAAATATGTTGTTGATTTATTTGTGTTTAGCGGAGCAAAGATAGTTGTTTTGAGTTGGCTAACCGATAACAAACGGTATTATTTGGTTGGGATAAAAAGCGCAAATTGTTTATTTCCTAAGAAAAGTTTATTTTTGAGACTATTTTATTGGTAATTCTTCGTGGTTTTTTACGAAGTAGTGAAAGGGACAATACTCCTGTTATAACGGAATTATATGAAACAACTATTGGTTTTATCTTTAATTATCTTTCTTGCTCAAATTTCTTATGGACAAACTTTGTTATCGGGGCTTGTTACAGATCGTGAAACAGGAGAGCCTTTAATAGGGGTTACCATAAGCCAAAAAGGAACCACAGCGGGAACAACAACAGACATTAATGGTAATTATCAGTTAAAATTAGAAAAAGGAAAGCATCTGATTGTCTTTCGTTATGTTGGATTCAAGCCACTTGAGCAAGAAATTGTATCGGATGGTGAAACTGAAATGGTGTTTGATATAGCCTTGTGGGAGGATGTTTTGGAGGGAGAAACAATTATTGTAACGGATGGGAAATACGAAAAAAAGCTAGAAGAGAGTACCGTTTCTATTGATGTCATTGGAAGTCAGCAATTGGAAAACAATAATATAACAAGTCTAGATGAAATTGTACAAAAAACATCAGGAGTTCAAATAACAGATGGGCAAATTAGTATACGTGGTGGAGCAGGATATGCTTATGGTGTTGGGAGTCGAGTTATTTTTTTAGTAGATGGACAGGCTTTATTATCAGCAGAGTTAAGTGATGTCAAATGGAATTTCATGCCCGTAGAGAATACCGAACAGATTGAAATTATTAAAGGGGCTGCCTCTGTTTTATACGGCTCTGCTGCTTTGAACGGTGTTGTTAATTTGAGAACGGCTTATCCTAAGGGCAACAAACCCTATACGGCAATATCGATGTATGCAGGGATTTATGACCAACCTAGAATAGACTCCATGAGATGGTTCAAACCCAAAGATGGAATGGCAGAAATGCCAATGTTTGCAGGGCTTTATTTTGCACATCGCCAAAAGCCCCACAAAAATGTAGATTTAGTGATCGGAGGAAACGTTCATCTAAAGAATGGTTATTACAAAGGAGCAGATGAGCGCCGTTTTCGTTTTAATTTTAATACTAGGATAAGAGTTCCTAAATCTGAAGGGCGATTATCGTATGGGCTAAATGGCAATTTGATGTATCATGAAGATGGGCGTTTTTTTATGGCCGAAGACATGACCAATAATGCTTATATCAATCTAACAGAAATCAATCGAGATCGATATTATTCCATTACACTAGATCCCTATTTTACGGCCTTTGATCAATCCGATAATAAGCATGATGTTCGAGCTCGATGGTTTAGAATATCCAAAGTGCAAACAGATGAAGATTCAGAGGCAGACCTAGTTAGTTTAGAATACCAGTTTCAAAGAAACTTTGCCAATCAATGGATTGTTACTGCTGGGGCAGTTGGGCAGTATATGCATGTGAATAGTATTTTATTTGCAGACATCAATACCCATTGGTCAGAAAGAGCTTTGTTTACAGCAAGTTCAGTAGGAGCTTATGCGCAAGTAGACAAAAAGTTTTGGAATCGTTTGTCTACTACCTTGGGATTGCGTTGGGAAGGCTTTTTAGTGGATAGTATTTTTACGCCAACACTACCTATTTTACGAGCAGGCGTAAACTTTGAAGCGAGCCCAAATGATTTTATTCGAGCTTCTTTTGGGCAAGGATTTCGATTTCCTTCTATGGCAGAACGCTATTTTAATGAAAAAATACCAGGAACTTTTTGGGGAATTTATCCCAACCCTGATTTGTTACCAGAAGTAGGGTGGTCTACAGAAATCGCTTATCGCCATACTTTTGTAGGAAAAAACTTCAAAATTTATGCTGATCTTGCTTTCTTTTGGATGGAGTATGAAAATATGGTAGAGTTTGCTTTGGGAGTACATCCGCAAGGACCTGGATTTAGCTTTGTTAATATAAGTAAAGCTCGTTTGGCAGGTTGGGAATTGTCAACACAAGGAGTCTTTCAGTTGGGGAAAATTCCCTTGCGAATATGGGGAGGGTATACCTATAGTTTTCCAGGAGATTTGAGCTCTGATACGAGCCGATTAAGAAACCTTGGAACTTTTGTAGGGAAGGTGTTTACAACCTTTGTTGATGGCGTTCAAAGAAATGATTTGGATGACATCTTAAAGTATAGAAGGTTACATACGGTTCGTTTGGATCTCGAAACAGAATTGTGGGGCATAACACTTGGTACAGCATTAAATTATAATAGCTTTATGGATAAAATTGATGCTTTGTTTGAGTTTAATTTAATCACAAAAGGCGTTTCGAGTTTTAGAGCAATACACAACAAAGGCTATTGGCTCTGGGATTTGCGAATTGGATATAAATTTAACGATAAGCAACGCATTAATCTGGTAGTGCAAAATGTACTAAACGAAGAATATGCCAATCGTCCTGCACAGATGGGAGCTCCTCGGAGTTTTTCTCTAAAATACAGTCAAGTGTTTTAATTCTATTTCTTCAATAACAAAGATCTGAGATGCTAAAAAAAATACAAGGAATTATTGTTAAGGCTGTAAAATATTCTGAAACAAGTGTTATTTGTGATGCCTACACCAATGAATTAGGCTTGAGAACTTATATTATTAATGGCGTTAGAAAGAAAAATTCAAAAATAAGTCCTGCTTTAGTACAACCCATGTCTTTGGTAGAAATGGTGGTTTATCACCATGAAGAAAAGGAAATTAATCGAATCAAAGAGATTAAGCCAAGTTATGTTTATCAAAAGGTGCCCTTTGATGTTGCCCGTGGAGCAATTGGTTTGTTTATGACAGAGGTGGCTCAAAAAACAGTTCGAGAGCCTGAGGCTAATCCAATTTTATTTGAGTTTTTGCAAAATTGTTATGAACTATTAGATCAAACCACAACCCCTATTGCTAATTTTCCGATTTGGTTTCTAGTACAATTTTCTACGCATTTAGGGCTGTATCCAGCAGTTACTAATCTAGACAAAGAAAGTGTTTTTGATTATTCAGAGGGGCGAATTTTACCTCAAGCACCAAGTCACCACCACTATTTCTTCTCGCCCCATCATACTCATTTGTTAGCGGCTTTTTTGCAACTAGATTTTGAGGCAAGTAGCCGTTTGGAATTAGAAGGAGGGGATAGACGGCACTTCTTGAATAATATGTTACGATATTATCAATACCATATAGAAAATTTCGGAGAATTAAATTCTATTATGGTTTTACAGGCCGTATTTTCCTAAGCAAGCCCTACATCATTTTCATAAAGGTTTTCATCAACCAATTGGCATCAGAATGCACCAATTTATCTAATGTTCTATCCGCTTTGGAGGCGAATAACTGGATGTCTTTAATGACATCTAAAAAGGCTTCTTTGTCCTCGCTTTCACCTTCTATCTTGCTAACATCGTCCAATACTTTGAGAACAGGTTCCAGCTCTTTTTTCTTTCTATGGATGATGATTTGGCGCACAACATTCCACATATCCCTTTCGCTAATGAAATACTCTCTACGCTCTCCAGGTTTTAGTTCCTTGAAGACTAAGCCCCAATCAATGAGCGCTCGAATATTCATATTGGCATTCCCTCTGGAAATTTTTAATTTTTCCATGATGTCATCAGCGCACAGAGGTTCCGCAGATATTAATAATAGGGCATGCACCTGAGCCATTGTTCGATTAATGCCCCAATTGGAGCCTAAAGTACCCCATGCTTGTATAAATTTTTGTTTTGCTTCATCTAATTCCATGCCTTAAATATACATCAAAAATTTAATTTTCAAAATTTTTTGAAAGTATAATAAATAGAGTCAGCTCCTTAAGATTAAGACAAAGGAGGTCACCCCAAACTTTATTTTAACGGATCGGAACAAGACCAAAATGCTTTCCTTCTTGTTGACTTTTTTTGAAAGCAAGAGCAGTATCTTCAATAGTCTTTTCTATGGGGGTGAAGTCAAAATTCAACTCATTTATAATTTTTTCATTATGGTAGTAATAGGTAGATTGGGAAGTTCGAGCTGTTTCTTTGGTTAAAATAGGGTGTGTGCGAAACAGTTTTGAGCGGAACCACTCTAAACGCCACAATAGATTAACCATCCAAGCCGCTGCTTTTTTCTGTGGAGGGGTTTGCCCCAAGGCCTGTGCTACTGCTTCAAAAAATTGTTGATAAGACCAATTGGCGCCATTTAGAATATAACGTTCTCCTGAAATGGGGCTTTCCATAAGTTCAATTGCGGCACGTGCAACATCTCGGACATCAACAAAGCCTGTTGCCCCTTGCGGATAATGCTTAAGCCCTTTGGCAACTCGTTGGATTAATCGGCAAGAGCCTTGTGCCCAATATCCACCGCCTATAATTACAGAAGGATTCACAATGCCAATTTCTAAGCCTTCTTGCATCCCCCTCCAGACTTCACATTCTGCCTTAAACTTACTAATTGCATAGTTGGAGTTCTCCTTAGAGTTTTCCCATTGCGCTTTTTCGTCAATGTGAGGCTGATATTCTTTGCGCCCTAGTGCTGCAATAGAGCTAATATGAACCATTTTTTCAATTTTTTCATAAAGTGCAGCATTAACGACGTTTGCGGTACCTTCTGCATTTATTTTTAACATTAGGGCAGCATCTTTCGGATGAAATGAAATCATCGCAGCAGCATGATAGACCTGCTGAACACCTTTCATTGCTTGTTCTAAAAAAGGAGTATCTAGAATATCTCCTACCAACCACTCAACTTGATCTTGTATGTCTGCTACTAGATTCATGGGGCTCGTTTTTCGTTTTATTGCTTTTACTTTGTATCCTTTTTGCAATAAATAATGTAGAAGATAAGCGCCCACAAAACCTGTTCCGCCTGTAACCAGTACTTGTTTATTTGTCATTGTCTGATATTGTTAAAGAACGACTAATGCTATTTATTTTCCTTGATAAACGATATGGCAAACAAAACAGCTCTTTTTAAAATTCCATATAATTTACCTGTGGTGACTATTCATTTCGTGTGCAGCCACATTCATTATATAGCTCTTTGATAACACAAAGAACCATGTTTATTATTTAAATAAAAAAATAATACAGAAAGCTAACTGCTTTATTCAAAGAATTCTTATTTTATGACATTAGTTCATTAAAAAGAAAATAATCTGATTCTTTCTTACAACTTTATTGATGGGGAGAATCATGTTAAATTCTTTAGACCATTAAGCTCCTTCTTAAAAACAAGAACTAATGAGTTAAAGACATTACTCCATTGGTTTGATTATCAGTTTTATGAAAAGTAATGGGATCTGCGAAATTTTAAAAACGCTACAATTATTAAAAACTTACATTTTGTAAGAGGGTTATAAATAAAGAGTCAATAAAGTTTATAGATCAATCTTTGTTTGAACCTAAAACTACTAAAAAAAACAAGCACCTAATATGGAAATCAGCAACTTTCAAAAAACCAAAATTTTAGCAACTGTAGGACCTTCATCGAATAATTATAGTACGTTGTTGGGGTTGGTAAAAGCAGGAGTTGATGCTTTTAGACTTAATTTTTCTCATGGAACCCATGAAGCGCATCTCAAAGTATTTGAATACATTCAGTACATCAATAAAAAATACAAAACCAACATTTCTATTTTGGCAGATTTGCAAGGCCCTAAATTGAGAGTTGGAGAAATAGAAAATGGTAGAATGGCCTTAAAGAAAGGCGATATTTTAACCTTTGTTAATGAGCCTTGTCTTGGTAATGCTGAGAAGATATATATGAGCTACAAACAGTTTGCTCAAGATGTTAAAGTGGGCGAAAAGGTTTTGGTGGATGATGGGAATGTGCAATTGTTGGTCAAAGAAACAAACGGAACCAATGAAGTAAAATTGGAAGTATTGTATGGTGAGTTTTTGTCTTCTCGAAAAGGGGTCAACTTGCCACAAACGAATGTTAGTTTGCCTTCTCTAACAGAAAAGGATCTAAGAGATTTAGATTTTATCTTGCAACATGATTTTAACTGGATTGCCCTTTCTTTTGTGCGTTCTCCCAAAGATATTGAGGACTTAAGAAGTCGTATTCAAGCCAAAAAATCTCGAGCAAAAATTATTGCAAAAATAGAAAAACCAGAAGCAATTGATAACATTGATGAAATTATTGATATTACGGATGGTGTAATGGTTGCACGTGGAGATTTAGGAGTTGAGGTTCCTATGCAGCGTCTACCAATGCTTCAAAAAATGATTGTAGAAAAATGCATCAAAAAGGCAAAACCTGTTATCGTTGCAACACAGATGATGGACAGCATGATAAAAAATCCAACGCCTACTCGTGCCGAAATAATTGATGTAGCAAATGCTGTTATTGATGGGGCAGATGTGGTTATGCTAAGTGGTGAAACGGCGATGGGGATTCATCCTGTTAAGGTAGTGGAAGCAATGAACGATATTATTGGAGAAGCAGAAAAAATGGATAGTATTTATTACAGACATTTAACGCCTTCTGAAAAGTCAGACTCCTTTTTGTCCGATGCCATCTGTTATAATTCTTGTCGAATTGCTCGACAAGTAGATGCTAAGTGTATTATAGGAATGACCAAATCAGGATATACTGCTTTTATGGTTTCTAGTTATCGACCCAAACAGAGCATTTTTATCTTTTCATCGGATGAAAATATGCTAAATACCTTGAACTTGGTCTGGGGAATTCGTTGCTTTTATTATGATAAATATACTAGTACAGATGATACCATCAAGGATGTGCAGAATCTTTTAGCGGCTAGCGGGCACCTCAAAACAGGAGATATTGTTATCAATACTGGATCTATGCCCTTGCACGAACGCAAAAAGACCAATATGCTTAAAATTTCGGTCATTGAATAAGATGATATGATGACCTTAGATAATTATCAATCATTAGTTGAGCCTAAAATTCTAGAACGTGGCTTAGAGTATTATAACTTAGGAGCTATCCTTGAATTTAATGCAATTTCTTCGAATTGTTTTGTCGCAATCGTTGAAAGTTTTTACTCTGATAGAACGTATAGAGTGGAGGTTGATTTATCAAAACGAGAAATTTGTAATTCTTCTTGTTCTTGCCCTTATGATTGGGGGAATATATGCAAGCATGAGGTTGCAGTATACCTAGAAATTAAGGATTATAAAGCAATAGAGAGCGAAGTCGAAATGCCTAAAAATGATCAAATCGCTTTGGCAAAAGAATTGCTTAGTAATGCTGATGATGTTGATGTTATAGCGTTTGTACGAGATTATCTAAGTATAAATGAAAAATTTAGAGAAGCCTTTATTTTAGATTTTAAATAAGACTGTTGCAGTAGAATTTTATCGGTATAATGCTGCTGCAACAGCTTAAGTTTCATCGTTACAAGATGCAGTAGTTTGTAAATCAAAGACAACCCTTAAAAAATGGTTTGGAATTTGTAACTCTATGATCTATTACGTCGTTGTATACTTATTGTGCGGTGCGTCTAAGTTATCCCAGTAGTCTAGCTAATTCACAACATAAAACCAACCATTATGAAGAGAGGAGATAAAGGACCTGAAGTGAAAACCCTTCAGTACAAATTAAAAAAAGTATTGAACCGAAGTTTGTCCATTGATGGGGATTATGGCCCATCTACAGAGAAAGCGGTTCGGCTTTTTCAGTCCCTATATGGACTCTTTGTGGATGGTCATGCTGGACGGTTGACCAATGCAAAATTATCAAAGGTTTATGATGCAATGTTTAAGAAAAATTCTGAATTATTGCACTTTGGAAAACGGCGCTTTGTTGTTTTTGTAGATGCAGGACATGGAGGAATTGATGAAAAAGGACTCTACGTAACGCCTGGGAAACGAGCTTACCACAAAGGAGAAAAAATGCATGAGCGTGGGCATTATTATGAAGGCTTTGAAAATCGTTTGGTTGCAGAGGCTTTTATTGAGGCTTGTACGGATGTTGGGATTATGTGTGTAAGAACCTATCATCCTTATAAAGATACACCACTTTCTACTCGTACAGAGATGATTCGAAGCTGGTTGCGTCGAGGGTATTATGGTTATTTGCATTCGTTTCATTCAAATGCAATTTCGAGCAGTAACTCTCCAGCTAAGTTGGATGCGACAAGAGGTTATATGGTCTTTAACACTCGTGGCAACAACTTTTCAGACAAAATTGCTGCGCAACATTTTAAGCATGTTAAAGAGATTATGGGGGAGGAGAACTGGACGTATCGGGAGCAATCGAAAAAAGATGGAGATGCCGATTTTGAGGTGAATTTTCAAATTCTCAGAGAAACAGACTTGCAAGAGTTTTATTGGTTTGGAGCGATCCTAGACGAATGGGGCTTTCATACTTCTAAGACAGATACAAAATTTATTATAGATCCTGAAAATCGAACTCGCCGAGTGATTGCTTGTCTCAAAACAGCTCAATGGGTAAAAAAGGGGTTGGATAATATTATTAACTAATTTTTAATTTGAAAATGGGGCAATTTGGAAATGATAGAAGCAGTCTTCAAAAGATACATTTCCAGTCTCAAAACAGCTCAATGGGTAAAAAAGGGGTTGGATAATATTATTAACTAATTTTTAATTTGAAAATGAGCCAATTTGGAAATGATAGAAGCAGTCTTCAAAAGATACATTCCCAATCTCAAAACAGCTTAATGGGTAAAAAAAGGGTTGGATAATATTATTAACTAATTTCTAATTTGAAAATGAGCCAATTTGGAAATGATAGAAGAAGTCTTTAAAAGGTACATTTCCAAATTGGTTTATTTTATTTGTTCTTTCCCAATTGCATCAAACTGGCAACACCAGAAGTATACTTCGTTTTTAAATCACCCGTAGGAGTACTGTAAATAAAATAAGCGTCAATACCAGGAATGGTACTAGCTAGTTCAAATGCTTGGTCCAGCCCCATTGCCATAAATGAAGTAGCAAAAGCATCTGCAAGAGCACATTTTTTAGTAAAAACAGATGCACTTAACAAGCGGTTTTTTTCAGGGTAGCCTGTGTGTGGATTGATGGTATGAGCATATTTCATCCCCGTATTTTTATCCAAATAATAATTGATATAATTGCCTGATGTTGCCAACGAAAGATTGGGCAATTCTATCGCAACCTGTAGCTCTTGAGCCGCAGTTCCTTCTTTGGGAGCTCGAATCCCTGTGCGCCAATTAAAGCCTGTTATCGTAGTGCCTCTAGCACGCACCTCACCACCGATTTCTACATAATAATTATGAATATTAAAACGCTCTAATAGCAACCCCACTTGATCTACAGCATCGCCTTTGGCAATGGCACTAAAATCCAATTCTAATCCTTTCTCTTTTTTGGTTAACAACAGTTGGTTCGGTAGAATTTCTGTTACTTGAATAGAATCAAACTGCACCAATCGAAGTAGATCTTTGATGGTTGAACTATCTGTGTTGGTGACCATTTTCTTTTCGGTATAACCAAAGCCCCAATAATTCACTAAAGGCATAACACTGGGGTTGAACCAACCTTTTGTTTGTTGATAAACATAGCGAGCATTGTTATAATTTCGAGCAAAATGCCCCTTTTTTTCAACGTAAATAGAATCTGCCTTTTTATTAAAAATAGATACTTCTGAATTTTCTTCATAGGTAGAAACAGCTTGATTGATATCGATCAATAAGTCATTTAATGCTGTAGAAAAATCAACTCCTGTACTATCTAAATAGGAGATTGAGAAAGTAGTACCCATGGTTTGACCGACAAATTGTTCTTTCTTTAGCGCTTTTTCCTTACTTGGTTTAGATTCAGAAGTGCAAGAAATAGTCAGTACTAAGATGGATAGAATAATAAATAAAATTGATTTCATACTGAATGTGTACATTAAAAAAATATGAATGAAGCAGTTGGTAACTCCATTGCGTTAATAGGTAGAATAAGCCGTTGGGAAGTTTTGTAAAATCTTATTTTTAATGGTTGCTTGACTATCATTACTAAAAGAAACACCATTAAATAAAGCTAAATAATCCAATCGGAGGCGAATCGGAACATTTTCACCATCTCTTACAGTCGCATTATAGGGCAATTCAATAGGAATATAATCAAAGAATGTAAAGGTAAATGTATTGCCAGTATGGGGTTGTTTGGCTACTATTTGGCAAGTCATATAACTCATAGAGGTAGAATCAAACATATAGGTAGTCGCAGTCGTAGATAATGGGTGTTGGTTCTCGCTTACCTTAATAGGGCTAGTTTGTCGAATTTTATCGGGGATACCAAGATGGAAGCGAATTCGATCAAATTCTCCCAACTCTGTCCAACTTGCTATATTATAATCGTATTTACCCAATTTGCTAATAAAGAAATTGTCTTCAACATGAATAGCCAAGCCATTGAAATCATAAAAGGGGGTCAATTCTGGCGATGTTACAACTTCATCTGTCCCTGCTTTAATCAGATGCATTTCACCGCCTAAAACTTTCATGGTCGTTAAATAAAAGGATTCATTATTGGCATCGGTCAGCCAGTTCCCCATAACGAGGGTATCGTTGGCCAATGAGTTGGCATAATGTTGAAATTCTAAGGTCAATTCATAATAGTCGCAGCCTTCATCAACGTCTGCTTCTGGGTTAAAGTTGATGGCTCTAGGGTGAGTACAACCTTCTACTTTTTTGGTACAACTATAAAAGGAAAGAATTAGCAAAAAGAGACAACAAAATATTAATTTCATAAGGACTAAATTTTAGGATTGACAAAGAGAAACGGATTGCCGTTCTGTACAGAAGTCAATAAAATCTACTATAATTTCTAGCGTTTCTGTCGTTGCTTCAAACATTCCCATATGACCAATTCCATCTAAAATATGCACACTAGAAACGCTAGGCAAACTCAATTGTTCTAAACTATGGTTGATGGCAATAGCAGCATCTGCTGTGCCTACTATAAATAACGCAGGACAGGCAAGATTGGTCAAAACTTCTGCCTTATCTTGTCGATTAATCATAGCGTGAGAAGCTGCAATGACAGCATCAGAATGATGCATACTTGTTTTATGGATCAGTTCTTCAATAAAGGATTTATTGTTTTGGACAAAAGGGCTAGGAAATAAATTGCGAACAAACTGTCCCGCAAAAGGGGCAATTCCATGTCGTTCTACAAAACGGATGGTTTTAAGCCTATTGTTGATTTTTTCTTGAGAATCAGTATAAGGGTGTGAATGAAACAAACCTAGACCCAAAAGCATTTCTGGATACTGCTCTGCAAAGGAAAGCCCAACATAGCCCCCCATAGAATGACCAATCAAAACACAAGATTTGATTTGTTCATGGGACAAAACAGCAAAAACAGCTTCTGCCATACAGGCTATACTAGGAGTATTTAGGAGGTCTGATTTACCAAAACCAGATAAGTCAATCGTCAGAATAGTGTATTTTTTTGACAAAAGAGGTACAAAATCTGCCCACATCGTACTATCTTCGCAAAAACCGTGAAGTAAGATTAATGTTTGTCCTTCTCCTGTTTTTTGATAGGCAACCTTTGATTCTTTATAAAAAATATGCATGTATTATAATTTAAAGTACCCCGCTAATTTTTTATGTTTTTCATTAAAAAACTAAAAAATCACCTTGTATTAATTTAATAATCAATGTCTTAATTAGTTAAGTTACATATTGTTGATTATCAATTTAATACTATTTTCAGGCGGAGTAATGATAATTTAATAGTTCAGTATTTTTTAGGTTGACGGATAGGTGTTGATAAAAATAAACGCTTTTGGTTCATTAAGTGCCTATAAATCAACCTAGTATTTTTTTTGCCGAACTATTGGTAATAGAATTTTTGTACTAGAGTGGACCTTATCAGCGAATGGGGGCATAAATGTAGAAATTACTTTTAATAGAAAAAAAGATAATTTTTTACGCCTTGCACCTATTATTTCATAAACCTCCTATTCTTAATAAGATCTACTTGTTATTAGACAAAAAAAAATGTTTTGGCAACTCGAACTTGCTTGCAAAATACGAACTTAGTTCGTTGATGAATAATAACTAAATTTATAGCAAATTGCTTAACTACTAAGTTAGCCGAATTTTGTAATTACGCTTTTGTAATGAGTTGATTGTTAGGTGGTCAATGTCTTTTTGTTGACTGCCCCAATGGTCGTGATTTTATCATTCTATGAATGATTTTAATTACTGATGCAAAGAACGACATTATTCTTTCTTTTACGAAAAACTATGAACTAAATTAAAACAATAATAACAGATGGGATTGCAAAAAATAGCAGTTGTATTTCTTTTGAGTTTTTGGTCATTTTTGACATTGGCACAAGTTACCTTTCCTAAGAATGGGGTTTATGATGAACAGGAAGGTCATTATGCATTTACCAATGCAACCATTTATGTCTCTCCGCAACAGAAGTTGGAAAACGCAACGTTATTAATCAAAAAAGGAAAAGTAGTTGCGACAGGAACCGATATTTCTGTTCCTAAAGATGCCGTGACAATTGATTTGAAGGGAAAATATATTTACCCTTCTTTTATTGATTTGTCTAGTAATTATGGAATGCCCAAACCTGTAGGAACCAAAAGAAAATCTAGCGCTCCACAAATGCTATCCAATAAGGATGGCGCCTATAGTTGGAATGAGGCACTAAAACCAGAACAGGATGCTACCACTCTTTTTAAGGTGGATGAAAAGGGAGCTTCTGATTTGCGTAAATTAGGATTTGGAACGGTTCTAACACACCAAATGGACGGCATGGCTAGAGGGACTTCTGCTTTGGTCTTATTGGGGGCAGAAAAAGAGCACGATATGATTATCAAAGCGCAAGCTAGTGCTCATTATTCTTTCTCAAAAGGAACTTCTAAACAAAATTATCCAAGTTCTAGAATGGGAGCGATTGCCTTGCTTCGTCAGACGTATTACGATGGACAATGGTATGCTCAAACTAGGACGGATGAAACCTACAATATTTCTTTAGAAAAGTGGAATGAAAATCAGAAACTTCCTCAGTTTTTTGAACTCAATAATCGATTGGATTTTCTTCGGGCAGATAAGCTTGGAGATGAATTTGGGGTACAGTATATTATTAGAGGTGGAGGAGATGAATTTTTGAGATTGGATGCCATTAAAAAAACGAACGCTCCTGTGGTTCTGCCTTTACATTTCCCTAAGGCCTATGATGTTAGTGATCCTTATGATGCAGAAGAAGTAGGGCTTATGCAGATGAAATATTGGGAATTGGCACCGACCAACCCTGCACGAGTAGCAGAAGCTGGTATTCCTTTTACGTTTACAGCTCGTTTAACAAAGGATAAAAAAGATTTTTGGAAATTGGCTAGAAAGGCTTACCAATATGGTCTAAAGGAAGAAGATTTGTTAAAGGCATTGACAACTACACCTGCTCAATTGATAAAAGCAGATGAATTGTTGGGAACTTTAGAGAAAGGAAAACTAGCCAATTTTATTATTACTTCTGATAATATTCTGAAAGAAAAAACGATCTTTTATCACAATTGGATCAAAGGTAAACCTTATGTTTTAAAGGATTTAAATGCAATTGATATTCGTGGAAAATATGAATTGGCAATCGATCAACAACGCTTTGAACTAAAGGTAACGGGAACGGCTATTGCGCCAGAATTGTATTTAATCAATCCAGAAGATACCAGCAAAAAGACCAAGTTAAAGCATAGTTTTGTTAATAATACGCTTGCCTTTGTGTTTTCTCCAAAAAAGGATTCTGCAACAAAAGGTACAAACGTTTACCGTTTGTCAGGAGCGGTTAGCCCTAATCAATGGGCTGGGCAAGCGACCAAATTTGATGGCACTTGGATTTCTTGGACCGCCAAACGAACTGGCGATATTGAGTTAAAAGCATCTAAATTACCTAAATTAATAAAAATAGAGGATTTAGGGGAAGTCTTTTACCCTTGGTCTCCTTATGGTTATGCTAAAAAAGATATTCCTAAAAAGGAGACCGTTCTAATTAAAAATACAACGGTTTGGACTGGCGAAAAGAAAGGGAAGTTAGAGGGTGTTGATGTTTTGGTGCAGGATGGCAAAATTGCAAAAATTGCAAAAAAGATAAGTGCTTCAGACGCAAAAGTTATAGAGGGCACAGGGAAGCATCTAACCGCAGGGATTATTGATGAACATTCGCATATTTGTATCAATTATGGTGTAAATGAAGGGACACAGGCTAGTTCGGCAGAGGTTCGAATTGGGGATGTTATCAACTCTGAAGATGTTAATATGTATCGCCAGTTGGCAGGTGGTGTAACAGGGGCTCAATTGCTTCATGGTTCTGCGAACCCGATTGGTGGACAATCGGCTATTATTAAGTTTCGTTGGGGGAGTTTGCCCGAAGCCATCAAATATGAAAATGCCGATGGTTTTATCAAATTTGCACTTGGAGAGAATGTCAAACAATCAAATTGGGGACCCAATGCTAGAGTTCGCTTTCCGCAAACTAGAATGGGGGTAGAACAGGTCTACGAAGATCATTTTACCAGAGCAGCAGAATATGGAGCTGCACTAAAGGCAGGCAAAAAAGTACGTAAAGACCTAGAATTGGATGCTTTATTAGAAATTATTAATCAGGAACGCTTTATTTCTTGTCATTCTTATGTACAAAGTGAAATTACAATGTTAATGCGCATTGCAGAGAAACATCAATTTACACTCAATACATTTACCCATATTTTAGAGGGCTATAAAATTGCAGATAAAATGAAAGCGCATGGTGCTGGTGCATCTACTTTTTCAGACTGGTGGGCTTACAAATATGAAGTGATTGATGCGATCCCCTATAATGCGAAAATTTTAGATGACATGGGAATTGTTGTTGCCATTAATTCTGATGATGCAGAAATGGGACGACGCTTAAATCAAGAAGCGGCAAAAGGGGTCAAATATGGTGGTATGTCAGAGGAGGCAGCTTGGAATATGGTCACGCATAATCCTGCAAAATTACTGCATTTGGATGACAAGGTTGGTTCCATCAAAGTTGGAAAATCGGCAGATCTTGTTTTGTGGTCTGATCACCCGCTTTCGGTATATGCCAAAGCAGAAAAGACCTTTGTAGATGGGGTTTGTTTGTTTGACCACAAAAAAGACGAGGCAAAACGACAGCTTATTCAGCAAGAGCGCAATCGATTAATTCAAAAGATGTTAAAAGCGAAGAGTGAGGGGGCAAAGACGCAGCCTGCTATTTTTCAACCCAAACAACATTATCATTGCGGAAATACAGATTGCAATAAATTTATAGATTTTAATGTAGATGTTAATGGGATTGATTAATCTTACTAAAGTGCTTGTGGGAGATGAGTCAAATGTATTGCATTAGTATAGCCTGTTAAAAAACAAAAATAAAAACCAATGAAATCAATAATTCTGATTGTAAGCTTACTCCTAAGTTGCACTTTGAGTTTTGCTCAAAATGTAACAGGCAATTTTATGCACAATGGACTTAATCGAGCTTATACGCTTTATATTCCTGCCAACTACAATGTAGCAAATACACATCCTATTGTATTTAATTTGCATGGATACACCTCTACTGGAACGCAACAAGCTGCCTTATCCAATATGAATGCCATTGCTGATACGGCTGGTTTTATCGTTGCTTATCCAGAAGGAACACTAGATGCTTCTTCCAAAACCTATTGGAATTCGGGCTATGGAACAGGCGTAGATGATATTGGTTTTATAGATGCTTTGATCGATACCATTGCAGCGAATTATACGGTAGATTTGCAAAGAGTTTATTCAACAGGTTTATCGAATGGAGCAATTATGAGCAATACATTAGCTTGTGCATTGAATCATAGAATTGCAGCTATTGCAGGAGTAGCAGGAACCATGAGTATTTTACAGCAAACAACTTGCGCACCTGCCAATCCAATACCTGTCATGCAAATACATGGTACTTCAGATGTCGTTGTACCTTATTTGGGCAATACTGTATTGTTGGGGGTCGATGCCTTAGTGAATCATTGGAGAGGGCATAATGGTTTAACCAATACGTTTTCAACAACTCCCATTGCCAATACTAATTTGTTAGATGGTTCAACAGCCGAATTAATCCAATACGAGACGGGAGCTTCTTTTCCTGTGCATCTGATTCGAGTAACGAATGGAGGACATAGTTGGCCAGGATCGGGAGTCATTATAAGTGGTACAACCAATATGGATTTTGATGCAAGTGTTGAAATATGGAAATTTTTCAGCCAATACAGCTTAGTAACTTCTACTTCAAAACTAGCCGACGTTTCTCCTGCCAACTGGGTTCGTTTAACAGGAAGTAATCCTATTGTAGATAATTTATCATGGGAGTTGGATCAAGAAGAAGATTACGAATTAACAATCTATGATTTATTAGGAAAAGCAATTGAGCACCGTTCTTTTCAAAATAATAGAGGATGGGCAATAGATATAAGGAGATTGGAAGCAGGAACGTATTTTGCCGTTTATACAAGCCCAACTCAAAAAAAAGCTTTAAAATTTATAAAAAATAAATAGAGGATTATTAGTGTAGCGCACGAGTAATAATCCACGAAGTATTAAACTAGAATACAATGAAGATAATTTCAAAACTATTGCCCTTTTTGCTCTTATTGGCGAATCTCACCATAGCACAAAAAAAGGCTCCTTCATTTTTATATGCCAATGTTACCATACATATTGGCAATGGGGAAGTAATTGAGAATGGTATGATTGGCGTTTCCAATGGCAAAATTGATTTAGTAGAAACGATGGAAGCTAAAGTGGGAGCAAAATACGACGTAACAATAGATGGAAAAGGAAAACATGTTTATCCTGGGTTTATTGCGCCAAATACTCGTTTGGGATTGGAAGAAATTCAGGCCGTTCGTTCGACCAAAGACTATAGAGAAGTTGGAAATTTTAACCCTAATATCCGCTCTATTATCGCTTATAATACCGATTCGGATGTTGTCCCTACCGTGCGTTCTAATGGTGTACTATTAGCGCAAATTGTTCCAGAGGGAGGGCGAATTTCAGGACAATCTTCAATTGTTTATACAGAAGCCAATAACTGGGAAGATGCCGCCTTAGCGTTTGACAACTGTGTACATTTGCGTTGGCCCAATCGAGTGCGTTATACAGGATGGTGGGCTCAAAAAGGCAGGGCAGAAAGAAACAAACACTACAACAAAGGGCTAGAAGCCATACGGGTGTATTTTGATGCTGCTAAGGCTTACGCACAAAAAGAGCATGTCGAACAGAAAAATTTGAAGTTTGAAACCATGAAGACGCTTTTTGCCAAGCAGAAGAAATTAATCGTACATGCAGAAGATGCCAAATCTATGATGGATGCCATTAATTTATTGCAACCTTATGGGGTAGAACTTGTTATCCAAGGAGGAACTGAAGCTTGGAGAATTGCGGATTTTCTCAAAGAGAAAGAAGTAGCTGTTATTTTGCACGATATACATCAATTGCCTCGCAGAGATGATTCAGATGTAGATCAGCCTTTTAAAACGCCTGCAATATTGCAAGCCAAGGGGATTAAGTTTGCGTTTTCTTTAAATAATCAAGGCAGTTGGAATGTGCGAAATTTAATGTTTCAGGCAGGGCAAGCTGTTGGGCATGGACTGGACAAAGAGGCAGCACTTAGCGCACTGACGTTAAATACAGCAGAAATTTTGGGAATCGAAGATAAAGTTGGCAGCTTAGAAATAGGAAAAGATGCAACGTTTATTATTGCTAAGGGAGATGTTTTGGATATGCGCACCTCTATTATAACGGATGCTTTTATGGCAGGTCGCAAAGTAGATCTGGGGGACAAGCAAAAGGAATTGTACGATAAATATATGGATCGATATAACCTAAAGGACTAAGAAGTATTGTCCAATAAAATTAATGGCTCTGCTAGGATTATAAAGACCTAGCAGGGCTATTTTTTTCTACGAGGAAGGTTTTTGGCGCTTAGAAAGAGTCCCTAAGGTGAACCAAAAACTGGCGAATATCTTGTAGTTTGTGGATTGTTTCCTCCTTTTTTTTATTCAATGGTACTTTGGATAATTCTTTTTTTGCCCCCGTAATAGTAAAACCTCGGTTTTTGATTAAGTGGTGGATGGTTAGCACCAATTCTTTTTGTTCTGGCGAATAAACAAACTGACCATTAGCATTGGTCGTTGGGCTAATTTTGAAACTTTTATTCCAAGAGTGCAACGTTTTTTCGCTAACGCTAAGCCCTATTGCCAGTTGGTGAAGTGTAGACATATCTAATGCTTTATTCTTATGAAATAAAAAAAGCCTCCCAAGCAAATACTTAGAAGGCTATCATTTTATTTTATATAAACCTTTTATCCTATTCTATAGACATTGCTTGGTTTTCAGCTGTTGCATCACTTACGAATTGTTTGTATTCTTCTGTACTCAAACCATCCAAGCAAAATGGAAGTGGGTTGATCTTTTTCCCTTTATAAACTACTTCGTAATGAACATGAGGTGAAGTAGATGTTCCTGTACTTCCTACCAAACCAATAACTTCTCCTCTTTTTACCTTTTGTCCAACTTTACACTCTACCTTAGACATGTGCCCATAAAGTGTTTGATAACCGAAGCCATGATCGATAACAACGTTTCTACCATAACCTGTTTTCTTATATTCAACTCGAACTATTTTCCCATCACCAGTTGCATAGATTGGAGTACCTTTACGAGCGCCAAAATCTATTCCCGTATGCATTTTACGAGTTTTGAAAACGGGATGGGTACGATAACCAAAACCAGAAAGGTGTTGAATCTTTTTCTTTAGATTGCGAATAGGGCGAATAGAAGGAATTGCTCCCAACATTTTTTCTTTATCTTGGGCTTGTTTTATGATCGCATCTTGTGATTCCGCAGAAACAGCTAATTGATGTCTTAGTTTTTCTAATTTTTTGCTAGTAGCAATCAATAATTCACTATCAGAAAGATTTCGCAAATCAGCATATTTATCACTTCCTCCACGTCCACCATTCCAAATACCTTGGTCGGTTGGTTCCATCTCAAGAACTTGGCGATAAATAGCATCATCTCTGTCGTGAATATTGTTTAAGGCACTACTCATTATATCGAGTTGATAATTCATGGCCTCATACTTTTGCTTCATGTCAGCCAATTCCTTAGCTTGAGAAGAAGTACTTTTATTCGGGGACAAAGCGAAAATAAGCGCAGTGTAAGCTGCTATACATCCTACCACTCCAGATATTCTAAGCAATTGTTGCTTGAATGACACGTTAGCTTTTTCATAGCGGAGAGTGTGCTTATTATAGATATACTTTTCTTTTCCCATGAGGATAATTAAGTTATTAAAAGGACTAATAATTGTAATTTCGAGAACATTGGATAGAAATCACAGGGCGAATTTACATAGAAATAGGTCAGTTTTCCAAATTTTTGATCAAATTGTTTCTTCTGTAAAACTTTTGGATGTTTGGCAAAATGGTTTTAAATCGTATTCAATTGTCTATTTTTTATAATGCAATAGAATTTAAAGTAAATGTAAGTAGTAAACGCAATTTTTTATTTGGTAAAAGTGGTTCGTTTGGATAAAAATTTTCTTACAGGAAAAATCTTAAGAATCAATTAAAAAGACTTCTACCAAAAGAAATTTGATTATTTAGGAACGAATAGAGTTATTTAAAACGAGTACTTATTATATTTGCATTATTGTACATACAATTTTGTATACAACATATTGTTAAGGACACGTTCTTAATTAACTATTATTTTAGTACAGGACAAAAACATTGAAGAATATTTGTAGGTGCCATTTTATCTAACACCAATATTCAGATCTGAGATAGACGGTTTTGTTTTTAGATTTTAGCCCCATTAAGTTGCTATTAATTCTAATTGTTTTGCCCTTTACTTAGAACTATTATTTATAACATTTTTGAAATCATGATGACGGTAAAAGAAATTCGCCAAAAGTTTTTGGACTTTTTTGAGAGCAAAGATCACAAGATTGTACCTTCTGCTCCAATTGTAAATCAGAACGACCCCACACTGATGTTTATGAACTCAGGTATGGCTCAGTTCAAAGATTATTTCCTTGGAAACCAAATTCCTTCGGCGGCCCGTATTGCAGATACTCAAAAATGTTTGAGAGTGTCGGGCAAGCATAATGATTTGGAAGATGTAGGGAGAGATAGTTATCACCAAACCATGTTTGAAATGTTAGGAAACTGGTCTTTTGGGGATTACTTTAAAGAGGAAGCTATTGAATGGGCTTGGGAGTTGTTAACCGAAGTCTACAAAATGGACAAAGATCGCTTGTACGTAACGATTTTTGAAGGAGATGAAAAAGACAAAGTGGCAGCGGATGAAGAGGCTTTTGAGTTGTGGCAAAAATGGGTGCCTAAGGATAGAATTTTGAGAGCAGGTAAAAAAGATAACTTTTGGGAAATGGGAGCACAGGGGCCTTGTGGTCCTTGTTCTGAAATTCACATTGATATTCGTTCGGACGAAGAACGTGCTAAGTTGGACGGCAAAGAATTGGTGAATCAAGATCATCCTTTGGTGATTGAGATTTGGAATTTAGTATTTATGCAATTTAACCGCCTAGCAGATGGCTCTTTGGTGCCATTGGCTAAAAAATGCATTGATACTGGAATGGGATTGGAGCGTGTTTGTATGGCATTGCAAGGCAAGGAATCTAATTATGACACGGATGTATTTAGTCCCTTGATTCAATTGATCGAAAAAGAGTCGGGCAAAAAATATACAGGTTCTTATGAAAAGGATGCAGATGTAGATATTGCAATGCGGGTAATTGCCGATCATGTTCGTGCGGTTGCTTTGGTTATTGCAGATGGTTGTCAGCCCAACAATACAGGGGCGGGGTATGTTGTCCGTCGTGTATTGCGTCGTGCAGTACGTTATTATTATAGCTTTTTGGATATTAAAGCTCCTTTTATTTATAAATTAATCCCAACCTTGTCGGCTTCTTTTGCGGAGGTATTTCCTGAAGTAAAGGCGCAGGAAAAAATGTTGATGGATACTATAAAAGGGGAGGAAGCTTCGTTTTTGAGAACCTTGGAGAGAGGCTTGAAATTATTTGCAGGTCTAGAGGTTAACAACAAAGAAGTAACAGGAAAAGATGCCTTTCTTTTATTTGATACTTTTGGTTTTCCTTTTGATTTGACTCGCTTGTTGGCAGAGGAAAAAGGTTGGACGGTTGACGAGAAAGGTTTTGAAGCTGCTTTGGTTGAGCAGAAAAAACGTTCTCAAAAAGACGCTCAAAAGGATGTAAGCGATTGGGTAGAAATTCTGGAAGATCCTACTGTTGAATTTGTGGGCTATACTGAACATAAAACGACTGCCAAAGTTATTAAATACCGCAAGGTAGTTGCAAAAGGAAAAGAGCAGTATCAAGTTGTGCTAAACAAAACGCCTTTTTATGCTGAGGCTGGTGGACAGGTTGGCGATACGGGGCTTTTGTGGTTTGGAGATGAAAAGATTCCAGTAATTGATACCAAGAAGGAGAACAATCTAATTGTACATTGGGTGAAACAATTGCCTCAGCAAATAGAGGTAGAGGTCGTGGCTGAAATTAATCGCCAAAAACGTGCTTTGACCGAAAAGAATCATTCGGTGGCGCATTTGGCACATGCTGCTTTGCGTCAGGTTTTGGGGACGCATGTTCAGCAAAAAGGTTCTTTTGTGTCACCAGATAAAATGCGTTTTGACTTTTCTCACACGAGCAAGATGACAGAAGAGCAAATTCGTGAAGTAGAGGAAATTGTAAACGATAAAATTAGAGCCAATATTAGTTTGGTAGAACAGGCTAATGTGCCAATTGACGAAGCACGTGAGTCTGGTGCAATGATGTTATTTGGCGAAAAATATGGAGAGTCTGTTCGTATCATTACTTTTGAAGAGGGCTTTTCTAAAGAGTTGTGTGGCGGTTGTCATGTTAAATCAACAGGAGAAATTGGTTGGTTTAAGTTGGTAACGGAAACTTCTATTGCGTCAGGAATTCGTCGTATTGAAGCATTAACAGGCGCTGCTGCGGTGGCTTATGTGCAGGACGAAATGGCTAAATTGTCAGAAATTCGTGCTTTGTTGAAAAATCCTAAAAACTTAGCAAAAGCATTGCAAGATTTGTTGGATACCAACAAAAAACTAACCAAGGAATTGGATAAAATGGCAGTTTTAGAGGCGCAAATGGCAAAAGATCAGTTGAAGCAATCTGTGGTTAAAATTGGAGGGCTGCACTTTTTGGGAACAACAACATCTATTGTTTCTAAGGATGGTCTTAAACAATTGAGCAATGGTTTGAGTCAAGAGTTTGATAATTTAGTCTTGGTCTTGGGTGGTGTTAATAAAGGTAAGGCTTTATTAACGGTAGCCGTAGATAAGAATGTAGTGGATAACTACAATCTTAAAGCTGGAGATATTATCAAAGCAGTTGCCAAAGAAATCCAAGGTGGTGGTGGTGGACAGCCTGTTTATGCTACTGCTGGTGGTAAGAACCCTGAGGGGTTAAATCAAGCGATTGCTGCTGCTAAAGAATTGATAGAGGCTGCTGTATAGGTTTGTTGTAATACAGTTAATAACATAAATTGAAGCATACTTTCATTAAGAGGGTATGCTTTTTTATGTATCCCTAAAAAATTGTTAGCTACCAAGTCTAAAAAAAATCCCATACTAATAATCATTAGCATGGGACTTTATAACTTTATTTAGTTACCTACTTAAGGTTTGGTGATGGTAAATTTGAGATTTTTATTGGTCGTTGTACTGTTCAATTTTATAACGTAATTACCACTTGGCAAGTGTTCTAAATTTAACTCAACGAGTGTCGAATGCTTAGCCGTTTGGGCATGCACTTTTTGTCCAATACTATTAAACACTTTAATGTTAAGATCTTCAATCAAGATACCTCCAAAATCAACCCACACCGTTCCCTTAGATGGGTTAGGGTACAATGAGATGATATAATCATTGGGTTTTACCGTCAATGCTTTTATTTGGCTATAAGAAATGGACCCATCTATATCAATGGTTTTGATTCTGAAATAATGCGTTCCACCAGTCAAGTAAGGCTCCGTGTGGGAATATTTTTTTAATGGACTTCCATGCACTGTTGCTATCTTTTCATAGGTCAAACTATTATTTTTATACGAGATAGCACGTTCTATTTCAAAAATAGTATGCTCGCTAGGCGTTTCTGTTGTCCATGTTAACAATCCTTTGCGTTCGTCTATTAATTTTGCCTCAAAGGATGTAATGTTAATGCCTAATAAAATGCTAGAAAAGCTAGTTTGTGTTCTCAAGCAGATACATTGTGAATTACTAGGGCTAATAACAGCTGCTAAACTATTTGTGTTGGAACCACAAGGCAAAGGGCTTCCTGCTACAAAAGTTCCTGTATCTTGTAGGGTTTGTCCACTAGCAATTGGTACAGGAACGGTATGACTTCCAATTGGCGAACCAATCGGATTCCCTGTTCCATCAATACAATAATAATCAATAAGAATACCACTTGGAGCATCGAGTCCATTGTTAGTAATCTGTTGAGAAACGGCATAGGCTTGATTGGTACCACTGTTAAACGATCGACCATTAAGGTTGCTAATGACTAAATCTGGTTTTTCAATAATTGCCAGTTCATTAGCTTCTCCTGTTATTATTTTGACAGGACCACAGGGCGTTCCTAAACAATTGATATTTCCTGCAATAACATAACTATTTACCTCTAACTCTTCGTTGTTGGAGCAAAAACCAGCCGAACCACTAATTGCAAAGGAGTAATCCAAGGTTGTTCCTGAGGTAATCCCAGAAGGGTATGGAAATACAAGTCTTGGTCTTCCATTTGTTGTATCCAAGGACACTCCTGTAGGACAAGAGCTACTTGCACAAGTATAAGATCCAGGAGCATAAGTTGTTCCTAAGGGCAAAAATACTTCTGTTGTATCATTGGCAGTAGTCGTATCCCCAATAATGGTCGTTTGAACTCTAATCGTAGTCAATCCAGAACAATGCTGAACCCGAATTGGACTAGGAGTAACTGTCGTTCCCGTATAGGCATTGTATGGGGCTACGGCTCCATCTATTTCAATTTGATTGGTTTTTGTCCTAACCCCGCTACCTGTTGCTGGATTTCCACAAGGTTGATTACCATGAACCGCAAAAGACATGGATGAATTGGAAGAAAAGCCACAGGTAAATTGCAAATCTAGAGAAACCGTAACAAATCGCTCATCATTGGTTTGCGCATTAGCGGTTCCTTTTATGCCATCATTAATTGCAGCTATTTGTGAATGCCCCGAAAGGTTAACGTTAGCTAGATTGGTTGCGATGGTAGGTGTTAAAACTTCTATATTTCCAGAATTTCGTGGATATTCTACTCGGATACTAGAAAAAGATACTCCTGTCGTTCCTCTAATTTCTAAAACAGGATCTCTTAAATCGGCTAATTGGGCACTACTGATTTCCACTACATAAGTAGTATCTGTGCACAAAAGCTGAGGAGTTGTTGGTTGTCTAAGAATTGTGACTTGAACCTCTGAAGCCCGTGGCTCTAACAATAAATTGAGGCTTCGATAACAAGCTGAAGTAATTGCTGAATAGTTGGTGGGGTAAGCACTACAATCCCAGCCATGATTAACCGTTAGTACTTGATTAGAACAACTATTATAAGTTGCATAAAATCTTAATCTTCTACAAGCGTTGCTATTCATCGCTCCTAATTCTATAAAAATAGAGTCATTCGAAACAACATAAGGTATCGCCACTTCTGTCCCTGATGTAATATTAAAGATACTTTCTACATCAATATTAGCCTGAGGAGGGATAAACAACCAGTTGTAATCAATATCTGCCCCACTTGTTGTATTACACAATTCTATGTCCCAAAATACCGTGTCTTGTACTCCATCCACAACTGGTGTCAAAGCTTGAAAAGACCAAGATGGAGGGGTAAATTCTAAACGAGCGGTTGCGACAGAACTTCTACTTTGATGAATGGTAGAATCAGGGTGATAGGCAAACTCCTTATAGTAATTCCATGCACGCATGGTCTGAACAGGAGGTGTTTCGCAATTCCCCATAATCTCAGCTTGAAAGGAGGGATAATAAGTAGATATTTTATCTCTGTCATTATACCCTGTTGTAGGTCTATAGATTGTCACGGTATCTCCACTAATAGTATGTGGTAGAACCGTAAAACCAGCCGCATTATAAAAAGAAAAACGATTGCCTGTATATGCATAATTAGGAATCACCATTTTTGTAGAATCCCAATGGCTAGGTGGTCGATACTCGCCAGGGTGATCATCCCCTGTGCTTGCTCTGTGCGTAAAATAGAGGTAAACATTTCCTGGGCTACAATTGGAAAAAGGATAGGCACGACTTGGTCCCCATCCAAAGCCAACTTTCTCATATTGCGCTTTGTCTCCTAGGCTATCACAAGCAATGGTTACATTACCAGTAGCTAAAGTTGAGAAATTCGCTCTAAAAGGATCTATTTGAAAAAGCGTTTGATGGGCGAAATTACTGCCAAATGTGAATTTAGCTTGGAGGCAAATCGTATCTGCACTATAAGCATTAGAGCCATCTACTCCTCCATATAGGTAAGTGCTATTCACAGAATCTACATACCTAGATAAGTCCATGGTATACGTATAATTCTGCCCCCCTAAATGCGTTAGGTTGGCAGGCATTCCATCCAAAACAAAGCTTTGATAACCGCTTCCAGAGGAAACATCATTGATTAATAATTCGCCTCCTACAAAAGTCAATAGATCCGTTCCTCCATTTGGAATTGTTAAATTGATATTGAATAAGAGATTTCCAACAGCAGTATCACTCATATATGCCTTGGCTTCAATCAACATCGTATCAAAAGGATAATAAAACTTTGTTTTGTGAACCGTAGGATTTAATGTAACCAATGCTGTTTGGGTATTGTCTGTATATCCAGGAGTTGTTCGGCTTGCATCAAAAGAATAGATAATGGGACCGTTGCAATTGGTATTACAATGGGTCAATATATTAGACAGTTCCCCACAATGAATTTGTCGGTAAAAACAAGTATCCCCAGGACTCCCACAGAAATAGTTGGTGGTATAAGGGATGCTAGTAATTGCAGACCCTGTGAATGTTGCACAGTCAAATGTCAATGGAAAGTGCAAGGTGTCGTAAATATATCTGTCCAATGTATAGGTAACGATATTTCCTACTTTAGTAATGGTAGGATTGTACGGTGCCAACTCCGTATCCAAATTAGAAATAGCAGAGGTTGCTGTATCTATTCCCGCAGGCAATTCTAAACTAATACTCCATTTAACATTGCTACCTGTTGTCATGCTTTCTCCTCGACAGAGATAACCATTGTTATAAAAATGAGGTCTAATTCCTACGGTGAAATTCTGCCCATCAAACACATCTGTAGGAGAGCTAGTAAGCGTATTAATCAGATAATCTCTAATGATATTTCGGTATCCTAAGTCTCTTCGAATTGCTGGACGATCTAATAAACATTGATCTTTAAACGATACATCAAAGTATTTGTGTTCCCAGCCCATGTAACTATAATAATGACTATCACCACAATTGGTTCGAGGGGAAGCCCAATAGTCAAAAGAAACAGAAAAAGTTTCTCCAGGAGCCAAATCATCAAAGAAGCCATCTCCGTCTAAATCTTCTAAACCACCAGGACCATCTGGGTTGGTCGTTAATAAATTTTGAATCAAGAAAGAGGCTGTTCCATAAGTGCTATTATTACCAGCATTGTTAGCGTAAGCCAATGCAGAATCATTAACGGGGGTAGAGCCGATGATAAAATTATTCCAATATCTCGTATCTTGTCGATTACTTCCCCAAAGAGAATTACTAGCAGGAGTTGCAATAGCAGAACCATTATGCCCTAATCCAAAAACAACGGCTACATCGTAGGCAATTGCGCCCCCTAGAGGGCTTGTAGCGGTAGCCGTATTGGTAATTTGTAAGGTATGGTTGATGGTATCACACAGCTCAGGAGCTGTTGTTCCCCCTACTTCCGAAATGGTGAGTGTGGGGGCTCCATTCACAAAGGAAATAGAACCATTTTGAGGCACTGCTTCTTGGCAAATTTGATTGCCATTGCAGCTCCATCTAGCATGATGTTTCATGCTTAAATTGATACAAGTATTGGCGGAAAAAGATTCTGTTAGGATCAAATCTTCTCCATTTTCAAAACAATTGTTACCATTGCCAACGGCACCTGAAAATGGGGCAGCATTCAAATCAATGGTATAAAATAGAGTATCGGCTGTATTGCTACCATTGGCAACAGTACTCGTAGGAGTTAAATTAGTGGCACCAAAACGAAGTTGGTAGTTGTTAATGTCTCTTCCTACCACAACAAAATGTTGAAATTGCTGAATGCAACTATTGCCTCCTTGTCGAATGGTGATGTTTCTAGATTCAGGAGTCGTTAATGTTGTATTTACATTATTAATTGTTAATATACTCAACGAAACGAAGTCAGCATTGTAAATACCATAAGTGGTATCGTTGTCAACTCCATTCTCAGCGATGCTATTGTTTTCATAATTAATGGTTATGCTATCTTTAAAGGCTCTACCAGCCAACGCATGAGCAACCGCAGGACAAGAGGCTACCCGTGCGATTGTAAAAACAACTTGATCTCCTACTCCCCACAAATTTGCAGGAAGACCATTATTACTAATGGCCAAAACAGGGGCTCGTAAGTCGCTAATATTTACTTCTGAAATGGTATAAGTTGCCCCTCCTGAAGTTATTGAAGCAGAGCCAGCAACATAACTAATACCAGGGGGCATTGTTAAAGTAATTTGAAAATTATTAAGAGATGATGTTTTTGCCGTAACGGTATACGTTCCATTTGCCGAACCTTGGCAAATTTCTACATCATTATTAGATTGGTCAACACGATATCCTGAGGTGTTGAGCTGAGCTTGAATGTTGATTGCATTAAATAGCAATAGGATAACAACTAAAACGGTAAGTTTTAAATCTGTTTGTATCACTGGGAGTTTTTTTAATGAAAAGTATCTCTTTATAGATAAAAGCAGCTAATATAGGATAATTGTAATATTAATTACAAATCAAGTTTATTAAATATTCCTACGAAGCAGTAATGAAGCCAATTGTATATTGATTTTCCTGTAAAGTGAGGATTGAATTTTGAGGGAGTAGAAAAATTTAGGCAGGCTGAATGCTTTTATAATAAAAAATTGAAAAACTTAAATAGTGGATGTGCTTATTTAAGATTGAGCAATTTTAAATGGACTATATGACCAATAAAATAGATTGATTGTTTAAAAAATAGGGCTGTAGGAGTGATGTTTAAATAATGGAAAAAATCTACTTTATGGAAGGTTGGGCGTAAACTGGAATTCTATGTATATATGAAAATGATTTGATTTAATTTATTGTTAATCAGTGTTTTGTTGTTGGTGATTTATAATCGTTATATACCTATGGCACTTCTGTTGTATTATCATAGATATTCTTCCACCATTAGCACGAGTTAGAATTATTACTATCTAATTGCTATTTTAAATACAACCGATATGAAAAACTATTACGCTCTTTTGTTGTTGGTCATAATAGCAAGTCAAAATTATTCTACAACAGCTCTTTATGCACAAAGTATATTTTCTTTGCAGTCCAGTGGACTAATGCTAACAGATTGGGACATTCAATCTAGTGATTTTATGCCTAATCGAACTGCTATGAGGGAGATGGATTTTCTGAGCCATCATTTTTTAACCCTGTCTAACCAACGGCATTTTTCTTATATTAATCCAATGTCTTCAGAAATTACTAAAAACCTCTATAGCCAGAACATACCGTTGGTCTTATTTGCGACAGCAACAAGAGGAAATACTCAGCCAATTTCATTCGAAAAAACAAACCTAGCTCCTTATGCTCCTACCTATATTCCAAGTAGTTCTACGCATTGGTATGTAGGCGATCGATTGTTTGCTGTAGATAATAGTGCATTTTTCGGTATTGAATTTGATTCATCTTTTGCTTATAAGAATGGTGTTATTCGTATTGGAGACAGTTCAGAAAAAGCATTGGTGATTTTGGTGAGTTTAAATTTGCCTAAGAAAAAGCTCTTTTAGTTTGATTAATAGTGTTTTGTGTCTGGTGAAGGATAGGAAAAGGGGCTTTGGGGGAGAGAAATATGGAAAATTGCCGATAATTATAATTTAAAATACAGAACCTAACGAACAGTACGAGTTTAACGTTTATCTTTGTAAATACTACTAACAAATAATATGAATGGTTTGTTATAAGGAAAAATTAATAATTATATAAATAGAATAAGAGCATGAAGGTGATTGGATGGATCTTATTGTGTTGTTGCACGTTGCTCCTCGTGCCAGCCCAAGCACAGAAAAAGATAAAAAAGGGCTATAATTTTATCGATGGTGTTTATACCAGCCATTTAGATTTTAAATCTAATAAGCCCAGTTTTCCATTGTATAGAATTCCTGCCTTTGATTACCAATTGGATGGAGAAAGAAATTTGTTATTTTTGTCTGAAGAATCTATGGCTAAATTATCGACCTCAGAGATAAAGTCTTTGGATAATATTTGGGGGCTTTGTATCAAAGGGAAACCTTATATGAAAGTGAGCCCCAAAGGAAAATCAGGCGTTGTCTATTTTGTTAGTTATCATATTTTAGGACGAATTTGCTATTTGTACTATCCCTCTATAGAAGATAAGGAAGTAGAAATGCTGATTTATAATCCTTACTCAGGAAATCGAGTAGGACGAAAAACGGTCGTGAATAGAGAGCGAACTTTAGTAAAAAAAATCATGCTATTTGAAACTGGTGCCTTAGAAGATTACAATGCTGAAAATTTCAAAAAATGGGCTAAAGACGATGAACGTTTAATGAAAACATTAGACAGTATGTCTAAGGATGAAATAGAAGAAAAACTATTTAAGACCATAAAAATTTACAACGATAGACATCCTATCTTTGAAGAATCATAACCTATTTGCCCCAACTATTAGGTTGTGTAATGTTTGTAAGGGAGTCTTAAAAACTCAATAAACTCTTAAAGTATTCTTAATATAGAATTTCTTTCTTATGCTCAGATAAGGAAAGGAATAGATTCTACGTTTTAGAATGCAAAAAATGCTACATTTCTGTACATTTGCCTTTAGGGCATCTAGATTTTTTATTTTTTAAAAATCTATTGATCAATCGTAGGTCAAAGAATCTCTCAAAACTGTATTTTTGTTCTCCCCAATAGATTGCTTGTTGTTGAATGGATGCGATTGGTAGTCTGGGGATCAAAAATTATTACTCTAATTATATCAGAACAGTATGCTTAGTATTTTTAAGAAAGAAGTCAACTTGTTTTTGAGCTCTTTAATTGGCTATATTGCCATTGGTGTTTTTTTGTTGGCAACAGGATTATTTTTGTGGGTCTTTCCAGATTATAGTGTTATTAATTATGGGTTTTCAGACTTGGGGTCCTTTTTTAGGATGGCTCCCTATGTATTTTTGTTTTTGATTCCAGCAATTACCATGCGTACCTTTGCAGAGGAAACCCAAACAGGAACAATGGAACTCTTGGCCACTCGTCCTATTAGTGATTGGGAAATTATTTTAGGCAAATACCTAGCATCTGTTTTTCTCGTATTACTTTCTATTCTTCCGACCTTTATTTATTACTATTCTATTACTCAATTGGGGATGCCCAAAGGGAATATTGATGTGGGGGCAACAATGGGCTCCTATTTGGGACTTTTTGCCTTAGGAGCGGTGTTTGTTTCTATTGGTGTTTTTTGTTCCTCTTTGACCAGCAATCAAATTATAGCATTTATGTTAGGTTTGTTTTTGTGTGGTTTCTTTTACGATGCCTTTGCCAGTTTATCAAGATTGCCTATTTTTTATGGAACCAGTGATGCTTTGGTAGAAGCCTTGGGAATTAATTATCATTATGCCTCTGTCAGCCGAGGATTAATTGATTCAAGAGATGTGATTTATTTTATCAGTATGATTGTTGCATTTCTCGCATTCACCAAATTTGCGCTCGAAAAAAGAAAATGGTAAACAGGGATTGTGTTACCAGTTGGTCTAAAGTACATTCAAATCTATAACTCTTCAAACGGAAGAACCAAACATGCAAAATTCACGCTTTATACAATCGCTAGTTAGTTTACTATTGGTACTAGGGATTTTAATTTTTCTAAATATTATATCCAGTTTTTATTATTCTGATATTGACTTAACAGAAGACAAACGCTTTACATTAAATGACGCTACCTACCAATTGGTAGAAGAGTTGGACGAAGTCTTAACGATAGAAGTGCTATTAGAGGGCGATTTTCCCTCCTCTTTTAAGCGTTTACAGAATGCTACCGCTGATTTGTTGAGCAAGTTAAGAAGTCACAATTCTTCGATTCAAATTCGTTGGATTGATCCTATGAGTGGCACAGAAGAAGAAAATATTGAGAATGGAAAAAAACTACAGAAAGATGGTATTTTGCCCATCAATTTGACCAAATCGGCAAGAGGAGGCAATGTACGCAAGGCAATGTTGGCTTTCCCTTATGCAATTGTACGTTACAAACAACAAATGCGTATCATTCCCTTATTAGAAACAACGGGAGGTTATAATAAGGATTATACAAGGATGGAAGCGATTAACCCATCTATTAATTTATTGGAATATAAGTTTGCCAATGCCATTCAAAAACTTCAGATGAAAAGCCGCCCTCGTATGGTTTTGTTAACAGGACACGGTGAGTTGCAACGCCCTTGGACAGAATCATTGGAAGCTGCTATGTTTGAATATTATGACATTGCTCGACTAAATTTGAATGACGTAACGCATATAGATACCAATATCCATGTTGTTATAGTACCAAAACCAACTCGAAGATTTCCCGAAAAGCATCTTTTTATGATGGATCAGTACCTTATGAATGGAGGGAAAATCATTTGGTTGATTGATGCACTTAATATGGAAGCCGATAGTTTGAAACAAGCAGGGGTATTTATGCCCAATGAGCATAAGTTAGACATTAATAACTTTTTATTTAATTTTGGTGTTCGAGTTAATCCCAATTTGGTTTTAGATTGGGAGTCTAGTGTCATTCCTGTTAATGTAAGCCCTACACCTGATAATCCACAGATCGAATCTCGCAAATGGTTTTACCACCCTAAGGTGTATCCTTATATGACTCCTCTAGATGCTCAGGCAACTGGAGACAATACCATACAACACCCTATTGTTCAAAACTTGGATTTTGTGGATACCCGTTACCCTGCAAGTATTGATACCATAAAAACAAGAACCTATATCAAAAAAACGCCTTTGTTGCGTAGTTCTCAATATACCAAAGTACAATTTCCTCCAGTGAGAGTGAGCATTGATATTATAGACAAAGGAATAGAGCAGGCTGCTTTTAACAAAGGAAATCAAAATATTGCTGTTTTGTTGGAGGGTGCCTTTACCTCTTATTATAAAAATCGAGTATCTGCGGAGATGCTAGAAGGGCTAAAACAATTAGGGCAACCGTTTAAAGAACAAGGAGTTCCCAGTAAAATGATTGTTATTTCAGACGGAGATATTGCTAAGAATGCTTTGGACCCAACCAATCGACGAAAAGCTACTCCATTGCCCTTAGGAGTCAACCCTTTTGATGGGTACAATTATGGCAATAAGGATTTTTTGATGAATTGTATGGAATATATGATTGACAACAAAGGGATTATTGCTGCTCGAAACAAAGAAATTAAATTGCGTCCATTGGATCAAGAGCGAGCATTTATAGAAGAGACAAAATGGCAAATGATTAATATGGTCTTTCCTATATTAGTATTAACCATTTTTGGATTTTTATACACTTTTGCAAGAAGAAAGCGGTTTACCCAATAATATTGGACTAATATTATCCATCCTATTTCGTGGAAAACCCAAACCCAGTTATGCTGGCTCATAAGCGATAGCGCATATCACCACGCAGAACCCAGCTTGCTGGCTCACGAGTGATAATGAACCGACCTCAGGGAGCTCATAAGCGCTAGCGCACTAGCTAACCTAGCAGCGCAGCTAATCACATCAGATTGATTATTAGTATAGTATATTCTTGTTTTGCTACTGAAGTGCTGGTAATCAATCTTATGTAAGATGCTTTTTTGTAAAAAAGGCAAAAAAAATCACGAAGTATTACTCCAAATAGGGAACTTTATATGCATTCCTGTCCTTATTCATATAAAGGGAATGTTATTTTCTATTAATAATTGTCTTTTTTTAATTGAAATAGGAATAAAAAAACTAGAAATTTAGCAATAGATTGCTTTCCTTTGTATAGTAATCACATAGGTGGTTACGAATTAAATTTATGTTTTTGGTGTTTTGATTATAATTAAAACATCATGGTAATGTGTATAATTACACACAAAATTTTTTATTATGGGTACCAATACTGGAACTGTAAAGTTCTTTAATGAAGAAAAAGGTTATGGGTTTATTAAAGATGATAACGATAACGCTGATTACTTCGTTCATGCAAAAGGTTTAGTAGACCAAATTACAAAAGATGACCGTGTGTCATACAATCTTGAAGATGGAAGAAAAGGAGTGAATGCAGTAGGAGTACAATTGATTTAATTAATTCCTATTGAATAGAAATAAAAAAGAGCCTTGCATTTTGCAAGGCTCTTTTTTTATGAAAAAGATTCTTTGCTCGAATCTTTAATTAAACTGCAAAGCTTTCACCGCAACCACAAGTTCTAGATGCATTAGGATTGGTAAAATGGAATCCTTTTCCATCTAATCCACCTGAAAATTCTAGCGTAGAATCAAAGAGGTACAAAAAGCTTTTGAGGTCTGTAACAACCTTGACCCCATTGTCTTCAAATACCTGATCTTCCGCTTGTGATTCATTGTCAAAATCCATATTATAAGACAAACCAGAACAGCCACCACTTGTTACGCTAACACGAACAAAATAGTTTTCGTCAAGATTTTCATTATTCGCACGAATATATTGGATTTGTTTTTTTGCGCTCTCTGCTACAAATATCATAACAAATGATTTGAAAATTTCTCAAATAATTATTCAGCATTTTTGCTTTGGTAATCCTTAATGGCAGACTTAATCGCATCTTCTGCCAAAACAGAACAGTGAATCTTTACTGGAGGCAACTCTAGTTCTTCAACAATGTCCATATTGTCAATAGAAGAGGCCTCATCCAATGTTTTGCCTTTTAACCATTCGGTAGCCAAAGAAGAAGAAGCAATGGCAGATCCACAGCCAAATGTTTTAAATTTTGCGTCTTTAATCACGCCAGAATCTTCATCCACCTCAATTTGTAGGCGCATAACATCGCCACACTCTGGAGCCCCAACTAAGCCTGTTCCGACATTTTTTTGATTTTTGTCTAAAGTACCTACGTTTTTAGGCTTTTTAAAATGGTCTAATAGTTTATCTGAATAAGCCATGATTTTATTTATTTAAATGCTATAAAAATAGCGAGTTATCAAAAATAGAATTAATGTTCGCTCCACTCTACAGAGTCTAGGTCGATACCTTCTTTGTACATTTCCCAGATAGGAGAGAGGTCACGCATATGATTTACACCATCTCTAATGGCTGCTATTGCATAGTCAATATCTTCATCTTTTGTAAAACGCCCCAAACTGATGCGAAGCGAAGAATGCGCCAAGTCATCCCCTAGTCCCAATGCCTTTAAGACATAAGAAGGCTCTAATGAAGCAGAGGTACAAGCAGATCCTGAAGAAAGCGCAATGTTTTGATTAAAGGTCATCATAAGCCCTTCCCCTTCTACATGTTTGAACGATAAGTTCGTCATGTGCGGCATTCTATATTCTGGATGACCATTAAAGACCACTTCTTCTATTTTCATCAACTCTGTTTCTAATTTATCTCTCAATTGAGATAAGCGAGCTGCATCGGCCTCCATTTCATGCTGGCAGAGTTCACAGGCTTTGCCCATTCCAACAATACCAGGAACATTAAGTGTACCAGAACGCATACCACGCTCATGTCCACCACCGTCTATTTGAGCTGTTACTTTAACCCTTGGGGCTTTTCTTGAGACGTACAATACACCAACGCCTTTAGGACCATACATTTTGTGGGCACTAAAAGCCATTAGATGTATTCCTAGTTCTTTGACATCAACAGGAATCTTTCCTACCGCTTGTGTCGCATCAGACATAAACAATACTTTGTGTTTGACACAAAGATCGCTAATTGCCTTAATGGGTTGAACAACCCCAATTTCATTATTGGCAAACATGATAGATACCAAAACTGTTGTTGGACGAATGGCAGCTTCTAATTCTGCTAAATCAACCAAGCCTTGACGGTTTACTTTTAAGTAAGTAACTTCGTAACCTTCTTTTTCTAGCTTTTTGCAAGTATCTAAAACAGCTTTATGCTCTGTTTCTAGCGTTATAATATGATTTCCTTTTCGTTTGTACATTTCTGCCACCCCTTTGATCGCTAGATTGTCTGCTTCTGTCGCACCAGATGTGAAAATAATTTCACGAGGATCTGCTCCAATTAGATCTGCAATTTGTTGTCTAGCCTTATCTATTGCGCCTTCGGCAGCCCAGCCGAAAGGATGGTTTCTACTAGCTGCATTACCAAAATGTTCGGTAAAATAAGGTAACATAGCTTCTACGACTCTAGGGTCAACAGGAGTTGTAGCATTATTATCTAAGTAAATAAGTTTTTTGTCAGACATTGTTTGTTATTTGTTATTGTATTTAGATTAAATCTAATCTAAGTACAAAAGTAACACTTTTTAGAATTAAAGTGTTCGATAAAACGTCAATTTTTTGTTTTCTTTTGCGAAAAAAGGCAAGATAAGCCTAAAAGCTTGTGGGTGATGGAATAACTTGGTTAAATTTATACACAATTATGGAGCTTTAATTGCTAGTAAGGAGATCTTTTTGCAGGTAAAAAAAGAAGTTTTTTAAGTTAGAAAATAGCTTTTTCACTAATTCTAAACCATTTGCAAAATAGGCGTTCTGTTAGGTTAATTTTATTGATTCTTCCATAGTCATCTTCTAATCCTTTTGAAGCAAAAAAACAATGCTTTTTGGAAGCACCAATTACCCCTTTATATTGCCAAATATGTTTTCTACCAATGCTTCTAATATGATGCCTAAGCCCTATCCAATGAGGCCCCTCTAGATAATATTCTCCTGTGTTTAAAGAGCGGATAGCTTCGCTAAATGACATGTTTTCATTGCCATCATTATCTTCCATTTGCGCTCTTTTAGCCATTGCAGCAAAACATAGATTGGCATAATTGAAGACGGACTTATCTTTTAAAAGAATAAATTTTGATTTTTTAGTGGCTTTGTTCAACTCACTCTTACTAAAGGATAATTCTTTGCCATCTCTCATTATAACATAGCAATTGTCGTCTTTCCAATAATGATTAAAGATATTATTAAGACCAAAAATTTCTATGCCTGCTTTTATAATGGCGATAGATACGCAATTTCCTGTACCACCTTGCTTAAAGGCTTTTATTAGTTTTCGATTTGTCATAGATTGTATATTTTTTATAACAAATAATATACTTAATATTTTGATTTTTATGAAAAAAAATCAACTAAAAATAAGAGCAACCACATTTCAATCTCTTGTTTATAAATAAAATAGATCAAAATGTGGTTGCTAAAGAGTACTTGAGTATGATTTATTGTTTTTGTATTTTTCGAACTGAGTTTTTAGTTTTTAGAAAATAAATACCCGTTTTTAATGCAGCGACATTTAAGCTACTGTAACTGGGGTGTTGATCGATGATAACAGCATTGCTTACCTCTTTTCCCATTGCGTTGAACACTCGAATTGACGAACGTTCAGAAAATGGCCCCGTTAGTTTTAGTTGGTGATCCACAGGATTGGGAGATACGGTTATTTTGGGATAATTATAAGCGGATTTAAATTCAGCTACAATGACATTAGAATAAGTAAATTTCCCATCAAAGTCAACTTGCTTTAAACGGTAATAATTATAACCAACAACAGGATTAAAATGGGTTAATGCATAATCCAGTTCAAGGCTAGAATTTCCAGCCCCGTCTACTTTGTCTAGTAGGTTCCAATCTAGTCCATTGGTCGAATGTTCTAGGGCAAAAAATGCATTGTTAATTTCAGTTACTGTAGACCAATTGATTTGAGCGGTTTGGTTGACGATGGCTACTTCAAAACGTTCTACTATAATAGGTAGAGTATTGGGAGCGCTAGCCAAAGAGACATCATTGATAATTAGACCACAAGTTGAGGTACTTGTTCCATCAAATGTTATGGTATGTGTTGTAGCCGTTGCAGTAAAGCTAAAGCTTTCATTGACCCAAGCAAAGGCTGTCCCATTTCTAGAAACGCTAGTAGACAAAGCTCCTCCATTGATGTTAATGTCCATAGATTGTAAGGTGGGACCACAGTTAGTTCTTCTAGAACAATCAAAAGAAAGAGTGTAAGTATTGCCTATTGTAAAACCTGTAATCGTTTGGCATAATCCAGCAGCAGCGTCTACCTCTGCTACTCTGTTGGAAGGATCAAATCCTCCATAAACCGTTTCGTTATTTCCTGCTTCTGGTGCGCAACTCCAATTACTGGAGCCACTGTCAAAACTTCCATTAATAATTGTTTGGGCGTTAGCAGAGCTAACCATTAAAAGTGAGAATAGGAGTAAAAGTGTTTTCATTTAAATCGTTTTTTTTAATATAGAATTATTGTAAAATACTGAAAAAGAACGAATTGTAGTGTGGTGCATTAACGGGAATAAAACTAAAATTACCAAATGTTGAAAAATATTTTTTTTGAAAAAATACGTTTAATTTTGAATTTGATGCTTCTTGTTCTAAGTCTTTAAGTTCCTAGATTTTATCAATTCTTATTTGCTAATAAAGTTTGAGAAAAGTAGAAGTAAATTCTATATAAATAAATATTTATTTGGTTTTTTATATTGAGAAATAGAGAAGAATGTTTTTTAATTTTAACGACCTAATAATTATTATAGATGATAAAGAAATTTTATAAAAATCAAAATCAATGATATTGTCTAGATTACTTACTTTTATTTTAACCTGTGTGCTATCTTGTGCGGGATTGGCTCAGCATCAAGTCTATCTTGCTACTTGGGATTCCTTGTATTTGGCGGATGTGTCTACTTGTAGTGTTCAGTTGATTGGGGCTACAGGGAGGTTATTATATGATATTGCCCTAAATCCTGTAGATAATCGATTATATGGGATAGATGGAAGTGGGGATTTATGTACTATTAATAAAAACACAGGGGCAACAAATGTAATTGGGCAAGCAGGAGTGATGACTTCTCTAACCTTTACCAAAGATGGAACGTTATATGGAGTTTATGGGAACAGGCTTTGTACGATTGATCTTCTAACAGGCGCTAGGACAGTAGTGTCTATAATGTTAGACGCTGCTAGTGGTGATTTAGCACTTTGGAATGGTAAATTATATTATCCTGGGCATCGGTCTCAACTTCATTTGATAGAAATTGATCTTAATAACCAATATAGCGTTAAATCGATTGGATATTTTCCGTCATGGGTGCCTTTTCTGTATGGCTTAGGGTCGCTTGGTTGTGATTCTAAATTATATGGGTTTCATGAGGGGCATGTTTATACCATTACGCCCTCAGATCTTTATGCGAACCCATCTACCAATCCAGTTTTTGTTGGCATTCACTGTTGGAACATTATTCCAGATTATATACTAGGAGCTGCTTCTTTGGCAGAGGATATAAATTTAGAGGAATTAAATTTAGGAGATGATCTTACTTTGTGTGAAGGAGAAACCATAACGTTAAATCAATCAATTCCTAATGCCAATTATTTGTGGCAAGACAACTCTATCAATAATGCTTATACCGTTACGAGTGCTGGTACTTATACGCTAACGGTGTCTATTGATACCTGCACAGCAACGGATAGCATAATCGTTGATTATATCCATAAGCCTGCGCTCGATCTGGGAAACGATACCATTATATGCGAGGGGAATCTATTAGAATTAGATGCAACAACTGCTAATGCAAGCTACCTCTGGCAAGATGGGTCGGTCAATTCGACTTATCTTGTGAATCAAGGTGGAGCTTATGTTTCAAGCGTTACAGTTGATAATTGTACCAGTATTGATACCATCAATGTAACGTACCAGTCTCCTCCTTTGCTCTCGTGGGATAGAGAGGCAACCATTTGTGAAGGAACGACCATTGTTTTAAATGCTGAAAATCCTACGGCAAGCTATTTATGGCAAGATTATTCTACGAATTCTAGTTTAAATGTTAACCGTACAGGAGATTATTCGGTTACTGTAACTAATTATTGTGGTCAGGTAGAACAGGAAATCAGAGTAGAAACAAAAGAATGTAATTGTTTTAAGGGAATTCCAGATGTGTTTACTCCTAATGAGGATGGTATTAACGATACTTTTCAACCTCTTAAGAAATGTGATTTAGAATTGGTTGCTTTTGAAATTTTTAATCGCTGGGGACAGGTGGTTTATAAGATGGACGATGCAATGGAAGCGGTTTGGGATGGTACATTTAGAGGGAGTGATTGTCCAACAGAAGTATATGTTTATCTATTGCAATATTATAATGATGATGGTGATGTAGAAACGAGAAAGGGAACAGTGACATTGATTCGGTAATCATTTGATAGGCTTGTTGTAAATGGAGCAGGCTTAATTTTTTGCGTATTGTTTTGTCATAGTCTGATAAACAGCTTTTTTTTTATAAATTAGGAGTTGATCAATTCGTAAAAAAAGCTTTAAATAACATTCAATAATGGCAGAAAATAATCGCATTGAATACAAGGAAAAATTGACACTTGGATTAGAAAAAGAGGTGGTTGCCTTTTTGAATAAAGATGGGGGAGTGCTATACATTGGCGTAAACGATAATGGTCAGGGAGTTGGAGTCGATAATTTGGATGGTGATATGCTTAAAATTAAAGATCGCCTTAAATATAACATTTCGCCTTCTTGCATGGGGCTATTTGATCTTGTTCGTGAGCAGTTGGATGGAAAAGAGGTGATCAAAATTATACTAGCAAGTGGGGTGGAAAAACCTTATTATATCCAAAAAAAAGGCATGTCTGAAAAAGGTTGTTTTATCCGTATTGGTACAGCTGCTGAACCGATGGCTAGAAAGATGATAGACGAATTATATGCCAAACGAACACGAAATTCTATTCGAAAAATTAAATCCAATAAACAGACCCTTAATTTTGAACAACTTAAAATATATTATCAAGAATCTGGAAAAGAGTTGAATGAGAGTTTTGCTACAAACTTAGAACTGCTGAATGAAGATGGCTTTTTTAATTATGTAGCTTATCTACTGGCTGATAGCAATAATATTTCCATCAAAGTTGCTAAGTATGCAGGAACCAATAGAGTAGCTTTAATAGAAAACAATGAATATGGGAATTGTTCGTTGATGAAGGCAACAAAATTAGTGTTGGATAAAATAAATTTGGAGAACAAAACCATTACTCAAATAACAGCTCAAGAACGAGGTGAAGTTCGCTTATGGAATCCTATTGCTTTGCGTGAGGCTATTGTTAATGCGCTGGTTCACAACGATTATACAACTGAAATTCCTCCTAAGTTTGAACTGTTTGAAGATAGAATAGAAATTACTTCAACAGGAGGTTTGCCTAGAGGCTTGAGTCAAGTAGAGTTTTTTGAAGGGTATTCTGTGCCTAGAAATAAGGAAATTATGCGGGTGTTTAAGGATATTCGTTTGGTGGAGCAGTTAGGCTCTGGAGTGCCTAGAATTCTTAGGAGTTATGGAAAAGAATGTTTTAAGTTTTCTGATAATTTTCTTCGCATGGCTTTCCCTAAAATCATAGGTGGTACAGTGGGTGGTACAATAGGTGGTACAATAGGTGGTACAATGGACGATTTGACCAGTAAACAAAAAGAGGTACTAGAAGCTATTTGTAAGAATAACAGACTTTCTTATAGAAAACTTGCGGAACAAATGGGGATTAATTTTTCGGCTGTTCAAAAACATATTGAAGTACTAAAAGAAAAAAAATATATAGAACGTGTAGGAGGGACAAGGGGGTATTGGAAGGTGAATTTAGGAGCGTGATTTGGCGAAAAAACTTTTCCTTGTAGGATTTATTATTTTTTAACTTATGGGTACATTTTTAATTTTCTTGCAATAGAAAGTCCTAAAGGCCCAACACTACTACAAAGTATGATGGAAAAAAAAGTATTAAAATTTAATATGGAACAGATAGTTAATGCTCCTCCTAAAAATACAAGAAGAAAAATACTAGTTAAAAAGTTTTGTAATGGTGTTGCTGACCAAGTAGGAGAAAATTGATCAAGAGCATTTTCGTCTTTGTTTTCAACTATATCTTCGTCTAAGATTGGCATTTTCTTACTTTTTATAAAAAATATAATGTGTTTATAGTTTATAAACTACGTATACAGATGTTTAGTTCCTAGACCAACTGAGTACTATACTTAAGAACAACCCAAACAAGATTTAAACAACACACCATTTTAGCCCTTGTTAAGGGTGGTGTGTTGTGTTCGTTGTTATTTTTTCCAATTTTGGAGTTGGTCGATGTATAAATATTCTTGAATAAACTCCTTATGCTCAGTACTGGTCATTTTTTCTAATAGATTCAGAGCAGAAATATAGCTCGTCAAGTTTCCATTCGATGAACTAAACTTCCCATCCTCGACAAAGGTGACCAAACTGTCATTTTGAACTTTTAAATTGGGGTACTGCTTCTGCAACTGTTTTCCTCCACCAATGTAAGTAACAATTTTATGTCCATCAGCAATTCCTGCTTCACCAATAAGCTGTGCACCAGCACAATTACTTACGATATATGTCGTTTCCTCATTTTTTCTTTTAATAAAATCTACCATTTTTTTATTGTGAACTTGTGCATACATATCGTAGCCACTTGGAACAAATAAAGCGGTTAATTGGGGGCAATTTTCAAAGGTGTAATCAGGAACAAAATGCATCCCTTCTTCGGTTGTGATTGGGCTTAGGGTTTCCGCTATGGTTATTACATTAAAGAGTTGTTCTAAGTTTTTATTGGGTTTTCCAAAAACATCTGAGGTTGCAATAACTTCTCCCTGCAACACACCATTAAAAATAAGAAGCCCTATTGTTGGCAATTCGGATTTGAACGGTTTTAAATGCTTCGAGAGCGTATCGATGTTTGTTTCATTGTCTGTTGCTGGTTTTGGATGGTTAGCGTTACAACTAAATAAAGCAGCAATGATTGTGAGCATTATTAGTGGTTTCATTTTTATATTTATTGTTAGTATTATGCTAATTACTTTTGTTATAAAAACGTAGCGCCCAGCTAGTGGCGAGTTGGCTTTAGATGGTTGCCAATGTTGTGTCTATCGATCGTAATCGTAAATCATTACGGTTCTTTGATAAATCGTGTGAGAAGCACTAACAAAGGGTAAGCTTTCTGCTACTACGTGGTTTAGAAGAAAGTTTATAGGTAGTAAGTCGTAAGTCCTGTATTAGCAGAGACTAAGCATACGACTTACTACCTATAACTTATAACAAAAGTAGTAATCTGGGGTGTTTAATATTCCACACGATATGTCAAAGAACGATCATTACTTTAGATTTCTACCCATTGTCTCAACTTTTTTTATCCATTTGTTACGCCATTCTTGCGTGGAATCTTTCAGAGGACCAATGGAAGTTATTTTGACTGGTTTAATTCCTGTAAAATTTAAAATAGATTTTTTTATCGCATTATGGCTTGGCTTGCCAAACATGAGCCAGTAACTCCACCCAGGTTGGTCTAAGGTGCAAATAACTCTAGCACTTCTTCCACTTAACATCTTATCCCACCAAAGGGAATTTTCTCTCTTTTTGTATGAAAATGGAGCTAAAAATGTTCTATCAAAAAAGCCTTTCATAATTGCAGGAAAACCACCCCACCAAACAGGGTAGACAATAACAATGTGTTCACTCCATATTATTTTTTCTTGAGCGTCAATTAGATCTGGTTCTAATTCCATTCTCTTTCGATAGCCAAACTCAAGATTAGGGTTAAAATTTAATGCCCGAATAATAATTTCCTTAACTTCGGCACCTGATTCCCTTGCGCCCTTTTTATAGGCATCACTGATGCCAAAATTAAAGCTCTCCTTGTCGGGGTGTCCGTTTATGATTAGTATTTTTTTCATCCTATTAATGACTTCTTGCTTACGTTATTTATGATTTTGTTACAAAGAAAGACATAATAGAGGATAATTCATTTGACGCAAATCAAATTCGCTTTTTAGGGCTTCTTATTCTGCTTAATGTCTCTAGTGTAATTCCTAAATAAGAAGCAATGTGCATTAGGGGAACTCTGTTTGTTATATCAGGTCGAATTTTTAATAACTGTCGGTATCTTTCTTCGGCTTTATTGAATAATATGGAGGATATTCTTTCTCGTAGCCCTAACATGGTTTTAGTCACAACTTTACTAATGAGGCGTTCAAAGTCATGGTATTGATTAGAGAGCTTATTAATGGTATCCCTCGAAATTTCAATAACGATTGATTCCTCAACAAATTCAACATAATGAGGGCTTGGTTCTTCGCTAAAAAAGCTAACAATAGAACACATAAACTCATTTTCAAAAGCAAACCAATCTGAAATGTCTTTACCCTTTTTTAGATAATATGCCCTTGAACAGCCTTGTATAATTAGATAAGCCCTATCAGAAAATTGCCCTTCACGAACAACAATCTCGCCCTTTTTGATGGTGCGAACGGTAACGTTGGCAATGAATTCTTGTTGGCATTCAATAGAGAGTGGAGCGTAAATTTCGCCAATTTTATGTAGTGTTTTTTTCATCCTATTTATGGTTTCATTACAAAGAACGGCATAATAAGGCATAGTTCATTTGATATAGATCAAATTCATTTTCTAGGTGAGACTTATTCTTGTTACTTAATCATATAGGATTGTAATACTAATAGGGACATGACTCTAGTCGTGAACCATAAAATTAACTTGGATGCTTTTGTTAACATTAATACTCCGCTGATTAGTTAGTGCGCGTTGCTTATGATCGCTTCACTCATTGTTCCCTGTGGTCATGAGCGCTGCGCTTAGTTATTCCCTACAGTCATGAGATAGTTAACAAAAAATATAAAAAAGCAGTGCCTTCGCTTTTACCTACGGTGCTAGGCATTCCAGTTGGTACACAGTACCAAGCTGCTCGTGCACTATGTTTATGTGGTATAGCTTTAGCTACAAGCATGCCCAGTTAGTACGCTAACGGCAGGGTTCGGTTTACTTTGTTTATGTATTGGTTTGATAATCAGTGTTTTAATATTTTGATTAACAAAAGGCTATTTTGCTGATTATTAATTTGATACGATTTTATAGCTGCGTAATGTAAAATAGGGCCATACTAAAAATAAAGCTGGGGCTGATCGAAGAAAACTAGCTGGAGCGATTTGGCGATCTGGAGGTATGAGCATAAAGAGAAAAGGTACAAGCCCCATTTTAGTAGGGCTTGTACCATATTGTGAGCAGTATTTATTTAAAATGGGATACAATATCCTCCTTTATTAATTCCACATCTAAGTGAAATTGGATATGGTTGATGTGGCAAACAAGCACCTGAGTATCTATAATAACAGTACCTGCTACTAGCATTTTGAGTCGTTTTTTCCAATACTGGAAACGTTTGGTTCAGTGCATACTCCTCAGAAACTTTGAATAGCTGTACAGTTGCTTCTTTATCCTTGGTTCCATAAACAGCATAATAATAAAAGCCTTCATCTGGATTCAAATGAACATCCACTTTATGGATATGATCAAAAAGATCAGTAAAGTTGTTGGTTAAAACTTGTTGTAACTCTTTAGAATTAGAGCTTTCTATGTATTCTTTCTTAAAATTGGAAGGCAACACAATATCAGATGCTGCATCTTTAAATCCAAAAGAGGCAAAGATGGTCATACAGAAAATGCAAAACAAAAATTTAAATTTCATAAAATTTGAGATTTTAAAAGTTAATACCTACTCTTTTGTGGGTTTTCGGCTTCCCCCAATTGCTCACAGCATTAGTGATGTTAAGGGTAAAAGATCTTAACACCCAAGGATTATCTGAAAACGCAAAATATATTATATGATTATGCTAGTTTGATGTCTTCAAATATAGAGGGAAGGCAAATAGGACGCAAACCATATTTACGTTAAAAAATATAGATTCAAATAAAATAAGAGGCTTTAGGTTATTGATTATTAGTGTTTTATTGAAAAAGTTTGATGCTTGTTTTTTATCTAGTTTGATTAGACAAGGAAAAGTTTAGATAGGATGCATGAAAGGGGAAAAGAGGAGGAAAGATAGAATGGAATGGGAGGTAAGTAACTAAGCAGAATTGATTATGCGCTAAATTTACAATCCTTAGTTTTGCTTAGTTACTTAAGTAGTGAATGACTATGGAATCATAGGGATTTAATTGGGAAGTTTAGCCTCCCAAGGGTATTAAAAAATGAGTGTATATCTTTGAGTTCGATTGATTTTTTGTCTTAGAAAAAAACAAAACTTATACTGTTGCTAGTGTATAAACTTGCATTCCTAGTAAACCAGATAGGTATATGTTATCATTGATATGGGTTATATATTCAGGCTCAATATCAGTATCTACCTTGTCTATTAGGCTGCCATTCATCGCATCAATAATAGATATTTGGAGGTCGGCTTCTAGTGTCTCAGCAACAACAAAAACTTGATTTTGGGTTATGGTATAAGAATTTATTGTCATTTTGTCCTTTCCAAATTGCCAACGTAACTTACCAGTAGTTAAATCATAGCAATTCATACCACCACCATCACCCAAAGTGATGTACATTTTATCCTCAAATACCTGAATATTGGAAAAAGTGGATTTTTGTAGCGCTTCATTTTCAAAGGAAAATATTAAATCGTTTGTTTGATTCCATTTCTTTATGCCAAACATTGAAGAATCCTCTAGCGCTTCTACGATCCATGTTTGATCTTCAAAATGGACAACATGAAGAATATTTTTGTCATATACTTTTTCGATACTGTCTTGTCGAACTAAAAATACACCATCACTCCCTCCAAACAATAGATTTTCGTTTTCAAAAAATGGGAACTCTACTGTATTTTCTATTTTTTTGATTTCATTAATAGCACCCGATTGCGGATTAAAAACACAATAATACCTTGTATTATGTTCTGTATGTAACGATACAAAACTTAGCGTTTGTTCTTCCTTATTGTTTATGCCTTTATTGTAAATTCTATGAGGTGTTTTAATAACCTTTAATTCTTCCCCATTTTTATTGAGTAGCCCAAATACTTGATGACCAGTTGAACGATCAATAGCACCATAAACAATACATTCATCAAATACCCAAATAAGATGTGTTCCGACGGGGCTAGCGTATTCAATGGCATATTCCCACAATAATTTTCCTGATGCACTTTCAATAGCAATAATACTACTATCCATCCTAAAATAAACGTTATCCTCATCATAAGCTTTATTAAAGGCAATATCCATCAAATCAATTGTATTCAAAAGTTTCATTTGCTATAATTTTTAGTGTTAAGCTTGATTCTTTGCTGCTTAAAAAAAATGTTTAGAAGTCGATAAGACTATATTATTTAGATTCGTTACTTAGAAAGCATTTTTACAACTTCAATGATAAATAAGGTATTGGAAATACTCCAACACCTTATGTTTTTTAGTTTAATTCAGGAGTTTTTCTAGTGTAGCTGAGCAAGTCGTTTTCAGGAAGATGTTCTATTATATTGATAGATTTATTCTCACAGTTAATGCTTGGAATATTACTAAAAATCCAGAATAAATTCGTCAAGTTTGGAAAGACTTCTTGTTTTATATTAATTTCATAACCATTGTTGTAGGTTGTTCGGTAAAAGTAATACATAAACTCTTGCAAGCGTTCGGCTTCATTGAATGCAGTTGCCGCCTCGTTGCTCAATTCAAAATTGATGAAGTCTAAATTATGGAACATACGATTATGATCCGTAGATTTTAATTTGTACAAAATCTCTGTAAACCAACCTTTGGGTTTTTGGTATTGATTATACCTTGCCAATTCATACTGACGATCTAAATGAATATAAACGGCCCTTCCGTATCCATATTCAGCATCATCCCATTCTTTCCAGAGCAGGTTATTGAGCTCGGCAACTTCCTTGGTTTCTTTTGCTTTATTAATATACTCATTGACGTTCATCGAACCTGCAATAACACTACCGATTAGGTTGACAAAAGTTTTGGTTTCCTCAGCCGTAAGCCCTTTAAGGTTCAATTTATATTTTTCAACATCAAAATATTTTTTGTTGGTAATTAATTTGACTTCTGCTTTACTAGGCGTAGCAGCGGCTATGTCAGCCAAAGTAGCATCAGGATTATTTAAGCGGGTTTTTATCCAAGGCAAGTAACGTTGTTTAACAATTTCTATCAACTCATAATCATCTTCTAATTTTGTCAACGTTTTTTGAATTTTCTTTTCATTACCAGATTCTAAGTCCACAAATATTTTAGCCAATTCAGTAGATCTTGGAATATAAAAAGGAGCCTCTAAAAAAGAACTTATATGATGTGACTCATGTCTGAATATATTTGCCTTATCAAATGTTAGGTTGGCATAAGGAGAAGTAGGAATCATTCCGTAAGGATAATTATCCGTTTTAATGGTAAATTTGGTATTATAAATCATTAACCAAACGGTATCCGTTAAAAAGGGATAAGTAGATTGAGCCAAATCAAGAACGATTGCTGGCGTCCAAGTATCCAAATCATCTTTGTGCTTTTTTTCAAACAAAAAGAATATAAATTCTTTTAGTACCAATGATTGATTGGCGTCCTCAAAGTTGGTGTGATCGAAATATAAGTGATAACATCGTTTAGCTGATCGGATCTTTTGAGCAATTTTAGCAAACCATTTGCCTCCAGATGATAAATCCAATTGTTCTTTCAGGCTATTTTTTACAATTTGATATTGTTCGCCAGAAATTGTTTTTAATTGCTCCCCTGTAGTAATATTTTTAACTTCATTACTGTATGCTTCTAAATCAAAGCAACTAGCGATTATCCCACCAATTAAATCTACAACAGCTTTGGATTGAGTCTCGTCAAAATATTCAAAATTATAAAGATTGCCACCAGATAATAACGTTCTAGTAAATTCGACCTCCTCCTTGCTAGGAGCTGCCGCTTCTATATCAGCCAAAGTTGCATTAGGGTTATTTAATCGTGCTTGGATCAATTTTAAATAACGCTTTTCTGCTTGTTCTTTTAAGGCAGCATCGTTTTCTAATTGTTCAAGTGCAGTTTGAATTTTTTTCTCATTTCGAGACTCTAAGTCACTAAAAATCTTTTTTATCATACCTGTTTCTTGTTATTTGATTATGAATAGGAGGGAAGTTGAAATAAAGAAAGCAATTTTTGACCAGAATAGCAATCCCTATTTTAGCTGCTTTTAATAGGTTCAACTAGATCTTTTGTGATTTAATAGGTTGGTTACTATTGTTTTGTAACGGAAAATATACAGGTGTTTAAAGCGGTGTATATCGAGACACGACAGTAAAAGGAGAAAAGAGGGAAACTATCACACACTTTTACAATCGATACACTTCTTTTTTTATTTTCTGTACGCTTGTAAGTGTTGTGTTTGTCAGTTAATTACAAGGGCTCGTCACAGATTCACACATTTATTTGATTTTTTTGGAAAAGATTTTTAATTGTTTTTGCTTAAAAAAAATTCACGGAGATCGTGAAGTAAAATCAATAATTAAGATTCGATAGGGACAAAAAAATAACGGATGTAGTCCGTTTATTATCAAGACTTTGCATCCGTTTTTTTGTGGTCGGAACGATTGGATTCTACTCTTAATCCTTTTTGTAGCTGAATCCCAGTTTAATACATATATTTTTAGGCAACCTCTGTCTATTTTGGCTTTTGTAGGAGAGTTTACTTGTAAATGAACTCATTATTTTATATAGATTTTATGGTAAGAGTGATATAATATTTTTAAGATTCAAAAGATTCATCATTTAGTATTACATAAATAACTATATTGTAAATCAAAAGAACAAGGTTCAAAATATATATGGCAAAAGCCTTATTCTTTAAACAGAGGCACTATTAATCAAGACGATGATCTATTTAATGTTTTTCATGATAGTCAGATCCTTGAAAGATATTAAATAAGCATAAATAATATTCTTTAACTTTAATAGATACTAATAGTGTAAATTAAAATCATAGATATTTCATCACTTGAAGTTTATAATGAAATAGTAAAAAATACATATTAATATGCAAAACTCACATATTTTAGTAGATGAGATTATAACAAAAAAGAAAGAGTTACTTGACCTCCCTGATAAAATAGCTCTATATAAAATGAGAGTTCAACTTTTAGAAAAAGATAAACTCTCATTTGGGACTAGGTTATCTCCAGAAGAACAGAAGCAAAAAGCAGAGCTTTTAGAACTAATTAAAACACTTGATTTAATGGAAACTCGTCTTTCAAAGCAAAAAATACAAGCAACAAATCTTATTAATCAGCATAATGGATCTCTTAACAACGGTGAAATTGAAAAATTAAAAGAGGTCCATGAGGGGCTAACTAAAATAGGTCATGATTTAGAATTTGCACTAAAAAAAGGATTTTCTAAAATAAATGGTTTTTATAATAATGTGTTAAAAAATCCTGATCAAAATTCTATATTAGATTCTATATCCCGAAGATACACTGAATTAGAAAAACTATACACATTCCATTTTAGATTATTGAATGATTCAATGGATGTTTCACAAAGAGAAAATGTAGTTAACAGGTTATTGGAGCTTTCAAAGGAGATGTCTAAGTTAGATAATGAAATATTGGCACTAAGAGATAGAGATCAGGTTTTTATTAAAAAACAATTTTCCAATGGGAGATATATAGTTTCAACAATGTTTGCTGCTGTGGTTTTAACTGTAGGTTTATTCTTAACATTAAGTCATAATTCTAATGAACCCAATATAGGAAGTGTACTAGTGGGATATGGATTAATAGGCTTGGGCATTAACTTAAGGATGGAAAATACTAATGATTCTAAAAATGATAATTAAGATGACAAATAATCAAATTTTAAAATGGGGAATAAGCTTGTTTGTTATCTCTTTATTAACAATTATAACATTTGTTTGTTCTTATAATAATATTGAAGGATTTTCTAAGATTTTACCTTTTGCTTTTTTAGGGATGTCTCTTAGAATAATTGGAGAGATAATTGGATTATCAAGAGATAGAAAGACTATAAGTAATAGTATGTCTTTTAGTGAGTTTATATTTTCAATTTGGATTATTATAGGTATAGCAACTGTAATAATTTTTTCATCAATTAACGCCCCCTTTTCTTCTAAAGTATTAGGTCATCCTGAATTTAGTAATATAGATTGGAGCGGAAAAAAGCTAAATCAGACTAGTTTAAAATCTGCAAGGCTAGATAATGCATTATTAGTTAATGTACTATTGGACTCAAGTGATTTAAGCTATTCCTTTTTTTCTAATACTAATTTGAGTTTTTCTAATTTAAGACATTCTAACTTAAGTTATATTACTTGGGATTCTATAAATCTTATTTTTTCGAAAATGCAAGGTGCAAATTTGTATGGTGCAAATTTAAACTTTTCGGAAATGTATGGTGCAAATTTAGACAATGCAAATTTAAAAAATGCAAATTTAAGCTTTTCAAGAATGCAAGGTACAAATTTGTATTATGCAAATTTAAGCTTTTCGAAAATGCAAGGTACAAATTTGAATGGTGCAAATTTAAGCTTTTCGAGAATGCAAAGTGCAGATTTAGAAAATGCAGATTTGCATGATGCAGATTTACGAGGTGCAAATTTACGAGGTGCAAATTTAAAGGGAGCTCACTTGAGTAGAATAAAAGTTAATAATACAAATTTCATCAAACAATTAGAACAATGGGACTGCAAAGGTATACAAGAAATAAAAGACAAATACTACGTAGATTTACAAATACACTATTTTGAATGGGATAAAGAAAAAAAACACCCATACTACCTAATAAAAGAAAAACTAACCAAGTCACAAAACAAAGAATAAAAACCAAAAACAAACCACAAAAACACCAACTACCGCAAAAAACAAAATTCCTAGAGAAAAAACCACTTTATTTTTCCAACACTCCAACAAGGAACAAAAAGCCCCCTCACGAATACAGGAGATAGCTCTATAAGTATCTAATAATGAATAAATAATATAAAACTATAACTAAACACACTATCAAAAACACTGTTGGAGTCCATTTTTAAGTGTTGGAAAGAGCATTGTTTTCTCCTACAACAATTTTTTTATTCTTTTGATTTTAACTCTAAGGCGAGTTTGAGTGCTTTGATTAACTTTATGGTTTAATTTTTAATTAAAAATGTACTGCGTGAGAACTAACAACAGGAATGCAATAAAAATTCTATAGATGTAAAAGAAGGAGGGGGTGTGGGGGATTCGTCACACGGCACACAAGCGACATAGATAAAGTAAGCCACTTTTGTGTCTTTTTGTTGCTTGATAATCAATTGAATAAGTGAAAGTATCACAGATTCACACATTTGTTTGATTTTTTTGGAAAAGATTTTTAATTGTTTTTGCTTTAAAAAAAATTCACGGAGATCGTGAAGCAAAATCAATAATTAAGATTAGATAGGGACAAAAAAATAACGGATGTAGTCCGTTTATTATCAAGACTTTGCACCCGTTTTTTTGTGGTCGGAACGATTGGATTCGAACCAACGACCCCTACCCTGTCAAGGTAATGCTCTAAACCAACTGAGCTACGTTCCGTATTTCTGTGGAGCACAATATAACAACTATTTTTTCTTCAACAAAATTCTATGAAACTGCTTTTAATAAAAAAGCAAATAATAAGGCAATGCGTTATAAAAAAATGAAGCATACAACGTAAAAAGGGCATATTTAGATTCAAGTAGAATCATTCAAAGTCATAAAAAAAATTTTAAGTAAAAGGTTACCCTTTCCTTACAAAATCCATACTACTGACATTTCAAAAACTTAAAAATAGGCGACTATGATGAACAAAATTACGTTTACCTTTCTTTTTCTAGTTTACAGTTGTGCTTTTTTATTTGGACAAGAAACCAAACGAGCATTTTTTATAGGAAATAGTTATACCTATTACAACACCTTACCAGCTCTGATTAATAGTTTAGCGAACGCCAATGGAGATACCTTAATTCATGCGTCTAGCACTCCTGGTGGTGCCCAACTCATTCAGCATATTAACAATACAAATACGCTAAATGGAATTCGTCAAGGGAATTGGGATTATGTTGTGATACAAGAGCAGAGTCAAAAACCTTCTTTTTCTCCGAGTCAGGTTGCGGTAGAAGTGTTGCCTTATGCAGCACAATTAGACGACAGCATCAATTTTTACAACCCCTGTGCAGAAACAGTTTTTTTTATGACTTGGGGCAGAAAGAATGGAGATCAGAGCAATTGTCAATTTTATCCTCCAATATGTACCTATGATGGCATGCAAAATCGTTTAAGAAGTAGCTATTTGTTGATGGCAGATCAGAATGAGGGAATCTGTTCGCCAGTAGGAGCAGCTTGGAAAGTAGCACGAGATAGTTTCCCCGGAATAGAGCTTTATGCCCCAGATGGTAGCCATCCTTCTTATGCTGGATCTTATTTAGCGGCTTGTACTTTTTATGCGACCATTTTTCAAAAAAGTCCTGTGGGATTGGCTTTTTATGGAAGCTTAACAGCAGGAGATGCACAAATTTTGCAAAATATTGCTGCTTCGGTAGTCTTGGATAGTTTACCCAGTTGGAATATAGGTGATTATGATGTTGTGGCAAGTTTTGATACCACGATTCATTTAGATAGCGTACAATTTTATAACAATAGCACTTATTCTAATAATTATTATTGGAACTTTGGCGATTCATCAGCTGCTTCTATGGCTGCCAATCCATCCCATATATATGATAGTGCAGGAACTTATCTCGTCACTTTGATTGCTTCGGACAGTTGTGGAAATAGAGATACGACGATGCAAAGCGTTGTTATTAATATTATTACAAATGTGAAAAAAATAAAAGAAAATAAAAAAAATATTTTTTTATACCCAAATCCTGCAAGTGACTGTGTTACTGTAGCTTCGCTAAAAAAGATAGAATCGATTCGAATTGTAAATTCATTTGGAGGGGAAGTTTTTTATCAAAAAAATATGAAAAGCAAAAAAAATGTTTTATATTTGAAAACATACGCTAGAGGGGTTTATTATGTGTATATTAAACTCCAAAATAGCAAATGGATTTTGAAAAAACTTGTATTACAATAGGGGTTCATTTAGGGTAGAATGTGGGCAATGGGGAGCCTACCGCTTCTACCCATTTTTTTTGCCCCAAATAGAAAAAAAACTCGTTTCAAGTATCAATTGAAACGAGTTTTTTTTTGAAAGTAGCCTTTTATCTTTTTATCCAATTGGCTGGATTCTCTTTGGATTTATTATGCCAAACCTCAAAATGCAAAACATGTCCTCCTGCATTGGTATCACGCCCAATTGTTCCAATTTGTCCTCCTGTTTTTAAGCGTTGCCCCTTTTTTACATAAACCTTAGCAATATTAGAGTAGGTCGTGTAATAATTGCCATGTTTAACCATAACAGCATTATTAAAACCAGGAATTGTAAAAATACTAACAACTTCTCCTTTATAGACATTTCGGACAACAGAGTTGTATTGCCCCTTGATGTCAATTCCATTGTTATTAACAATCACATCTTGAAATAAAGGGTGATTTCGCCTCCCATAATACCCTACAATAACGCCATGATAAATAGGAGACATTAGTTGTCCTCGTTGTTGGGCAAATTGCCTACTGGCTTCATCTTCTAAAAGGATAGAGGGAGCGGGCTGTTGCTGTCGCCTAGGTTTCTTGGTTTGTTGTTGTTGGTATTTTCGAGCGGCTTCTTTGGCGGAGGCAATTTGCTCTAATATTGCTCTTTCTATTTTTTTGTTAAGTTGTATTTTATAACGTTTCTTTCGTTTTAAATCAGAGCGAAGACGTGCTTCTTTTTTCTTGAGTTGCTCAATTAGTTGCGCTTTGTTCTTCTTTTCATCTGCCAATAATTGTTTTTGTTCAATTTCTTGTTGGAGCAAAAGGTCTTGTTCTGATTTTTGTTGTTCAAGCTGGTTGATGCGCTGTGTTAAATCTTTTTGGGTTTGTTGAATGAATTTAGCTTGCATATTTCTGTATCCCTCAAGATGCTGAATGTAAATCCAACGTTGATAGGCTTGATTAAAACTATTGGAAGACAACAAAAACGAGATGACATTACGACTAATTTTGTAACGATATAGCTGGCGAATTAATTTTTTATAATTAGATCGAAGGACAACTAAGTCGCTCTCCAGCACTTCTACAACCGTCATTTTACGATCAATCATGGTATCTATTTGGTCAACATGATGCATGGCAACTTCTATTGATTCTTCTCTTGAATCAATTTGCTGTTTGAGAAGGTTCAATTTTTGAAAGGTTGCTTTTTTGTTATTCGTTGTTTTGCGAATAAGCAGATTGGTTTTATTGATCTCGTGATTGATCGAACGCCTTTTTTTCTCTAAATCAGAACGAGATTGAGCTAGGCATGTTGTACAACCAATAAGTATAAGTAAAAATGTAAAGGTGTAGTGTTTCATTATAATAGACTCCAAATATAGATGCCGCAAAATACAAATAAATATACAATTCCTAAACCACTTAAGGCTTTAATAATCATTGAGGGTTGTTGTTCTTTAGGCAAGTAGCGAGTTACTAGAATATAATTGACAATAGCGAAAAAAGGGGTGGTTAGGAAAGATAGAATGGTTGCAACCATTAAGAAGGATGCCATATTGGTCAAAAATAAGTTGAGTATAACCAATGATCCAATGACTAAGGTGCCCAGCCAACCAAAATAATAAACTCTTGATGAATCTGCTTGTGTGTTTGTTGAATGAGTTGCAGTGTTTTTTTTCATCAATAGAACATGGGCTTTTGCCATAGAGCGAGGTAGAGCATCTAGGCAAGTTACTGTCGTACTAAACATGGTTATAAAGGCTGCTAAACCAATAAAAAGCCCCATGCTATTACCAAGTGTAGTGGTATACAATTCAATCAACTGTTTAGCAAAAACGGCTCCTTTGGGGGAAAACGCTGTTCCTGAGTTGTACATAACTAAGGCACCTAAAGCAACAAAAAATAGGGCTAAGATGGTTGTTCCTATGTAGCCAACGTTAAAATCAAAGAGCGATTTTTTGAGATTAAAGTCATCCTGCGTTTGTTTTTGTTTTTCTAGTGCCCAAAGCGAATGCCATACCGATAGATCTAGTGGGGCAGGCATCCAACCCATGAAGGCAATTACGAAGGTTAAACCTATTCCTTCCATCGGAAATTCTTGTGCCCAACGAATTGGGCTAGTGGTTTGCTTGAACGCAATAATTACAGTGATAAACGTAATAAGTGTTAATGTAATAATAATAAATTTCATTAAGTTATCTAGCAATTTGTAACGCCCAATGGTCAATATTCCAGCACATACAAGAAGTAAAATTGCTGCCCAAAACATTAGGCTGATTCCATTGCCAAACAAATGAACGGCTAGGCTAGCTGTTACAATGGTTACCGCTGCTTGTATTGTAAACATAGTGCAGAGGGTGATGATGCTAAATAAGCCCAATACCCAATTGCCTAAGCGTTGATAGCCTCTTAACAAACTTTCTCCTGTTGCCGCTGCATAGCGTGGCCCGAATTCAAAAAATGGATATTTAAAAATATTGGCCATAAAGACCAACCATATTAATCCAAATCCATAAATGGCGCCTGCTTTTGTGGAATAGACCAAATGGGAAACGCCTACTGCTGCACCAGCAAACAATAAGCCTGGACCTAATGATTGAAGTATATTTTTTTTTGTCATAGTTTTAGTGTCAAATAGTTTCACAACTTATCTGTAAATCGGCTGCAATCAATCGTTCAAATAGAATACTGCCCAAAGCAATGGTTGGCGTTAAAAAGCCAGTATAGTTGGGAAGTTGTTTATGGTCTAGGGACAAAGCTAATGCGCATTCGCAAATAAAACAAGTTGTGGCCTTATTTCCAGCATCTCCTTGGTAGTTCATGGTCATAATGGCTCGATTTCCTTTGTTGTCATTACCAATGATTCGCAGCTTAAAAAATCCATTTTCTATTGCTTCCTGATTCGGTCCTTCTCCTGATTGAGGGCCTAGTTTTTGAGCGGCTTTTCGGAACCAGTTAAATTGCCCTAAAACTCCAAATGAAAGCATTCCAACTGAGGCTAGGAGAGCGGGAATCCGCTTACCAATAGCATGGTATTCTTGATAGACAAATTCTTTGGGATGTGGCAATTCATACTCCGCAGCTAGACCAATACTCCTATAGACTACTTTGGTGTTAATATCTGCCATAAAAAATGGATAAACCCAGCCTTGTATATCTTCTGCATAATGGTTTTTCCAGACTCGTTTTGTTGGGGGGATAAAATTGTGGTATTTTAAATCTTGAATTAGCAATTGAGGATTTGCTAAACGTTTGGTTTCTTTTTGTTGAAGCATATTTAGGGCAGAAAGCAGGGTGCCACCATTAAGCCCTACTTGGGCTAGGGTATAATAACCATCTGCTTTTACCAACTCTGATTGCCAGCTTTCTCGCATGTATTTTTGTAAAAACCATACCCCTAAATCGGCAGGAATACTATCGAATCCGCAAAATGGGATAATTTTAGCGCCTGTTTTTTGGGCGAGAGAGCCATATTGATCCAACATATCACGTACCCAAGGAGATTCACCTGTAATGTCTACATAATGAACGCCATACTTTGCGCAGTTGGCTACAATGTTGTTTCCATATAGGGCATAAGGACCTACTGTTGTTAAAAAAACTTGTGTCTGTTGGACTAAAATATCAATCTCTTCATTATTTAAGGCATCGGCAACAAGAGCATCAGCAAATAAATTTAATTCTTGTTTTAGTGCTAATAATTTTTCTTCATTTCTTCCTGCAATAGCCCAACGAACAGAGATGGGGGCATGTTCTTGAAAATAGGCTACTGCTTGTCTACCTGTAAAACCTGTTGCGCCATAAAGTATAATGTCATATCTTACCATAAATTTGTATTTCTAGTGAGCTCGTTGTCTAATATAGCAAAACTCTTTAAACTGTAAAGCTTAAAGAGTTAGATTATTAGCTGTGATAATAGAAACTTTTGGGCAGGACATAGAGGGGGAATCAATGCTTATTACATCATATCGTCCAATATGTCTTCTTGAAAAATAGAGCGTTCATTATTGTTAGAGGAAGGTAAAGTCGGTGCTTTTTGATATAGCAGCCAGGTTAGGCGATAATACCAAGTTGCGATTAATGCAGGAATGATAATCAATAAGGGTAAAAATAGAAAATCTACTCCTCCTTCTATTAGCATTTCTAAGCTAGGAAAAAAAACAAATAGAGACAGAAGGTAAGCTATCGCAGCCATAAAATAGCGTTTGTGTTGAACATTTGCATATTGTACGCTATGAAATGCACCACTCATTAATTGTGCTAAACCAAGAAGGAATTGAAATAATAGGGCTAAAATAAAAAATCCATTTTCTACAAAATAGAGCAGATAGCAGATTATCATGGGCAAATAGCCCAGACTTTGTATCACTAAATCTATTTGGTAAGTCTTTTTGGGAGCTTGTTTCATAACTGTTCTTGTTTCGTGAGGAGAAATAGGAGGGATTTATAATGCTTTGCGAAGCAACCGAACCCATAGATTCCAGCTTGTTTTTTTGGGCGTTTCCAAAAACTGGTTTTCTACCTTGTCAAAAGCGTCTTCAATTAGAGCATCATGAAGCCAGCGGATTCCTATGGACCAAGTTAATATGCCAATTCCTGTTACCTTCATATCTAGGCTGTGTTGTATGATGGTCTGATTAGGAGCTAATTCAATCAACTCAAATTTATGGGTGCCCTTAAATGCTTTGGGAGCTATAAATTTAAATTCAACGAGTTGATTAGGGAGATACGTTTGTACACGGTAGTGAATTGGACCATGCCCCCCTGTAGAATCTACGTTTAAGCCATTGTTTAATTTCATTCTAGGCCATTGCTCAGTGGGCCAAATTTGGTCATTAGGGCTTGCTAGAGTTTTTAGTAAGGCAGCAATTGGAGCAATAGGTTGTTGGATAATCCTTTTGTGAATATTGAGAACCTTCATGTTTTATCGTTTAAAATAATAGAATATGTATTCTATAGTGTTAAACTTGTTTTAATTTATAAAAGTTTCAGAAAATATTGAAAGTTTAAAAAGTTATACAAAATTGTTCACAACAGGGCATAAAAAAGCACTATTGATATTTTATGAAAACCAATAGTGGAGCTAGAAGTAAAGTATTTAGAGTTTGTCCATCAAATTTTAAAACAACTGATTAATATCAGCTAAAATTTGATTTTTAGCTTTTTTAAATAATGCTTTAAACTCGTCGATATCATCATTTTCTATTTCCTCTTTAGCCCATTCAACTTCTTTGGTAAGTGTGTTTAGGACGTCTGTAATCACAATATCAATTGCTTGTTTTAAACGGACAGGAATTTCTTTTTTTTGATACTGACTAAGACAGTAGATAGCATTATTAGCTAATGCCTCCAAAAACTGAATATCAGCTTTGAAGGCACTTAAATCGAGTATTTCGTTACGAATTTGTTCTAGTTCAGGTGTCATTTTATTCAATTAAAGGGGCGAAGAATAAAACTTACACTAATAAAATTAATCAACTAACGCAGTTTTTATTTCATTAGTTAACCAGCCTTTTTGCAATAAATATTCTGCTATTTGAATAGCATTGGTCGCAGCACCTTTCCGAAGATTGTCAGCAACAACCCACATATTAAGTGTTTTTTCATTCGATTCATCTCTACGGATTCTACCCACAAAAACATCATCCTTATGATGAGCATTTAGAGGCATTGGATATGTATTGTTAGTAGGATCATCTAAGACAATAATACCTTCCGTATCTTCTAATATAGTTTTTAATTCTGTAATTTCAAAATCTTTAAGAAAGCTAACATTAACGCTTTCTGAATGCCCTCCTTGTACAGGAACACGAACAGCCGTTGCAGTAATTCTTAAATTGTTGTTTTCTAATATTTTACGAGTTTCGTGAACTAGCTTTAGCTCTTCTCGAGTATACCCATTGTCGAAAAAAACATCGCAGTGAGGCAAGCAATTTTGAAAAATAGGGTGTGGGTAAGCTGGATTTGTGGCATGACCAGTTTCCATTTCTTCCTTGTATTGTTGTACCGCCTGCACTCCCGTACCCGTCATCGATTGATAGGTAGAAATGACTAATCGATCCACTCCATAAGCATCGTGTAGAGGTTTCAAAGCAACTACCAATTGGATGGTCGAACAGTTTGGGTTGGCAATGATTTTATCGCTTTCTTTTAAGCAGTGAAGATTTACCTCAGGTACAATCAGTGGTTTGTCCTCGTCCATTCTAAAGGCAGAAGAATTGTCAACCACCGTGGTGCCAACAGCTGCAAACAAAGGTGCAAATTGTTTGGCAATACTACCTCCTGCCGAAAAAATTGCCAAATTAGGTGCTTGTTCTATCGCATCCTTAATACTAATTACCTTATGTTGCTTGCCTTTAAATGTGATTTCTTGCCCTACCGAACGCTCAGAAGCGACAGGTAAGAATTCAGTAATAGGGAAGTTGCGTTCTTCCAATACTTTGCACATAACTTGGCCCACCATCCCAGTGACGCCAACAACAGCTACTTTCATGATTAAAGTTTTTAAAAAAAGTGGTAATAAATATGTTTTACAATTTTAGTTAGAAAGAGTATCTGCAAACAAAGGTAAGTATAATACTTTTGAGAAGTAACACTTAATGCATTAGAATTATTAATAGGTGGGAGAAAAAAATAAAATGGTCTATTCCTAAATTAAATGGAATTCTAGATTTGTTCTTAAAGTTTTAACCTTCAATTAATCTTAGAGTGTTTATTTTTACTTAAATTCACTACTATTTGAAGACTACCCTCTAATACCATTTCAATACAATCCCCAAGATCTTAGTGATAATCATTATTACTTCCTTTAAATTCAATTTGTTTTTAGAGTTGGAAATCCATAGACAACAAAGTACATAGATAACGATAACAGATGAGATACCTAATAATACTCCTTTTGGTCACTGGTGTAATTCAAGCCTCTTTTGCACAAATCCTACAAGATGATTTTAGTGATGGAAACTTTACCACTAATCCTGTTTGGACAGGAACAACAGCCGATTTTATTGTAAATGGAGCGAATGAGCTGCAAACGGATAATTTGGGCGTTTCTGCTACTTCAGAGCTAAGTACTGCTGCGGCTATACAGGACTCTACTTTTTGGGAGTTTTATGTTCGAATGGGCTTCAATCCATCGACTTCTAATTACACTAGGGTTTATCTTCAAGCAGATAATGCGACGCTTAGTAATACTGCTAATGGCTATTATCTCCAGATAGGCGCAAGTGGTTCAACGGATTCTATAGAAATCTATCGAGTAGATGCTGGTGTTTCTACTAAAATTTTTGGCGGAACGAATGCTGCGGTGGCAAATAATCCCGTATTAAGTATGCGTATTATTCGGAATCAACTTGGCGGATGGGAAGTTTTTGCGGATTATACAGGAGGAACCACTTACCTTTCTGAAGGTACGTTTACGGATGCTACTTATACGACAGGGACTCATTTTGGGTTTTTAGCAACTTACACAACAACGAGAGGAGACAAGTTTTTCTTTGACAACGTTTACCTTTCGCCTTTGATGGTGGATGTAACAGCTCCTAGTATAGATTCTATTGTAGCTATTGGCGCCAATCAAGTAGACGTTTATTTTGATGAGGTAGTAGAGTTGGCTTCTGCGAATACCAGTTCTAATTATAGCATTAATAATGGCGTTACGGTTACCAATGCAGTAAGGGACGCTTCAAATTTGATGTTGGTTCATTTGACAACGAGTACATTGACAAGTGCCTTGACGAATACAATTACGATAAATGGGGTAGAGGATTTGAATAATAATTCGATTACCAATGGAACTGGAAACTTTGTTTATTATAATATTCAGTCAGCGGCATTTCAAGATATAATTATCAATGAAATCCACGCCGATCCTTCTCCTGTGGTGGGATTGCCCAATGGGGAATTTGTAGAATTGTTGAATCGATCGAATAAGATTATAGATTTAGGCGGAATGTTTTTTAACGATGGTAGCGATAAAGCTTTGCCTAGCTTTTTATTGTTTCCAGATTCTATCGTTGTATTAACGGCAACGGCAAATGTAGGGGCTTATGCTGCTTATGGAAATGTATTGGATATAGGTGGGCTAACCATGACAAATGGGGGAGAATTGATTCGTTTAAAAAGTGCAGGTGGACAGACGCTTGATAGTGTGGATTATGATTTGTCTTGGTATCAAGATGGGAATAAAGATGATGGAGGCTGGACATTAGAGTTGATCAATCCCAATTTGATTTGCCAAGGAGCCAACAATTGGATTGCTTCAAATGATGCAGCAGGAGGGACACCAGGACAGCAAAATTCGGTTTATAATAATACGCCAGATACACAGGGACCCAATCTATTAAGCGCAAATTTTTTAAATAGCACCACCGTTCAATTGATTTTTGATGAGCAACTTGATCCTATAACAGCAAATACGCTAGGGAATTATACGATAGCGGGTTTAAGTATTGTAGGAGCCAATTTTATGGCAGCCGATACGGTTCTTCTGACAGTATCTACGATGACAGATCAAACGACTTATACAGTAGTGGTTAATAATGTAGCAGATTGTTCAGGGAATCCAATTGTGGCAAATAGTACAGCAAATTTTACCTATGTTACAATTCAGTCAGCGGCATTTCAAGATATAATTATCAATGAAATCCACGCCGACCCTTCTCCTGTGGTGGGATTGCCCAATGGGGAATTTGTAGAATTGTTGAATCGCTCCAACAAAACCATTGATTTGGGAGGTTTGATTCTAAACGATGGCAGCGACCACAGTATACCTTCTTATATATTAGCACCAGATTCTATCGTTGTATTAACGGCGACGGCAAATGTAGGGGCTTATGCTGCTTATGGAAATGTATTAGATATAGGTGGGCTAACCATGACAAATGGGGGAGAGTTGATTCGTTTAAAAAGTGCAGGTGGACAGACGCTTGATAGTGTGGATTATGATTTGTCTTGGTATCAAGATGGGAACAAAGATGATGGAGGCTGGACATTAGAGTTGATCAATCCCAATTTGATTTGCCAAGGAGCCAACAATTGGATTGCTTCAAATGATGCAGCAGGAGGGACACCAGGGCAGCAAAATTCAGTTTATAGTAATACGCCAGATACTCAAGGACCCAGTTTGATAGCTGCCGCTTTTGTTAATGCAACACAGGTATTGCTGAGTTTTGATGAACCTCTAGGGAGTAATGTAAGCACGGTAGCTAACTACACCTTGACTACTGCAACCGTTAATACTGCTGTTTTTACTCCTCCTAATCAAGTGACCTTAACATTGGCTAGCCCTATGGTTGACCAGACCAATTATATCGTAACAGTTAATGGATTAACAGACTGCTCTGGAAATAGTATCGCTACTAATACGGTAGATTCATTTGTTTATTATGAGGTACAAATGGCTGCTTATCATGATTTGATTATTACAGAAATACATGCCGATCCTTCTCCTGTAGTTGGACTGCCAGATGCAGAGTTTATAGAGCTTTATAATCGTAGTAATAAAACGATTGATTTAGCCAATTATACCTTGTTCGAATCTTCCAACCATAGTTTGCCAAGCCAAATTGTTTTACCAGGAACTTATGTGATTTTGTGTGCAGCTTCTAATCAAGCCAGTTTTGCGACTTACGGAACCGTTGTGCCAATGAATAGTTTAAGTTTGACCAATGGAGGGGAGTTGCTGATGTTATTAAATTCAAACGGGCTGACAGTAGACAGTCTAGTCTATGATGAAGATTGGTATCAAGATAATGCCAAAGACAATGGAGGCTGGTCTTTAGAGTTAATCAACCCCAATTTGTTGTGCAAAGGAGCAAGCAATTGGGTGGCTTCTAATGCTGTAAATGGTGGAACTCCAGGGCAGCAAAATTCGGTTTATACCAATGCAGTAGACAATACACCACCTGCTGTTGTCAGTACTCGCCAATATGGTTCTAATCAAATTTTAATTGAGTTTGACGATGTGCTGAATAAAACAATAGCTGGTTCGGCAGCTAATTATACAGTTGATAATGGTGCAGTTGTTATAACCGTGGTTTGCTTATCTGACCATCAAGTTATTCTGACTTTGGGAGCCAATATGGTAGACCAAACGGTTTATACCATCACGCTAAATAATTTAGAAGATTGTGTTGGCAATAGCATGGGAATTGGTACGACTTCTATGACTTATTATGAATCAGGAGCAGCAACGCACTATGACATTATCATTAATGAGATTATGGCAGATCCTAACCCGCCTGTAGGTTTGCCAGAAAAGGAATACGTTGAATTATACAATAGAAGCAATAAAACCTTTAATCTAGAACACTTTACCTTTACAGATGCTTCTTCAGTTGTGTCTACCTTGCCCTTTTTTATTTTACATCCTGGTGAATATGTGGTCATTTATAGTGCTGCCGACACCATCGGATTTTCTTCTTTTGGGCATGCTTTGGCACTGAGTTCTTTTCCTGATTTAAATACAAGTGATGAATTGATCTTGCAAGATCAATCAGGGGAAATAATTGATGCAGTAGCCTATGAATTGTCATGGTATCAAAATGCAGACAAGGACAATGGAGGTTGGTCAATAGAACGGATTAATCCAGATCGTCCTTGTGAAGCAGCGAGCAATTGGCGTGCTTCTGAAAATTTGTTAGGAGGAACACCTGCTGCTGCCAACTCTGTCTTGAATCAGACTCCTGATGTCCAATCTCCCGATGCTTTGCGAGCATTCCCATTGGGGGTAGATAGTGTACGAGTTTATTTTTCGGAGGCGATAGCGGATCTTGCTGGCGTTACGGTCGCCAATTATACCATAGATAATAACATTCAGGTAGTAACTGCTCGTTTGGAGCCTCCTTTTTATAATAGTGTGGTTTTAACATTGGATCAGCCTCTGATTTTGGGAACAACGTATACCATTACAATGGGGGTAGGATTAACGGATTGTATCGGAAATCCTATTGCCTTAAAAAATACAGCTCGTTTAGCTTTGCCTCAGGATATTCAGCCTGGAGATCTAATCCTGAACGAAGTCTTGTTTAATCCTGTAACCAGTGGAAAAGATTTTATAGAGTTATACAACAAATCTAATAAGGTTTTAAATACAGCCGATTTAGTGGTGTCCAATGCAGAAATCGTTGATGGAAATTTAGCCAATGCTACTTCTTTACAAACTCGCCCTATTGAGATAGATTGGTTGGTATTTCCCAATGAATATGTTGTTATTACAGCTGATGAGGATCAAGTAAAAGGGCAATACCAAACGCCTAATCCAACGCATTTTGTCGAAAATAATCTACCAACTTTTGACGATAAAGAGGGTCATGTATTTTTATATGCAGCTTACGACTCTACCTATGTTGATAGTCTTGGAAATCCACAAACAGCTTATCTTGCCAAAGTATTGGATTTATTTGATTACTCAGAAGATTTTCATTCTCCTTTAATTGATGACAAGAATGGGGTTTCCTTAGAACGAATTGATTTTGATGCTCCAACCAATGATTTAAACAATTGGCATTCGGCAGCGACAGAAGTTGGTTATGCTACTCCTGCCTATCAAAACTCTAGCTATTTGACCAATGATATATTGGGGAATGACCTAATTGAATTGCCAACAGAAACCGTTTCGCCAGATGGGGATGGTTATGAAGATTTTTTATTGATCAATTATAATGTAGACGATTTGGGATACATTGCCACCATTGATGTTTACGATGCAACAGGGCGCTTAGTTCGAAATCTAGTAAATGGAGAATTGTTGGCTAGAGAGGGCGCTTTGCAATGGGATGGAACGGACAACCAAGGAAGAAAGGCTAGAGTTGGAATTCATTTACTTGCCATTGAAATATTTCGTCCAGATGGAACCGTTAGACGCTTTAAGAAAACTTGTGTTGTTGCAGGACGAATGGATTAGCGATGCATTACTTCTCTGAAGAACCTTAGCTTTAACATTAGTTTGGTGATTTTTAAACTTAGCAATAAAAATCTTTTGAGCTTGTCCTTTTATTTCTGATCGAGTCTCGCTAATTTTAAGATTCTAATTTCATTTTTATAGCCTATGGTTTGTTTTTTTACAATCTAAGTGCTGTCTAAATTAAGCAAGGTTAACCAACCAATATGAATCTAAAAATAATATCTGCTGGAGCAGGGAGTGGAAAGACATATAGTTTGACAAAAGAAATGGCAACATTATTGGCTCCTACTGCCAATGGTCCTGCTGAAGTGCGGGCTTCAGGTATTATTGCAACTACCTTTACCAATAAGGCAGCAGCAGAACTTAAAGAACGGGTTCGAATTGAGTTATTAGAGGGAGGACTGACACAAGAGGCGGACGAATTAGGCAATGCCATGATTGGCACCGTGCATTCTATTGGGGTGCAACTCTTAAAACGTTTTTCCTTTGAAGCAGGGGTTTCGCCAGAGGTAGATATTATAGCAGATAGTGACCAACAAACCATCTTTAATCAATCCTTGGCTACGGTAATTCCGCTTGATTTGGTCTTGGAAATGGAGCAGTTGAGCGAACAGTTAGGCTTTAATAAGAGTGCGTTTTCGAGTAAGGACTGGAGGGCTGATTTAAAGCAGCTGACCGATATTGCTCGTTCTAATAATTTTGGAATAGAGGTATTAACGCAAAGCAAAGCTTATTCTTTGTCTAGCTTTTTTGACCTATTGCCTCAAGTTTCCAAAAAAAGTGGAGAAGCATTAAATGCGGAATTAGCAGGGCATCTAAAAGCTACTTTAGCTGCTCTAGAAGCCAATGAAGATGGAACTAAAAGTAAAGAAACGTTGATGGGGAGCCTTCGGGCAATGAAAACAGCGCTAAAAAATAGAGGGTTTATTAATTGGTACGATTGGGCAAAATTAACAAAGCTAAAAGCACCTAAAAAGAGTAGAGACGATGTTTTTGATTTAATGGAATTTGCGAAATGCCACAATCAACATCCAGACTTCCATGAGCAAATTCAGCGCTATATTAATCATATCTTCGATACGGCTATTGCTGCCTTAAAAGAATACGAGCAGTATAAAAAAGCACGTGGTTTGATTGATTATATTGACATGGAGGTGTTGATTTTGAAGTTGTTGGAAAATGAAATGGTACAGGAGGTCTTAGAGGATGAAATTGATTTACTTTTGGTAGATGAGTTTCAAGATACGAATCCCATACAACTAAAGATATTCTTAAAATTAACCCAAATCGCCAATAAATCCATTTGGGTGGGCGACCCCAAGCAATCTATTTATGGTTTTCGTGGTGCAGCTCCTGATCTGATGAAAGCCGTCATGGATAGTACCGATAATATTGCCAACTTGCCCAATTCTTGGCGCTCTAGAGAAGATTTGGTACACTTGTGTAATGGGCTTTTTGTCAAAGCTTTTGGGGAAGATATGCCTGTAGAGCGAATTGCTTTAAATACAGCAGCTCCTTTTGCCAAAAACAAAGAATCTGACCAGCTTAACATAGCAACGCATCATTGGCATTTTCAATTTGAGGGCAACCGAGCACCTGCTAAACCTTGGTTTGAGCAGTGTATCGCCAGAAATATCGCTGAAATATTGGAAGAGGGGTGGATGGTTCGAATCAAAGGTTCTAATGAGGTACGTCCAATGCAAGCAGGGGATATTGCTGTGCTTTGTCGTTCTAATTTTTCTTGCCAAACAGTAGCCGATGCGCTGCACAAAGAAGGGCTAAAGGCTTCGATTTCTAGGAATGGTTTATTGCAAACGGCAGAAGCAAGTTTGATTTTGGCTTGCTTGCGTTATATCTTAAATAAGCATGATGCCTTGGCTGTAGCAGAAATATTACTCTTAGCACAAAAGCATCATATTGAAGATATTATTGCCAACCGATTGGAGTATTTAGAACAGCTCAAAGAGGAGGCGGAAACCTTGAAGCGTTGGGGGCATGACAATGCTTATATTCAACAATTGCGAACAATTCGACACAAAAGCAAGGAGTTGTCTGCAACAGAAATATTAAATAGTGTTATTGAAAAACTAGATATTAGGAGAACCGTTGCTACTTGGAGTAATGAACAGCAACGTTTAGATAATATAGATGCTTTGCGGAAACTGACCTTGGATTATGAAGAAACGTGTAACCGACTGAATTCTGCGGCTACTTTAGGTGGATTTTTGTTGTGGTTGGATGAGTTGGCTCGTGAAGGGTTAGACCAGCAAGGAAAAGGAGCGGGGATGGATGCAGTAAATGTCTTAACTTATCATAAAAGCAAGGGCTTAGAATGGCCTTTTGTGGTTTGCCATAGTTTGCCCAATGAATTGAGAGAAAGCATTTGGGGAATTCGAATTGTTCGTCAAACTCCTGAGATTGATATTCAACAGCCCTTAGCCAATCGGCTGCTTTGTTATTGGATCAATCCTTATGCCGATCAAATTAAAGGAACGCAATTGATGGAGTTGGTCGAAACACATGAAGCCAAACTGAGTTCTAAAAAAGAGGCGCTAGCAGAGGAGGCAAGATTGCTTTACGTAGGCTTAACGAGAGCTAGGGATTATTTGGTATTTCCTACCATGCCTAAGAAACCAACGAAGTGGCTCAATAGGGTTTTCCATAATGGAGATGAAACGATACCTAGTTTAGATGTCAATGCTTCGAGCTTGTTATGGTTGTGGAAAGAAGAGGAAATTCCAGTTCGGGTACAGACGTTTAATTATGAAAAAAATATGCCGACAACAGAGATGGAGGTATTGCCTATTAATTACCTCAGTCCGCATTTGGGAGAGCAGGAATATCAATCCATTATTATTGAGTCAGCCCAAAGCCTTTTCCCTAATTTAGAGTATAAATTTAAAGGTTCAAATGCCTTTGCTAAAGCATACTTATTTTTAGATAATGAAAAGGTAAATTTTCAAATTTTACAACCTATATTTAGCACCTTTATACAGGCTGATAATCCCACTAGTTTTGACCTAAAAACTAGAGAAAAAATAGCCTGCAATTTGTTAGAGCAACACGACTTGATTGATGCGATAAAACCCAAAACCTTGATGTATTATTCGGCTGCTTTTTATAAGAGTTTAGAGCAGGCATTTGACATTCAATTGATCGAAAAATATCGTGCATTTCGATTTGTAAGTTCCGATGGAAAACGGCATTTTAGTGGGGTGGTTGATTTGGTGATCTTGACTAAAAATAAAGAACTGATTTTGATGCAACAACTGACCCAAGATATCCCCAAACTCAATTCGAATCTCTCTAAGTTAAAGGAAGAAATGGGGATATTAGAGGCCGCTGGAAGGGCTTTGAAATCGATTTATTACGCATCAGAAGTAAAATTATGTATAGTGCAATCGCTAGCTGGTATTTGGGCGGCTGCCGAACTCAAAAAAGAACCTAAACAGTCTACATTATTTTCAGAATAGTACGATTTTAGAGCAATTTCTTGCAAAATTGAATTTTTTTGCGTGCAAAAATCATCATCAAAAAACATTTAAAAAATGGGCAAAAAAAACGAATGTTATCCACTTTATGTGAAATAACGCACAAAATGGCTGTGGATAACTTTTGTTTTGTGCACAAAATGTGTATAAAAGCCCTTTTTGAATGTTAGAATCCTTTATTTGGTCTTTTTTTTGACATTTTTTCAGTAGCGGACAAGATGTCGTTAACGCAAAATAGTGATATTGCCTTTTTTTAACATTTCTTCTCCAGTATTAGGGCATCTAAAAACTATAAAATACCCAAAAACATCAGCTGTTAATGCCTTTCCTTGAAAGCGACCGTCCCAACCTCTTTGCAAATCATTGGTCTCAAAAACTAACTGCCCCCAGCGGCTATAAATCTGGAACGTTTGGATTTCTTGTACGGTTCCACTTTGGGCATATAGAATGTCGTTGTGCCCATCTTGATTAGGACTAAATGCATTCGGAACAAAAACCAAATCTGGAGTACAATCAGAAAAAACATGGACATGGATAGAATCGGAAACTGGACAGCCAAAAGCATTGGTAACCGTAACGTAAAAAGTTTGATTTCCTTGCACCAACCAAGAGGGATTGGGGCAGTTAACACAAGACAAATCTACTGAAGGAAACCAAGTAAAATTATGGTTCGGATTGGCATGACTATTTAAGGTAATTGTACTGCCCAACATGGCATTGGTAGAACGGTCTAGTTGTAAATTAGGAAAGGGGTGAATTTGAACCCTAGCATAAGCGGTGTCGGTATTGCAAATTCCTGTTCCAATAACTTGGTATTGTTGGTTGGTGGTTGCTGTAACAATTGGGTTGTAAATTGTATCGTTATTGAGATGACTCGTTGGAGTCCAAACATAATGATTGGCATTGCCAATGGCTAATAATTGAGCGCTATCTCCAAGGCAGTAATCTATATCATTGGTATTAATAAGCGTTGGAGGGTGGATGGCAATCGAAATGCTGTCTGTAGCATGGCATTGCCCCTGATGAATTTGAACGGTATATTGGGTGTCAACAGAAGGATACACAAATGGACTTGGGCTGCTAAGGGATGATAATGCATAGTTAGGAGACCACAAAACAGGTGCATTTTGATGCCCTAAGACTTGAAGTTGTAGGCTGTCTCCTTTGCAAATGGTATCAGAGGCTAGGGCTTGTAATTGTGTTAAGTCTAATACTTGTATTTGCAAACTGTCCCTCACCAAGCAGTTGTTAGTGTTGTAATAACTAACAAGGTAAGCACTAGAGTCTGTAGGGTAAGCATAGGCTAGTGGGCAGGTATTACAGGATAAGGAATCTCCTTGCCAACTGGGATTGTTGCCACTGCTAAGCGTTAGGGTAGCGGTATCTCCAAGACAAATTGTTTGATCTGGAATTGGAACAAAGTCGGTACTTCGAGTCGTTACCACAATACTGAAACTATCCTTACAGGTATTGCTATCAACTATTGCTACAGTATAAATTGAAGTTGAAGTGGGAATTGCTGTAGGATTAGGAATTGTTGTATCGGATAAATTTTCTCCTGCTAGCCAAGCATAATGTTGCCCTCCTAAGGCAAGCAGATGCAGCGTATCTCCTTCACAAATAGAACTGTCTGCTATAATTTGGGCATTGGGCAAAGGGTGGACGGTTATAATAACAGAATCTTTGTTAACACAATTGGAACTTACATTGGCTTGTAAATAATAAATACTGGTGCTATCAGGAAATGCTGTAGGAGAAGGGCAGTATTGGCAATTTAAGGAATTATTGACTCCCCAATTATAGGCAGTGGTATTGCCTGTTGCCTGCAAAACTATCGAATCTCCTGCACAAATATGGGCACTGTCCCCTGCATCTACCCAAATTAAAGGGCTGGCAATAACTTGTACGGTATCGCTTGCTCGACATCCAAAATTATTATAAACGGTTAATATATAATATTGAGAACTATCCAATACGCTTACTGGATTGGCAATGGTGCTATCACTAATCCAAGCAGGACTTGCCCAATGAAAATTACCATTGCCAGTTCCTTGAAGCTGGAGCGTGTCGCCAACACAAAGAACGGGGTAACTGCCTGCATTAGCGCTAGGGCTAGGGTAGGTTTGTAAGGGAGCAATAACCGTATCTATACAACCAAAATTATTTTCAACGATCAATTGAATTCCAAAACTATCGGCTTGATGATACCAAACTGAACTATCCTGACTATTAGAACTTTGATGGTTCCCGAAATTCCAATCCCAACTTTGAATATAACCTTGAGGGCTGGTTGATGAATCTGAAAAATGGACTAGGCTGGGAATACAGGAGTCGATTCTATTAATGCCAAATTGAGCAATGGGTAAGGGCTTAATGGCTATGAAATTGGTGCGTAATAAGGTGTCTGAACAGCCATTTTCCCAAGCAATTAACTGTACATCAAAACTACCAGTATCAGGATAATAAACCGTTGGATTGATTTGAGTCGAAGAAGCAGGAAAGCCACCTTCAAAAATCCATTCTACACTGGTTGTATTGCTTAAGGGAGACAAGGCTTGATAGTGAATGGAGTCAAATTGGCAAATTAAACTGTCTGCTATAAATGCTGGGCTGGGAGGGCTATGGGTTATAATCGTATCTTGTTCGATCGAAATTTGACAGCCCATGCCATCATCAATAACTAAGATGGGGACATAAACCCCTGCTTGATGGTAGGTATAATAAGTAGTGTCGTTGTTATTATGGGTTGTATTTACTTGGATATCGCCATTGCCAAATAACCACGTATAGGTGGCGATATTGGTTCCCGATCCTGTAAATTCTGCGGTGAAAGGAGCACAGGTGTCAATGGGGGACATTACAAAGTTACCACTAGGACCTGTAATTTGGATCATCTGACGAATGGTGTCAATATGCGAACAGCCAGAAAAGGCAACAACTTCTAGTATTACATCATAAAATCCTGAAGTAGAATAGACATGGGTAGGGTGTTCTAAGCTAGATACAGAGCCATCACCAAACGACCAAGCCCATTGGCTTCCGCTTTGAGAAAGGTTTGAAAAATTGACTTCTAAAGGAGGGCAGGAGGAATAAAACGTATCTGCTGTAAATAGAGCAGTAGGGTCGTGTACTTCTACCCAATCGGGGCGACAAAGACTCGTAATACAGCCTATAGAATCTATGATATGTAAGCAGAGGTCATAAACTCCTACTTGGGAGTAGGTATAATGAGTGACAGGATTAGAGGTTGTGTCTAAGTGACCGTCTCCAAAATCCCAAATATAAGTATAGGGCTTAAAACTGCCAGCATTGGCAGGGGAATTCGTAATGGCAACTGCTGTCATTGAATTGCCAATACAAATGTCTCTTGCACTGCTAAAATTAATAAATAAGCCACCTACATTGATGGTATCTGCTAAATCAAAGGTACAGCCCCAATCGTTTGTAACTTGTAAGGGCATTATTTCTTGTCTAGGGAAGGCATATTGTTGATTGGTAGTGGAGAGGGTGCTGGAATTTCCCCATTGCCAAGCTACAATAGGTGATAAAATGCCTGTTGAAGAATCGGTAAAAATTACGGTGGCTGGGCGGCAAGCTGGAATCGGTGAATGCACAATATGGGTATCAATTCCTGCTACGTGTATATATTGACGGAGGGTGTCAAAACATCCATTGGCTGAAAAGGCTGTAAGGGTAATCGGAAAAATGCCTGGTTGACTAAAGGTAAGCTGTGGATTGGCCGAGTTGTTGGTAAAAGGTAAAGAACCAAAGGCTGTCCATTGATAAGCTCCTGCGTCTTGGGAGTTATTGGTTGGAATAATCGTGGTTATGGTGCAAATGGAATCAGGGATGCTAAAATCGGCTATAGGAATAGCCATAATAAGAATGCTTCTAAAAGTATCAATACAGTTGGTGCTGTCATTATAAGCAATTAACGTAACGATGTAGTCTCCTGGACTAGAGTAGGTGTAGCTTGGGTTTTGTAAGGTTGAGGTATCAGATAAGGTTGTGCTGTCACCAAAATCCCAACTCCAGCGATGTGCGCCAATGGATTCATCTATAAAGTGAATCGTTAGAGAATCACAAACAATCGAATGGGTGAATTTGGCAATAGGGGGAAAGATATAGTAACTGTCTAGTTCAAAGGTATCAATACACCCCCTAAAACTGGCAGTGACAGAACCTGTAATGGTTCCTGTGTCTTGAAAATGGTGACTAATGGCATCTCCAAAGCCTGTGCTATTGTCGTTAAACGTCCAATTCCAAAAATCAATATAAGAACTACCATAACCCTGAAAATCAATTGCCGTTAACCGACAAACATAGTTGGTATCTGTTATGACAGTATCAATAGTAGGAGTAATGCCAATTTCTATTCTTTTGAATGCGGTATCTGAACAACCGATATTGTCTGTTACAATTACTTGGGCATTGTAAATCCCTGAATCGGAATAATAGGCACTGGCAGAAGCTCCATTCGACCACATAGAATGATCGAGTGCCCAGCTCCAATTGATGGATGAAAAAGCAGGAGATACATTTTCGGAAATGGCTCTATAAAAAGCACTATCTGGCGCACAGGGCAAGTTTTGATTGCTAATGAATGTTTGTATATTGGAAATGTAGATATGTTGAGTGTCTTGATCTACACAACCAGCAGCATTGGAAACCGTTAATACAACAGGGAAGACTCCTTTTAAATATCGTGTAGAATCTTCAAGGGTATAACTGGTATAAGTGTGGGTTGGATGGTAAGTGTTGGACTGGTTGCCATCACCAAAATCCCAAGCAAAAGAAGTAATGCCAGTACTTTGATTAAGCAGTGAAGCTGTAAAAGGAATCCTACAACTTGTACTATCTGCAATCGTAAAGTCGGCCGTTGGGGCATCTGAAATGCTGATACAGGAAGCTACGGTTGCAGTTGCTGCACAAATGCCATTGCTAACGGCTAAGGTAGGAGCATAACAGCCACTACTTAAATAGTTGTGGGTAACAGATGAACCTGTGCCTGTTGTATTGTCGTCAAAATACCAAGTGTAACTTAGGTTAGGGCCACTGCTAACGCCATGAAAACTAACGGAGGCAGGTAGTCCGCATTGAACTTGATAAGCATTGTGGGTAATGGCTGCGGTAACGGCATTGGAAACGGTGATGAGATTGCTTTGGAGTATAGAGTGGGAACAACCATTGGTATCGGTAACAATTAAAGTAACATCAAAGGTTCCTACGGTATTGTAAGTATGGGTGGGGGATGCGTTAATGGTATCGATGAAACCATCGCCAAAGTCCCAACGCCAAGCTTGTATTGGAGCATCTCCTAACAAACTTAAGTCAGAGAAGTTAACCACTAAGGGCGTACATCCTGAGGTTGCATTAGCACTAAAGTTCGCAGTAGGAGACTGGTAAGCAATAATGTAATTGTTGAGACACAAGGAATCTATATTGCCTAAATTATCGGTAGCAATTAAACAAATATCATAGCTCCCTGCTTGATTAAAAAAAAGGCTTGGGTGTTGTAAATTAGAAAAGGTATAACCGTCCCTTTTCCATTCCCATTGTATAATAGGAGCAGTCGAGCTTGTTTGGTTGGTAAATTGAACAATTCCAGGGGCACAAATTTCTGTAACATCAGCACTAAAATTGATATTTAGTTGTGCTTGTGTTTGAAGGGCAAATAGACAGAACCCAATGAAGAATAAATGGAGTTTGGATGGATAAAGACTAATCATTAGCGTATTTGGTTTAGTATCATGTGTTAACGCTCGGGTAATTATTTAATTATAGTGTTGGTTACTCTTAACGGTTAGTAAGAAAAAACGATTAATTAATATAATAGTTTTTTTATGAAATTGAAAGGAAACCCCTTGAACTCCTTGATTTACAAAGAATATATCAAAAAAACAAAGGAGAAGAAATACAACATAACAGCACTAAAAAACAATGTATTTATGCATTCTTAAATGAGATATAAATAAAAAAGGATTTAGTTGAACTTTTTTGCAATAAGAAGAGTTATACAAAATACTCAAAAAAATATCCCTAAAGGAATGGTTCATTCCCTTTCTTAAAATAGACTAAGACAGCAGATAAACAAGTATAGCATTATAACATGCCTTGATGATTTAATTTCGTTACACACCATATCCTTATGGTAGTAGTGGATCCATCATGAAGACTTATTTATAAACCATGAAAACGCTTAAACCTTCTGTATGAAAACAATCCTCTTTATTGTAATGGCATGTTTATGGCATGCCTTTGCATCAGCCCAAACCTCGCTTACTTTTGATGGGGTAGACGATTACACCCATGTCAATTATTACCCTCAATTAGATTTGGGGACAGGAAATTTTACCTTAGAAGCCATGCTCTCTACGGTAGATTTTAGCCTTTCCGATACTTTGACCCTTTTTTCGCAACGCAACCAAGCTTCCAATCAAGGACTTCGCTGGTCGTTAACCAATAATGCCATTCTCCTTCAAATAGGAAGTACGAGCTATTCCATCAACCATAGTTTTACAGGCTGTAGCCATTTAGCCATCGTTCGAGAAAACGGAATGCTGCTTTTTTATGCCGACCATCTACTACTTGGAACGCAGGCACTTGCAGGCACGGTAAATACTACTTGTATCAATTGTGACCTCTGGATGGGAAAAGACGTAGACAACAGCGATTTTTTTAAAGGGAGCTTAGACGAACTTCGGATCTGGGATATAGCTCGAAGTAGTGCGAATATTGCCTCCTATGAACTAAGTTGTTTGGATTCTACGAGCATAGCGCTCTCTAATTTGGTTGGTTACTGGAATTTTGAAGAAAACACAGGACAATTTGCCAATAATTTAAGCAGTGTAGCGCATTATGCTCGTTTGGGCAGCACCTTTTATGCAGATAGCAATGACCCAACATGGACTTCAACCAGTTGTCTATCGAGTGCCTGCTATGCCACAGGGCTTGCGGATTTCACCCTGAGTGATAACAATCCAAAAGAAGGAGATTTTGTCACCTTGCACAATAACAGTGCAGGAGGAGCGGTTGCTTTTTGGTGCATTAATGGCGATACCACTCTATTGGTTAATTCTTTGCAATATGCTTTTCCTTTGGGGATGAACATCATTCAATTGGCAGTGAATACGGCTAGTGGATTGACGGTTCGGACGCTTTTGTTGGATGTAAAACGCCCCAAATATCCTTGTGGGGCAGATGAGTACAAACAATGGAGACAAGTCAATGATCCCAATTACGCATTAACACAACAAGTACTCAGTGCAGCAAGCCTTGCTGCAACTAATAATACGCCATCAAGTGGTAAGGAATATCACATTCCTGTTGTGTTTCATGTGATTGCAGATAATCAAAATACCTTAAATGCTTTTCCTCCAACTCGCTTGCAAGCACAGTTGGATACCTTAAATAAATATTTCTCTAAAGATTCTACAAAAATAACCTTTTGTTTAGCGCAAAATTTACCCTCCATATATACCTTAGGGGTATCAAGATGGGAAGATTTTGGAACCACAGCTACCCCTGGAGCTCCTGGAATGACCTATACTTTAGATACTGGGTTTACAGGTGTTTTTAATTTAAGTGATTATGATATTACTTTTGCGCCATATAATGCATTATTGTTTGGGAAACTTCCTTTCCCAGCTGAAAATTATCTAAATGTATATATTGTTGATACCATTATTTATGCTGGGCAATCTGCGGTTGGAATTTCTAGTATTGGTCCTACACTTAGGGTATTAGATGGAATAGGAATTGATTATGATGCCTTTGTTGGAGGAGCAATAAACCCACTAGGGAAAACATTGGTGCATGAAGTTGGGCATTGGATGGGCTTAGAGCATGTTTTTGGAGAAGATTATATTTGTGATACTTACCATCAACTTAATCCTACTTCAGATAGCAGTTTGACCAATTGCTCAACCCCTTATAGTTATGGCACCTCTTGTCCACCCAACCCTATCTATAATCGAGGAGAAAATCACATGGATTATCATCTTGAAACTTGTAGAGCTATTTTTACAAGAGGGCAGGTCGCTAGAATGCAGCATATATTGGACAACGGTAGACCTGTGATTCATTCTACCTTAAACCTAATAGGTACAGGTGTTCAACAAATTGGCGGTTGTTTAGACCAACCAGCTGTAACAGCGGTGTTCAATGCAGATGTAGAAGAGGTTTGCTTCGACTATACGATTTGTTTAGAAGGAGCAAATGTTGATTATGATTATTGGGAATGGGGCGCAAGCTGGAACCCCTCAAAAAATAATGGCATTCCTGCTCCCAACATAAACACAGTGGTCAACTATGATACTGCAATAGGAACTAACCGACCACCTAAAACTTTTTTAACCATATCAGAACCTGGTACTTGGGATGTTTATCTAACAGTAGAACATCTAGATACAACAAATGGCAGCAGTATAACAACGACAGTAACTGATACGCTCCAAATCACTATTTTGGACTGTACTCAAAACGATCAACGCAATCGCCTAACAGCAGTTTTTGATTCTTCCGATTGGCAAATTAATTCTATGTCTATTGCGAATCTAACGGCTATACCAACGGATACCTTAGAAGGTCATATCGTTACAGGAACCGCTTTTATTCCAAATCAAAACGATGTTGGAGTACTTATCCGAACCGACTTATTAGGGAGAATGCAATGGAGAAAATCTGTGCATATTCCCAATGCTGATGTTCGTTTATTGGATTTGGTTTCAGAGGTTAATTATTTAGGGCAAAATTGCGTTGCCTTAACAGGGCATGTCACAAGAGGGAGTACGACAGAGCTACTCTTTTTGATTGTCAATAGAGTTGGAACTATTTTGTTCCAAGAAAGTTATCAAATGAACAACGGAGGAAGCCCATTGCCTTTTCAATCAGGATTAGAAATAATACAACTTTCCAGCAGCTTTAACCATCAATTTGCGATTGTAGGTTTAGCAGGGGCAGGGGTAAAAGATTCAATGAGTAAAACAGGGTTTATTGTTGGGATAGATCCTAGTTTAGGCATTCAGTGGCAACACTTCTTTGAAACAACAAGCCTTGTTGCAACTCAAGACTATGATATAGCAGAAAATGTAGTGGAGATTAATGGCAGTTTTGGACCTGCTTTGGTGATTGGGGGGAATGCAAATCGGGTTTCCTCAACAGAGGGCTCTGCGGTTTATTTTAGTTGTTTGACGATAAGTGGTTCAACGGTAACCCAGCAATGGCGACAAAATCTAGAAGCTGCTGCTGGAAACCAAGGAACTATGCAAATGGTTGCAACCGCCTACGATAATGGTCGATTGTTTGGAACCACTCGTAGTGGCTTAAGACATGGAGCATTTACGATGGAATTAGATCCTAATACAGGAGCGATTGGTGCTAAAATGGATGTTCTTGATTTAGTAGTAAGCGAGATGATTATAGATGGCAATTACTGTGTTTTATCTGGCAGACAGGATGTACGACAAACACTTGCTGCGGTCAAAGTAGCGCTTCCTCCTGTTGGTAGTACAACTTGGTCGATAGCAAACGCTTCTTCTAGAGAATACCTTGACTCAAGAGTTAGGGGAACTTGGGGAGGTGTTTATAACTATCAAGAAGCACTTGGGAAACGCCAAAATATGGTACCATCTCCTAACGGAGGTTATATGCAAGTTGCTGCCACGGAAATGAACTCTACAGGCAATCCGCTTTATCTCAATTTAATGGGGTTGATTTTTAACAAAGTAGATGATGTTTTGGTAAGTTCTTGTATTGCAAACAAACAATTTGATTTAGGATTTATAACAGGGGGCTTATTAATTACAACAACTTCTAATTCGGTTCCATGGAATATAAATGCAGGGCTAGAAGTGGCTTTAGTAGATTCTTTGAATCGCCCTTGCAACCGACTAGGTTGTAAAGCAATCACAACATTTACTCCACCACCATTTTATAAATGCCCACAAGATAGTTTATTACTCAGTAGCAATCTATTTGGACAAGGCGATTATAGTTATCAATGGACTCCTACTGCTTATTTAAGTAGCGATACCGTTTTTGTTCCGATAACAACAACACCTATAAATCAAGTTTATAATTTAATCATTACCGATAATCAAACAGGTTGTCAGGTAGCAGAAGCAGCATATACTGTTCTAGTACAGGACACCACCTACTTAGTAGCATCAACGAGTAAATGTGCTCAGAATTCAATTACCTTAAGAAATACAGATCTTAGTCTATTTGGCAATTATAATTACCAATGGTTTCCAGCTACTTTTTTGAACGATCCAACCATTTTAGAACCGACTTGTTTTGCAACAAGCCCTCAAGTCTATACATTAGTTGCAAGCAGTAACAATCCAGATTGTAAGGTTTTTGTGAAACAATATACGGTTCATATTAATGGCAGTTTAATAGAACATCGAATCAATTGTTTGCCAAGTGATTCTTCCTATTTTACAACACCAAGCTATCCATCATCGTCACCATTTCATTATAAAATGAACTTAAATATAGTGTTAGCCAATTTAGGAATTACTGACACAACAGGAATTTGGTCAAATCCAATACCAGGTTCTTTTATTCCTTTTACCCCTCCTTTCTTTGATACAACAACAAATATAATAACGGCTGGGGTTGCTGCAAATATAGGGACGCTGCATTATACTTATGGAAATGGATTGTGTCAAAATAGATTAATTTTGCATTTTTTACCCGATGCTTCCATTAATGGAGCAGCTAGAATAGACGTTTGCCAAGAAGCTATTCTTACCTTTAATGCAAATACGATTGATTCTACTATTGAGCATTCTTGGCGAATTTATGGTCAAAATCAACCTGGACCTGGGCTGGGAAGTATTTTAATTCGAATAATTCCATTTGGGGATAGCTTGTCTATTACGGATACATTTCGTTATGATAGCACCTATCAATTCTATATTGTAGAACATCGTACTAGACTTAAGAATTGCCCAAGTACAGAAGCCTCTATAGCAAAGGTGAAGATTTACGTTTATCCAGAAAACAAAACAATTACCTTAGATACTTGCACAAGTGTACTAACACTTGCTACCTCTACTCCCAGTGATACCATCCAATGGTACGAAGTCAGCAGCGGTCTAATAACAGGAGCAACAAGCCATAATTATCAGCCATTAACCAACGGCTCTTATTATGCAACGGTTCAAACAGAACACTGTGATTTTACCAGTGACACCTTTCATTACACCATTCCTTTACCCATTGCAAGTACAGCAAGTGTAAGTTCCAATTACAATGGAGTGGACATCTCTTGTTATGGCGCAGCAGATGGAACAGCAACGGTTACGGTTAATAACGGGTTGGCACCTTATAGCTACTTATGGTCCAATGGAGACAGTACTGCTATAGCGACCGATTTAGCGGCAGGAAGCTATCAAGTAAGCATCATAGATGCCTGTTTGGATACTACTATTGCGAACGTTACAGTAACAGAGCCAGCAGCACTAAGTGCAATCGTTAACCCAATCGTCCAAGTCAGCTGCTTTGGAGTGAATGATGGTCAAGCAACCGCTGTAGGAAGCGGTGGAACCTCCACCTATAATTATCTATGGTCCAACGGGGATACTACGGCTACTGCAACAGGTCTAGTAGCAGGGACTTATACCCTTACCGTGACGGATGTTAATGGCTGTTTGTTGACCACTATGATTACGATAACAGAACCAAGCCAGATTAACCATACAATGACAGGCATCAACCCAGTAAGTTGTAGTGGTGTAAGTGATGGAAGTGTAACCGCAACAGTTACAGGCGGAACAAGCCCTTATACCTATCTATGGTCAAATGGAGCAACCAATAGTACGGTGAATAGCCTAGCAGTAGGAACCTACTATGTGACAATAACAGATGCGAACAGTTGTTCAAAAGTCGATTCAATAAGCTTTACCGTACCACCATTGCCCCTAGTTACGCTAAATACTACCAACATTTCTTGTTATGGATTTAGCGATGGACAAATCAATACAACCATTACAGGTAACACTGCTCCTTATGGTTATTTGTGGTCCAATGGAGGGACAAATGCCCATCTATCAGGCTTAGTTGCAGGAGGATACAGTCTAACCATAACGGATGCAAATGGATGTACCGTTACGGCGACTACAAGCCTTACCGAGCCCAGTATATTGAGTAATAATTTAGTAGCTACCCCTGTGAATTGTTTGACGGCGAATAGTGGAGCAGTGGCGAATACCGTGACTGGTGGAAGCAGCCCTTATACTTATTTATGGTCGAATGGTGCAACAACAGAAGATCTAACAGGATTGATAGCAGGCAGCTATTGTGTGACCATTACCGATGCCAACAATTGCACGATAAGCGATTGCGCAACCGTAGCGCCATTAATTAGTTCCTTATCTATTGTCAAAACAGTAGACAAAGATACCATTCTGCCTTATGATACGGTTTGCTATCGTATTCTAGTGACCAATAACTGTCAAGCGCCTAATACCGTTGTAGTAACCGATACTTTGGCAACAAGTTTATTGGTAACCACTGCTGGCGATTTTAACTACAACAGTACAGCACACCTTTTGACCGATACCTTAACCATAGCGGCAGGAGCAACCGATACCTTAGAATTTAAGACACGAGTACTGTTGATGACGAATTGTGATAGTATTAAGAGCATTCTAAATCAAGCCAATGCCTTTGAGTTGGGAAATCCAAGTCAACAGGTAGCTGATGATGCACAAATTTGGATACAAGATAGTTTTGCCGTCAATTGTCAGCCTTTGCCTGATACGGTTTATTTTAGCGATCAAATACTAGCAGGGCAATTGTTGGATAATGTCACGGCACAAACCAACAATCAAACGGTAAACATGGCAGGGGTATGGATACTAGACGCAGGAACCACCTATAGTTTTACCAATGGTTCAACCCTAAAAATGAGTCCAGGAGCACAAATTATTGTTGCCCCTGGTGCAACGCTATCGTTGAACAATACAACGGTTCAAGCAGCCTGTCCAAATTGTTTGTGGCAGAGCATTTTAGTGCAAGAAGATGCAACTCTAGAAACAGACAAAGCAACCCTTCGAGATGCACAATATGCCATTCATGCAGCACACAATTCAATACTAAGGCACATTCTTAATACCAACTTCTTGGATAACTTTATTGGTATTTATGTGGCTCCTGGTGCGCCCCATAACAACATTGTGGTAGGAGAATTTGATGGAAATCTTTTTTCGGCTCCAGTTATTTTGCCCCCTTTTACAGGACTGTTGAACACCCCAACATTAGACGTAAGTGGCGTCTTGACTACTGTTCGTCCTGACGCAGGAGGAGGACAGGGATTAGCTGGAATTCTTGCTTGGGATATTCCCTCGCTAAACCTTAATTTAGCACCAGCCTCGCCTACCAACACCTTTCAAGATCTAGTAGCAGGAATTGTCTTGTTTAATGCCAATTTTTCCACCAATTCTTGTCATTTTGATCGAGTTAGACCCAATACCATTTATCCCGCAAATTTAGGCTACCAAGGCTGTGGTATTTATGTTCGAGCAGCAGGGAATCTTGGTTTGAATAATATCCTAGTAGAAGACTGTTTATTTGATCGTTGTTTTATTGGTATTTCAGGAACAGGATTGGGGATTCAAGCCTATCGGAATAAGATGACGAGTATTACAGATATGGGTGTTCGTTCGTTAAGCCTTTTTGATACCAAAATGTATGTTCGTTTTAATACCTTCTCTAAAATGGGTCGTTTAGGAGTGGCTGCCTTTAATCCTTTGGCGCCAACCGATATCTGGATTGATAACAACCAAATTGATATGAATACTCGTCCTGGGGAAGGAACAGGCATCTTGGTGAACGATAATCCTGGGCTTGCCACATCTTCCTCTTTGTCCATCTCAAACAATATCATTAATGCCAATGATGCAGAAAATGGAATTGCTGTAATGAATCACAACCATAGCTATGAACAAAACAATGCAGGCATTAAAGGCAATACCATCTATATGAATGGAAGCAGCCCTGAACGGGCAGGAATAACTGCTTTTAATAGTAGGTTGGTGATTGAATGCAATACAATTACTGGGGATGCTAATACACGGAATGCCTTGGATACTCGTGGAATTATAGCTTCTGGAGGCGCTATTTTAGGGGGAGGTAGTATTTATCAATGCAATGCGGTGACAGGTACCAATATTGGGGTATTTTTTGAAGGCTTTAACAATCAGGTGGACTTTAAAGGGAATCGTTTTGATGACCATCATATTGGTTTGTTAATGGATGCTGGGGCTGTTATTGGAAATCAAGACTATGAAGGGAATACTTGGACACATGCGGCTAGTACAGATGCTTTTCATCAAGGATTACCATTTATACAAGGCTTTTCATTGTTTGATGTGAATGCTGCTGCTATCTCTAATTTTGATTTTAGACCTAATAATTATAATGCATTATCAACTTGGTTTGATGATAATGCTTTTGGTAATAATTCTAGTTGTGAAGAACCATTTAGGATATGTGGAAATGCTCGATCTACTTCTAGTTTTAATAATATTACTAGTGGAACTGGTACCAGTAATCAGGTAACAAATTTAGATCAAATTCTAGCAAAAAATGGTGGTGGAACTATTCCTTTAGTAACTCGACATAATGGAAAAAGAGCACTCTTTAGAAAATTGGTAGAGAACCCTCATTTAGCAACGAATAGTCAAAATCCGCATATTCAAAACTTTGTAGCCAATCACCAAAACACCTGTATTGGTCATTTCGATCAGATAACAAAGGGATGTAGAAATGTGTTTCATCTTAGCTCAATGGACTCTATATTAATCGATAGTTGTAAGAATATTTGTGAAAGCTATTTAGATTCCCTACATTATGTAGATTCTTTGTTAGTACAAAATTACACTGCCAATCTTACTACGACCAGAAATGCTATTGCTCATAGACTAAGTGCAGCCATGCCGCAACAACAAACTTTACTAGATAATTTGAATAGACGACAGCAAAATGCTTTAATGCCTATTTGTGCGAACAATAATGCATTTTCTACTGTAGCTCTGTATGAGAGAATGGAAAAAGAAGTCAATGAAATATACTTCAACACATTAGCAAAAGGGATTCTGACATTCAGTAGCAATGAGCGTTCTATTCTAAGACGAATAGCAGCTCACTGTCCACAAGAAGGTGGTCTAGCAGTCCATCAAGCAAGAGGTATGCTGTCAATGATAGAAGACGTAATTTTGTTAAATTTCAATTGCCCTAGTAAGAATGGGCGGTCAAATGAAGGTGATGATCCCAACAATGATAGCGAGTCTTCCGTTAGTGATAACACAGCTGCATGGAATTTGATTGTATATCCCAATCCAGCAAGGAATACGATCACATTACAGAGCAATAGAGATTTAAAAGCAAATACACAGATAGAAATTTATAATGCCCTTGGGCAACAAGTAAAAGTAATTACAACTGGTCAAATAATTCAAACAGTGGACATAGATGTGAGTTCATTTGTAAATGGTGTATACACTATACACCTGAAAAATGGAGAGGAAACAACAACAAAACCATTTGTGGTTATCGAATAATACAAAACTCTAACCCTAAAGAGCATTTTGCTCTTTAGGGTTTTAATTTTTATAGCTATGAAATATATTTTACTCCTACTCAGTTTTATCTACAGTTTCAATTGTTTTGCACAACAGTATGATAACAATTGGCTCGTTGGTGGCGGTGGCGGCGGAACAAAATCTGCACAAATTACATATAATAATTCTCCTTTAGTAGATAGTATTTCAAGGAATATGCGGATCAATAGAGCCGCAGTATCTATGTCAGATAGCATGGGTAATTTAATTTTCTATTCAAATGGGATAAAAATACACAATGCGCAACATCAATTAATGCAAAATGGAGATAGTTTAAGTCCTGGTCAAGTCGCAGATAATTTTAAGCAAATAGGCTATCCAATAAATGAAAGTATGATAGCTGTCCCTCATCCTATTCAAGCCAACAAATACTATGTTTTTCATCAGGCATCGACTAATGCAAGTGCTATAGCAGGATTTGCAGATAAGTTATACTATACCGTGGTAGATATGAATACAAATGGAGGATTAGGAAAAGTAGAGGTAAAAAACCAAATTCTGTTAGAAAATGATTCAATGTGTGGAGGACAGCTAGAAGTGGTTAAGCATGGAAATGGCAGAGATTGGTGGTTAATACAACCCATGAGTGGATCAAATGGTTATCATATATTTTTAATCGCAGATAATACCATTTCTTATCACCACAAACAATATTTAGGATCTATTAAAATTTTGGGGAGTGAAGTTGCAGGGCAAGCTACTTTTAGTCATCAAGGAGATAAATACATTCGGTATGATTATCGGAATGATTTAGATCTTTACGATTTTGATCGTTGTTCGGGGTATCTGTCCAATTATTTACACATCCCAGTCCTTGATTCTGTTGATAATTTAGCGTTTAGCAATGTCGCAACAGGAGTGGCTGTTTCCCAGAATGATCGTTATTTATATGCCTCCTCATGGATTTATATGTATCAGTTTGATTTATGGGCAACAGATATTGCAGGATCAAAAGATACAGTAGCTGTTTATGATGATGTTTTGATTACAGGAACACCAACTCAATTCGGGTATATCCAAACTGCACCAGATGGAAAAATTTACAGCCATATAGATAATATGCCTTACATGCATATTATTAATAATCCTGATGTAGGAGGTCTAAGTTGTAATGTAGCGCAACGAGGCTTAGATGTATTTTTTGTACAAGGGCATTTCTTGCCTAATATGGCTCATTATCGAACTCCAGCACTAGCAGGTGCTGCCTGTGATACACTTACAAATATTGTAGATGTGGAAAAAGAAACAGAAAAAATGTTTTTATATCCTAATCCAACTAGTAATAGTGTTACTATAGAATCAGAATCTGTCATAGAAAATGTAAAGATTTATGATGCGCTAGGAAGAGAGGTAAACAATCTACAAACCATAAATCAACGAATAGTGGAGTTGGGGATAAGGGATTTAGAAAATGGAATTTATACTGTTCAAGTAGAGTTGGGGAATGGAAGAATATTGAATAAGCAATTGGTCGTTCAAAAGGGGTGATGTGTTGAGTACCATAGAATTACATGAAGCCTTAGAAAAAGAAGTGAATAAAATTTACTTAAATACTTTAGCAAAGGGGATCTTAAAATTTAGCAACAGTGAACTAATATCCCTAAGAGGTATAGCAGCCCATTGTCCACAAGAAGGAGGATTAGCAGTTCATCAAGCAAGAGGCATGTTATCTATGGTAGAGGATGTTGATTTGTTGAATTTTGATTGTATTAGTAGTAATGGAAGATCTATTATAGAGGAATCTCCGAGTGAATTGGAGGCAAAAAAAGAAGAGCAGGTTTATGAAAGAAGATGGGATTTGATCTTATACCCTAATCCAGCAAGTAATACAATAACTCTAGAAAGTAATCTAGTTCTAGAAGAAGAGATACAAATAAAAATCTACAATCCTTTAGGACAGAAGGTAAAGGAAATAACCATAAATGAAGACATCAACAGGATAGATATAAATGTTGGTTCACTATTAGGTGGTATATATAATATTCACTTACAAAGTGGTGCTTACAAAAGTACAAAATCCTTTATAGTAGTAAAATAATAATAAACTAAGTCCAAAGAGGAATCTCTTTGGACTTTCTAATTTTATAGTAATGAGATATATTTTTATAGTACTAAGTCTAGTTTATTCTTTAAGCTGTTTTGCACAACAGCATGATAATAACTGGTTAACAGGAATAGGAACACCAGGAACAAAATCGACACAAATTACTTTTAATAACCCTATTGTATTAGATAGTATTTCAAGAAATATGGAGATAAGAGGGGAGATTATATCCATGTCAGATAGTTTAGGCAATTTTATTTTTTATTCTAATGGTATCAAAATACATAATGCCCAACACCAATTGATGCAAAATGGAGATAGCCTTAATCCTGGACAAGTAGCAGATAATTTTAGGCAATCTGGATATCCTATAAGTGAAGGTATGATAGCTATTCCCCACCCTATTGAAGCCAGCAAATACTATGTTTTCCATCAAGCAATTACAAATGCAAGTGCTATAGCAGGATTTGCAGATAAGCTATACTATACTTTGGTAGATATGAATGCAAATGGAGGATTAGGAAAAGTAGAAACAAAGAATCAAATTTTATTAGAAAATGATTCTATATGCGCTGGTCAATTGGAAGTAGTTAAACACGGGAATGGTCGAGATTGGTGGCTAATACAGCCCATGAGTGGTTCAAATGGTTATCATGTTTTTTTAATTGCAGGAAATGCCATTACTTATCATCACAAGCAATATTTAGGCACTATCAAAATATTGGGAAGCGAAATGGCAGGACAAGCTACCTTTAATCATCAAGGAAATCAATATATTAGATATGACCATTACAATGATCTAGATATTTATGATTTTGATCGTTGTTCAGGATATTTGTCCAATTACTTACATATTCCTGTTATTGATTCTATTGATAATTTGGCAGGGAGTGGGGTCTTATCGGGAGCTGCTGTGTCTCTCAATGATAGATATTTATATGTCTCTTCTTGGATATATCTATATCAATTTGATTTATGGGCAACGGATATTGCAGCCTCAAAAGATACAGTAGCAATCCATGATAATTTTACGCCTACTTTTATACCTACTCTATTTAGTTATATACAAATAGCCCCAGATGGCAAGATATATGGGCATACTTATAGTAATAGATATCTTCATGTCATAGATTATCCTGATTCGGCAGGTTTGGCTTGTAATGTTCGACAACATGATATAGATATATTTTTTAATAATAGTCAGTTCTTTCCTAATATGCCGCACTATAGAATGCCAGCTTTAACGGGGGCTGCCTGCGATACGCTTACAAGTATAGCAATCATAGGTGATAACGATTTAGAAGAAGTGTCTTTATACCCCAATCCAACTGGTAGTAGTGTTACTATAGAATCAGAATCTGTCATAAAAAATGTAATGATTTATGATGCGTTAGGAAGAGAGGTCAAGAATATAGAGAAGATCAACCAAGGAATAGTAGAACTGGAAATAAAGGACTTAGAGAATGGAATTTATATTGTTTGGGTAGAGTTGGAAAGTGGAGTGATATTGAATAAACAGTTGGTTGTTCAGAAAGATTGATGTAATAACGACAACTCTGACAATGGAAAAAGAAGTCAATGAAATTTACTTGAATACACTTGCAAAAGGAGTTTTAGAATTTAGTAACAGTGAATTAATATCCTTAAGACAAGCAGCAGCACATTGTCCACAAGAAGGAGGTGTAGGAGTCCATCAGGCAAGAGGGATGTTGTCTATGGTAGAGGATGTTGATTTGTTGAATTTTGATTGTATTAGTAGTAATGGAAGATCTATTATAGAGGAATCTCCGAGTGAATTGGAGGCAAAAAAAGAAGAGCAGGTTTATGAAAGAAGATGGGATTTAATCTTATATCCTAATCCAGCAAGCAATACAATAACTCTAGAAAGTAGCCTAGTTTTAGAAGAAAAGATCCAAATAAAAATTTACAATGCCTTAGGGCAGAAAGTAAAAGAAGTTACTATCAATGAAGCTATTAATACTATAGACATAAATGTTAGTTCACTATTGGATGGCATTTATAATATTCGCTTACAAAGTGGTGCTTACAAAAGTACAAAATCCTTTGTAGTGGTTAAATAATATTAACAAATCAAGTCCAAAGAGAGTAATTTCTTTGGACTTTTTAATTTATACTAATGAGATACATTTTTATAGTTCTAGGTTTAATTTATTCTTTGAATTGTTTTGCGC